>CAMCBT010000009.1 GCA_945873115.1 uncultured Mitsuokella sp.
CGCAGCTCGCCGCCGAGCGGGGCACCACCCTTATCGCCAAGGACTACATGCACATGGCCCTCCACTCCATGGCGGTTCCCGAGAAGAACAAGGCCGCCCTAGAGGAGGCCTTTGCCGCCACCCATGACAACGCCTCCTGGATTCTCACGGAAATCGACAAGGCCACGCCGAACCCCGAGGGGCTCCACTGGGATATCTGACCCTGCGCCTTATATATCCTCCAGGTATTCCTTCAGGGCCTCCCGCTGCTCCTCCGTCACCACCAGCTTGCCGTGAAGGAGGCCCAGCTTCCCCTCCTCCCGAAGCTTCATGACGGTGCGGTTCACCGTCTTAACGCTGGTGCCAATCTCATCGGCAATCTCCTGACGGGAGCTAGCCAGCCGTATATCCCCCGTCATGCCTGACAGGTGACGCAGGAGAAAGGCGGCCAGACGCTGTTCCGTGGAGGTGAACTTGATGCCTCCCGTCGCACTGGAGGTAGGATAGGATTTCCGCGCAATGAGGCAGGCAATCTCATAGGCAGCCCGCCCATCCTCCCGGAGCCAGGCGCAAAAATTATTTTTTGCCATCTCCAGGATGCGGCAGGGCGTGATTGTCTCGCAGGTGGAGGCATAGGTCTTTGCCCCCGCCAGGGCCTCGAACTCCCCCACGAGATCCGGGGCCAGGAGGCCCGCGAAGCTATAGCGGCGTCCATCAACAAACTCATTCGACACCCGCCCCTTTCCCTCCAGCAGGAACAAAACCCGTGTCGCCGCCTCCCCCTTCAGGACGAGGGGCATGTCCTTTCCATAGGAGCGCTCCACCAGCCGTTGGCGATAGGTCTCCGGCATGGCCTGGAGCAGGGCCTCTAAATCCAGCATACAATCCACCTCCGATATTTTCTTTATTGTAGTGTACAAGTGCCCAAGCGGTCAAGACTTCCTGCTGCTGGGTATGTGTCAAGCTTTTCTCGGTGAAAAAGCCACCTGTCCTTTCCAAGAACAGCCGCCATCTGCTAAACTCAAGGAAAACAATAGAAATCGCGTAGAAAGGATTATTCCATGGCTTTCACCCGGCTGCGCAAGGAGGTCTTTGCTGGCATCACCTCCTTCTTTGCCATCTCCTACATCATCATCGTGAACCCGATGATTCTGGCAGATGCAGGTATCCCCCAGGAGCTCAGCGTCTTCGCCACCATCTTCATCTCCTTTATCGGCTGCCTCCTCATGGGTCTCTTTGCCGATGCCCCCATCATCCTGACCCCGGGCATGGGGATAAACGCCTTCTTCACCTATACGGTGGTGACGAATCTGGGCTTCTCCTGGCAGGGGGCTCTTGGCATCGCCTTTCTCTCCGCCCTGGCCTTTCTCCTCGTCACGTTGACCCGGGCGGGCAAGGTCCTCGCCGCCGCAGTGCCCCTGTCCCTCAAATGCGCCATCACCTGTGGCATCGGACTCTTCCTGGTGGAAATCGGCCTCGAAAAGGCGAAGCTGATAAAGGCCGGCACGAACTCTATCCTGGCGCTAGGGGACCTGTCAAGCCCTGCCGCCCTCCTCTCCCTCCTGGGACTGGTGCTCTGTCTCTTCTTCCACCAGCGAAAGGTGACGGGTGGCTTCTTCCTGGCCATTCTCCTGACCTCCCTCGTATCCTATCTCACGGGGGCCCTGCCTCCCTCCCATCTCGATATCGAGCTCTCCCGCCTGCCGGAGTACCCCTCCATCGTGGGGCAGCTGGACTATTCCCATGTATTCTCCATCCCCTTCTTCATCGCCTTCTTCTCCATGACCATGATCCTCGTCTTCGAGTCTATCGGCCTCCTGGAGGGGCTGCTGCCGAAGGAGGGGCGATTCCCTCGCGCCTTCCGGGCCTCTGCCGCCACGGCGGCCCTCTCCGCTCTTCTGGGCACCAGCCCCACGGTGGCGGCAGCGGAGAGTGCCGCGGGCATCCTTGAGGGAGGTCGCCGGGGCGTGACGGCGGTGACAGCAGGGGTGCTCTTCCTGGCCTCCCTCTTCTTCGTACCGCTCCTCACCTACGTGCCGGAGAGCGCCGTGGCCCCCGTCATCATCATCACCGGGGCCATGATGATGCAGCAGCTTGAGCGCATCAATTTTGCCGACTTTTCCGAGTGGTTCCCCGCCTTCCTCATCGTAGTGCTGATCCCCCTCACCAACAGCATCTCCACGGGTCTCGCCTTCGGCTTTGCCGCCTATCCCATGATGAAGGCCTTTACGGGAAAGGCAAGGAGCGTCTCGGCCATCAACTACGGCCTCGGGCTGCTCTTTCTCCTGCAGCTCATCCTCTCTGCGATAGAATAAGAGAAATAAGAACGAAAAGACGTGTGGATTCCCTATTTTTTACCCACACGTCCTTTTTTTTTATCTGCAAATAGGGTAAAATAAAGTCAGAATAGTCGATTGACTCGAGTAAAATTCTTGCAAAGGAGGACTTCCCATGTTCTTTTTCCTTATCAACCTGCTGGGTGTCGTGCTGTTCCTCGCCGTCGGCGTCCTGGCCTCGAAGCGAAGGCGGGATATCCAGTGGCGAAGCGTCGGGGCGCTCCTCGCCATCAACGTATTCGTCGCCTGGTTCCTTACCACCTTTCCCATCGGCCGCGACATCGTCCTGGCGGCAGCGGCGGGCTTCACGGCCCTCGTCAGCGTGGCCTATGAAGGCATCGCCTTCGCCTTCCCGGACTGGGTCCATGTGCCCCAGATGAATTTCTTCACCTCGGCGCTCCTGCCCATCCTGCTGGTGGTCCCCATGTTCGATATCCTGACGTATATCGGCCTTTTGCCCTTCGTCATCAAATGGATAGGAAAGGTTCTGGCCTTCCTGACCCGGGAGCCGAAGTTTGAGTCCTTCTTTGCCATCGAGATGATGTTCCTAGGCAATACGGAAGCCCTCGCCGTCTCCACCCTGCAGCTGAAGCGCATGAAGGCGGATCGGTGCCTGACGCTCGCCATGATGTCCATGAGCTGCGTCACGGCGGCCCTCATCGGCGTCTACACGAAGATGATGCCGGCGGAATTCATCCTGACGGCCGTCCCCCTGAATGTCATCAACGCCCTCATCGTCACGAACCTCCTCCATCCCGTGAGGATTTCCGAGGAGGAGGATGTCATCGCCACCATAAATGACGGGGAAAGGGAGCGGGAGCCCTTCTTCTCCTTCCTGGGCACCTCCATCCTGGGAGCCGGTCGCCTGGTGCTCATCATCTGCGCCAACGTCATCGCCTTCGTGGCACTCGCAAAGCTCATCGACGTGCTCCTCATGGCAGTCCATCCGATTCTTTCCCTGGAGAATATCCTCGGCTGCATCATGTTCCCCTTTGCCTGGCTCCTGGGCCTCGACACGGCGGAGGCCTTTGCCCTTGCCCAGTATATGGGCACGAAACTGGTGACGAATGAGTTCGTCGTCATGCTGAACGTCCAGGACACCCTCGCAAATTACAGCCGCCATATGCAGGGCGTCCTCACGGTCTTCATCACCTCCTTTGCAAACTTCTCCACCGTCGGCATGATTATCGGCTGCTTCCGGGGTCTCGTGGATGAGAACAAGAATAACCTGATTTCCCGCAACGTGGGCTACATGCTCCTCTCGGGCATCCTCGTATCCCTGCTCTCGGCAGGCATCGCCGGTCTCTTTATCTGGTAAATTTCTGCCTGTTTATAAAAGGAGGTTTTCTTTATGCGCATGTATGATTTGATTACGAAGAAGAAGCACGGAGAGGCGCTCACGGACGCGGAGCTGGCCTTTATGATAAATGGCTTCGTGGCAGGAGAAATCCCCGACTACCAGATGTCCGCCATGCTCATGGCCATCTGGATTCGGGGTATGGATGAGCACGAAATCGCGGAGCTCACGAAGGTCATGGCGGCATCCGGCGACATGATCGACCTCTCCCCCATCCCCGGAAAAAAGGTGGACAAGCACTCCACCGGCGGCGTGGGGGACAAGACGACCCTCATCTGCGCCCCCATTGTAGCGGCCTGCGGCGGCAAGGTAGCGAAGATGAGTGGCCGGGGCCTCGGCCACACGGGCGGAACCATCGACAAGCTGGAAGCCATCCCCGGCTACAACACCACCCTCTCCCGGGAAAAATTCATGGAAATCGTCAAGACCCTGGGTGTCAGTGTCATCGGCCAGTCTGGCAACCTCGCTCCGGCGGACAAGAAGATATACGCCCTCCGGGATGTGACGGCCACGGTGGACTCCATCCCCCTCATCGCCTCCTCCATCATGAGCAAGAAGCTGGCCGCCGGCTCCGACTGCATTCTCCTCGATGTGAAGACGGGCTCCGGCGCCTTCATGAAGACCATCGAGGACTCCATCCACCTGGCCAAGACCATGGTGTCCATCGGCGAAGCGGCGGGCCGGCGCACCGTGGCCCTCATCACGGACATGGACGTACCCCTGGGGCAGGGCATCGGCAACAGCCTGGAGGTCATCGAGTCCATGGAGGTGCTGAAAGGCAGGGGCCCGAAGGATCTCCGGGAGGTATCCCTGCAGCTCGCCTCCAACATGCTCTATCTCGTGGGCAAGGGGTCGCCGGAGGAGTGCCGCGCCCTGGCGGAGAAGGCCATCGCGGATGGCAGTGCCTTCCATACCTTCGAGAAGATGGTGACGGCCCAGGGCGGCGATGCCAGCGTCCTCTCCGACTACTCGAAATTCCCCCAGGCCCCCTATAAAAAAGACGTGGTGGCGGAAAGGTCCGGCTACATCACACACATGGATGCAGAGGCCATCGGCGAGACTAGCGTCATCCTGGGAGCCGGCCGGGAGACGAAGGATGCCCCCATCGACTTCTCTGCGGGGCTCCATCTCCTGAAAAAATACGGGGACAAAGTGGAAAAGGGCGAGCCCATCGCCACCCTCTTCACCTCAAAGGAGGACAAGCTCCGCGAGTCGGCGAAGAACTATGAGGCAGCCATCACCATCGGCGAGAGCGCCCCTGCCGCCCGGCCCCTGGTCTTTGCCCGGGTGGAAAAGACCGGCGTGGAGCGCTACTAACTGGAAGCACATCATAGAGGAGGGATTCTCATGACAGACAAGGAGCTTATTGACACCGCCATTCGCTATCGGGAGAACTCCTACTCCCCCTATTCGAAATTCAAGGTGGGGGCCGCCGTCCTCACGAAGAGCGGAAAGGTCTACGGGGGCTGCAATATCGAAAACGCCAGCTATCCCGTGACGAACTGCGCCGAGCGCACGGCCATCTTCAAGGCGGTCTCCGAGGGGGAGAAGGATATCGAGGCCATCGCCATCGTGGCGGACACCCCCGGCCCCTGCGCCCCCTGCGGTGCCTGCCGCCAGGCCATCGCCGAGTTCAAGATTCCTAGGACCATCATGGCGAATCTCAAGGGAGACACGAGGGTAGTGAGCCTCCAGGAGCTCCTCCCATTCGCCTTCTCCGATGAGGATATGTAAGTATTTCGACAATTTGTACAATTATACAAAGGAAAAGGGCGCGCCCATGGCGAAAGAGATACGCAAATGGGCTCGCCTTTTTGGTTTTGGATTTTTGATATCAGATGGGAGGTAGTTTTATGCGAGAAAGTGAAGAAGGCTTCACCCTCATCGGCCTTTTGATTGCCGTCGCCATCCTCGGGATTCTCGCGACCATCGCCGTGCCGAAATTCACGGCGGCTGTCACCACCGCCAATACGGCTAAGGTCCAGGCGGACCTCTCCACCCTGGATACGGCCATCGCCACGGCACGCATCGAGACGGGAAGGGATCCGACGAAGATTTCAGATTTGACCGACTATGTAGAGGACATCGATAATCTCAAGCCCCCAAAGGGAAAGGTCTATATTCAGGGAAAAGCAACGGATGTAAGTGCGACTGTCTATGGCATCAGCAAAAGTTCCGACGGTAAGGAGCCAAGGGCCACGCTGGACAGCCATACTGCCGCGGAATTTACAAAGCAGGCTGGATCCGCAACGACGGATACGAAGTAAGCCCATGACCAGCTTCTTTTCTCGGCTCAGGCGGCAAGAGGATTTGCTTCTGGGCCTCGTGACGCTCCTGTGGGCTTGCCTTGTCCTTTTGTTGGATTGTATGGGTTCCCGCTTCGCCCTATTCCCCCTTTTCCTAGGTCTTGTCCTGCTTTCCCTCCAGGATATCCGAGAGGGGCTTCTCCCGAATCGTCTCCAGCTCCCCCTGGCCCTTTACGGGCTTCTTCTTGCCGCTCTTCAGGCTGGGGGCCTTCCCCTTTGTGCCCTGGCCTCTTCTCTTTCCGGTGCCCTCTTTCTCCTGCTGCTACGATGGCTCACAAGGGGAGGTCTGGGGCTCGGGGATGTGAAGCTCACCGCCCTCCTGGGACTTTATCTCGGTTCTGCCGGCCTTGTCCTGGCCCTGCTGCTGGCCTTCCTGCTGGGAGCCGTGATAGGCGGCTTTCTTCTCCTGACGAGCAGAAAAAGTCGGGGGGAGACAATCGCCTTCGGCCCCTTCCTCGCCCTCGGCGCAGTCCTGGCCCTCCTTCTGGGCGACACCCTAATCCCCTGGTATCTCGAAGTGCTTTAGCACTGCAAAAAAGACGGCTTTCCCCCAAAAAATTGGAAAAGCCGTCTTTTCTTTATAGCTCGCGCAGGGCTTCTGTCATGAGCTCTGCCAAATACTCCGCCGTAGGAAGGATTGCCCCCTCGTCCGCGTGGAATTTCGGATTGTGGTTCGCCACGGTGTCCCCTGTACTCACGAGGAGGAAGGCGCCCTTGTACTTCTCCTGATAGTAGGCGAAGTCCTCCCCCGCCATCCAGCCGGGGGGCGTGACCCAGGGGATTCCCTTTCTTTCGGCAACACGCCTCGCAAGGGCGATGCAGTCCGTCTCATTGGCCGTCGCAGGAGGGCCCTCGTGCCAGTCGATTTCCACCGTAAGTCCATGGGCCTTTGCGATATGTTCAGCAAGGGTGCAGAGGGCCTCCCGGACGAGGGCTCTGTCCTCCCGCCCCATGGTGCGGGTCGTCCCCTCTACAAGGGCCGTCTCCGGGATGACATTCCATGTGTTGCCCGCCTCGAGGTGGGTCACACTGACGACCGCAGGGGAGAAGGGGCTCACGCGGCGGGAGACGATGTTCTGGGCCGCCAGCACGAACTCGCTGGCCACGGGAATGGCGTCGAGGCCCGCATCCGGGGCCGCCGCATGGGTGCCCTTGCCCCGAAAGCGAAGGACGAAGCGGTCGACGCCCGCCGTCACGGCCCCCTCCTTTATCCCGAGGGTCCCCTTCTCCACAAAGGGCACCACGTGGAATCCGAATATGGCGCGAATCCCCTCAAGAGCCCCCGTATCCATGACGACCCTAGCGCCCCCGGGTGCCTCCTCCGCCGGCTGGAAGATAAGGCGCACCGTCCCCCTTAGCTTTTTCTCCTGCTCCTTCAGGAGAAGCGTCGCCCCGAGGACGGCTGCCATATGGAAGTCGTGGCCGCAGGCATGCATCTTTCCCTTGTGCTTCGAGGCATGGGGCAGATCTGTATGCTCCTCGACGGGCAGGGCGTCGATGTCCGTGCGGAGTGCCACGATGGGCTCCCCCGCTCCGATTTCTGCCACGAGGCCCGTCTTGAGAGGATACTCCGCCAGGCGCACCCCGGCCCGCTTCAGCACCGACCGGATATGCTCTGTCGTCGCCTCCTCCTCATAGGAGAGCTCCGGGTGAGTGTGAAACCACTCGTATTCCTCCTTGAGATACGCTTCCATGTTCATGTCTTATACTCCTCGCTTTTTATCGCTCCAGCAGATACTTCATATAGGCCTTCTTGACCTCTGATGTCCAGCTCTACAACTATGCGCGGGAGCTGCTGTCCAAGGGCTCGTACACGCTCAAACAAGTGGCTGAAATCACGGGGCTTGGAAAGAACACAGTCAAGGATATCGACAAGTATCGGTCTCACATCATTGACAAACCTACAAAAATCACATCAAGGAAAAGGTGCTTATGCCCGAACGGTCTGCCGCTCGGTGATTCATCGGTCTGCACATACGGCAACTTCATTCCTGCCGCCTTGTGCATTGCTCAGTCAACACCATCCCCTGCCATAGGCTTTAACAGGGGCGCGTTTTCACGCTTTCATTCATGGGCGTCTTTCGCGCGCGTCCACAGGAAAAGTCCAAGGAGGGCGTACACCCCGATGCCGAGATACGTCGCAGCAGGCGTCTTTACCCATTCGGAGAGAAACCAGTCGAACCCTGCGATGCGGAGGACGGCACTCGCGAGACTGCCGATCGCACCGCCCGCGACGAACCCTGACGCGACGATGCTTCCTTCGCTATGGCGGAGGGCGGCAAGAGCCTCGTCCTTCGTCGAATGCGTGACGAGCCAAGAGAGGAGACCGCCGACGAGCACGGGCGTGTTGATCTCCATCGGCAGGTAGGCACCGAGGGCGAAGGCGAGCGGCGGAACCTTCATCATCCAGAGGAGTACGGCGCAGAAGGCACCCGCTAGGTAGAGAGGCCACGGCGCCGCTCCGCCGTCCATCATCGGCTTCACGAGAGCCGCCATCGCGTTCGCCTGCGGCGCGGCGAGTGCCCCTTCTCCCGTGTAGCCGTAGGCACTGTCGAGCAGAAAGACGACGCCGACGGAGACGAAGCTGGCGAGGACGATGGAAACGATCTGCCACTGCTGCATCTTGCGCGGCGTCGCGCCCGTGAGGTAGGCGACCTTCAGCTCCGACATGAAGTTGCCCGCGACGCCGAGCGCGGCGCAGAGAAACGCAGCCATCATCAGGATCGCCGTCATGCCGCCCGTACCGGAAAGCCCCGCCTGCCCCATGACGACGGCGGATACGATGATCATGAAGATCGTCATGCCCGATACCGGCTCGTTGCCCGTGAAGGCGATCGAGCTGATGCCGACGATCGAGAGCAGGAAAGCGAACCCCAGCACAATGGAGAAGGCGAGAAGCGTCTGCATCATGCTGTCGGCGCAGGCCATATGAAAGAAGACAGAAAAGAGAACCGCCATCAGGAAGATGCCGAGGACGATCTGACTCATCGGGAGATCGAGCTGCGTACGCAGGAGCGCCCCCGCCGCGCCGCCGCGCGAGAAGAGATCCGCCATTGCGCGGCGCACGACGCGTACGACCACGCCCGCCATCTGGCACAGCCCGATGACGCCCGCCATCGCGAGCGCGCCGATGCCGATGTGGCGCACATATTGCAGGAAGACCTGTCGCACAGGCGCATCGGCGAGGAATACTTCCTTGCCCGCGACCGTCATCACATGCTCCGCGCCGAGGTAGTAGACGACAGGAATGCAGACGAACCACGAAAAGAAGGAGCCCGCCGCTATGATGAGCGCGTAGCGGATGCCTGTGAAGTAGCCGATGCCGAGGAGCGCCGCATCGCTGTCAAGCGAGACGACAAGCCTGTATTTCTCCGCGAGCTGCTGCCCCCACGAGAACGTCATCGTCGTGAGAACTTCCTGCCACCAGCCGAGGGTGTTCAGCACAAAGTCGTACGCCATCGCGAGAACGCCGCTCACGACCATGAGGCGCGCTTTCGCCCCCTCGTTGCAAGAAAGAACCTGCGCCGCCGCCCGCCCCGCCGGGAACGGATATGCCGCATCCATCTCCTCGCAGAAATAGCGGCGAAACGTCGAGGCGAGCAAGACGCCCATAATGCCGCCGAGCACGATGGGAATGACCATGTCGAGATAGGAGACGCCCTCAAGATGCAAAATAAAAAAGGCCGGCAGGATGAACATCGCGCCGCCGAGGATATTCGTGCTCGCGCTCGCGATCGCCTGGATGTGAACCGTCTCCGGAAAGGCGTTCTTCCTCCGAAATACGACGGCCATGCCCATCGCAAGCACGGAGACAGGCGCGAAGGCATCGACCGTCTGCCCGATCTTCAGACAGAGATACCCGACGGCCAGCGCGAAGAGGACGGAAAAGAACAGCCCCCATCCGACGACGTACGCGTTGATTTCCTCATACGTTTCATACGGTGACATTGGCGGTGCATATTCCTGTTTTCCCTGTTGTTTTTCATTCATGCCGCACACTCCTATCTTTCTATAATCTTTGTTTATTATAAAGGATTCCTCTCTGAAATTCAATCGGAGATTCTGTGCAGCGCGATGCCCCTCCATTGCAGCGCATGACAAACGGGGCCGTGAGATTTACAGCCCCGTTTGTTGCTTTGGAAAGGACAGTCGAATGTATAGCGCAGGGCGGGGCAAGGAAACGCTCCGATGCTGATGCTTTCCCCTTGTCCCGCCCTGCGCAAACAGAAACGTTTTTTTACAACTCCTTTCGATTCCTCTAATTCCGAAGGGCGTTCCGCTGTTCTCCGATGCCGCGTCTCAAATGGAGAACTTCGCGACCGCCCCGTTCAGCTTTTCCGCCTCGGTGGCAAGCGACTGGCTGGATGCTGCGATTTCCTCCATGGCCGCCGAGCCTTCTTCCGTAGCCGCCGAGACATTTTCCGTTTCGGATTCGACCTGCTTGCTCTTTTCTCCGATCGCATTGACGGATGATGTGATATTCGCCACGGCGGTTCGCAGTTCTTCCACGATGGCCTGCATGGAGCGCGAGTCCTTCGCTACGCCGTCAACCATGCCGGCGATGTCATGAAAGGCTGTGCCTGCCTCGTCCACCGCTTTTGCACCGTCCGTCACCGTGCCGATGCCCGCCTGCATGGAAGCGACGGCATCCGCCGATTTTTTCTGGACGGATTCGATGAGCGCGGCGATCTCGCTCGCCGAATTCTGCGATTCCTCCGCCAGCTTGCCGACTTCTTCTGCGACAACAGTGAACCCGCGCCCGTTCTCCCCGGCACGCGCCGCTTCGATGGCTGCATTGAGCGCCAGAAGATTCGTCTGCCCCGCAATCTGCGAAATCGTATCCACGATGGATCCGATGTGCTTGGATTCCTCGCCAAGGCTTTCGACAGCCTTCGCCGCCGAATCGACCGTCTCCCGGATCGCCTGCATCTGTTGAACGGCATTCTCCACAAGACGTCCGCCGCCGTCAGCGCGCGCCGAGGTTTCCTCGATGCGCTTCACCGACGCGTCGATCGTATTCGTGAAATTCATCATGCTCGCAAGAAGCGCGTCGGATGTCTTCTTCGCCTCCTCGCCGGACGCCGTCTGCTCGGCGCAGGAAGTGGCGACATTGCCGACAGACTCCGCCACGGACGAACTTGCCTGCGCGGACTGCTCCGCGCTTTCCGCCAGGCGGTGCGATGCGTCCGTCACCCGCTCCGCTGTTTTCCGAATCCGCGAAATCAGTGCGCCGAGGCTCTCTTCCATGCGGAGGACGGCATTCGTCATCGTCCCAAGCTCATCTCGCCGATGTGCGTTCGCCGCAAAGTGCGCATCTTCCTGCTTCTTGAAATCCCCCTCCGCCATCTTCCGCAGACGTTCCGTCACCAAAATGACGGGTGCGGCAATGCGATTGCCTACCCACACGGCGAAAAGAAGCAGGAGGACTTCCACCAGCGCACCTGCCACGCACGATACGGCAATCGACCAGATAAGCTTCTCCCTCGCCTCAGCCTCTTGCGCTGCCATCTTCGCGTCGATGGAATCAATCCATACACCTGTTCCAAGCACCCACTGATACGGCGCAAACGCAACGGTATAGTTGCGTTTGGGAAGCGGCTCCGTCTCATTCGGCTTCGGGAACATCAGATCCGTGAAGCCGCCGCCCTCCTTCTTCCCCGCCTCAAGCATCTCGCGGATGAAATGCCGGCCTTGCGGATCTACAAGATCAATGCGCGATTTTCCCTCCGTCGGACGTCCGAGCAGGACGACATTGACGCCATCGTATGTATCGATCCAGAAATACCCCTTGCCATCATCATACCGCAGGGCGCGTACGGCATCCGCCGCCTCTTTTTTCGCCTGTTCCTCTGTCAGGATGCCCGCCTTTTGCCGTGCATAGCTCTGCTCGATGAGAGAGACGGCGACCTGCGTCTCATTTTTCAGCTCCATTTCGATATCGCGTTCCATTTGCGAGCGGATTTCCTCCTGTGCCTGTACGCCGCTCTCGTAGAGCCGATAGGCAAAGAAACCGCCGATTGCGGTTGCCACGACGAAAGTCGCACCTGCGATGATTGCGATGATGCGAATGCGTAAGGAATGCCAACCCATTTCCCATCTTCCTTTCTGTTTTCTATTGACCTCCTGCCATCTCGAACGATTTGTTCGTGATTCAATCGAGTTCTTCTGTCCTAGTATTCGCGTTATATAAGAAGTTTTCCTCCCTGTCTTTTCAAAAAGTTCAAAAAAATAATACGACAAATTTTCCCGGCCTCTGCTCCCACTTCCCGATGTCAGACGAATCTATCCGTCTCCTTCCGGATAATATAGGGTATGTGTTCCATTCGTATGACACTTTAGGAAGCACTGATTAGGGTCAATCATTTTTCTTGTGGGATGATTGCCACATGATATCACTTGGTTGCAAATAAATATGGACCTGCCTTATGCTCTACTGGAAGGATGCCCCGCCCCCTGCATAGCTCCAGAAGAAGAAAATCGGGACGCTACCTTGCGTCCCGATTTTCTTATACGACGCCCTGCTTCAACAGGTCCGTCAGATGAATCATGCCGATGGGCACTCCCTCCTCGTCGATGACGGGCAACACCGTTATGGGCCGAGGCTTGTGCTTTTCCATGACGGAGAGGGCCTCCGTCGCCAGCTTTTCCGGGCGGATGGTCAGAGGCTCCGTGTACATGATGTTCTCCACGGCCTCATCCAGGAAGGAATAGTCCTTTGCAAGAGCCCTACGCACGATGCCATCCGTCAGGATGCCGATGAACTTTCCTGCCGCATCCACTACAGAGACGGCCCCCAGCCCCTTCTCCGTCATAATGAAGAGGGCATCCTTTGCGGTCTTCCTCCCATCCACCACGGGATTTTCCTCTCCGGAGTGCATGGCATCCTCCACCCGCAGTAGCAGGCGACGGCCAAGGGCGCCGCCGGGATGGAACAGGGCGAAGTCCTGGGCCTTGAAATTCCGGACCGACATGGTAGCGATGGCAATGGCATCCCCCATGGCAAGCGTCGTGGTGGTGCTGGTGGTAGGGGCGAGGCCCAGGGGGCAGGCCTCCTTCTCATGACCCACATCGATGACGAGATTGGCGAACTGGCCCAGCTGGGACCCACGATTCCCCGTCATGGCGATGATCTGGGCGCCGATGCGGCGGATGATGGGGAGGATATTCACCACCTCCGCCGACTCCCCGCTATTGGAGAGGGCCAGGACGATGTCGCTGTCCGTCACCATCCCGAGATCCCCGTGGAAGGCTTCTGCCGGATGCATGAAGAAGGCAGGTGTGCCGGTGCTCGCGAGCGTCGCCGCTATCTTTCGCCCGATGTGGCCACTCTTTCCCATGCCGGTGACGATGATGCGCCCCTTGCAAGCCAGAATATGCTGGACGGCGGTGACGAATTCGTCGTCGATATTCTCCACCAGCTTCGCCACGGCGTCAGACTCCGTCTTCAGTGTCTCAATGGCAGACTTCCGTATGGTCTCCTCTTGCATCTTGCTTCCTCCTTCAAAAAACAGCCCTCCTTTTGGAGAGCTGCTGGATTTTCTTACTTCTTGCGCATCCACACGGGAATGTCGATGAAGCTGTCGGCGCCGATGGAGGGCTCCACCATCGGCTTCTGCCCTGCCGGCTGCTCTGACGTCGCAGCTCCTCCCATCTGGCTATTTGGAGCCGTTTCCTGGGGAGCCGGCGTGCCAAAGACCGGCGGCACGATGGAGAAGGAAGAGCCTGCTGGCGCCGCCTCCGTATCCTTCGTATCGAAGCCCGTGGCGATGACGGTGACCCGCACCGTATCTCCCATGGTATTGTCGATGGAAGCACCCCAGATGATTTCCGCCTGGGAGTCCGCTGCCTGCCGGATGGACTCGGAGGCCTCCGTGACCTCCAGCATGCTGAGCTTCTCCTCGGCACCCGTCACATTCATGAGGACGCCGCGGGCACCATCGATGTTCGTCTCCAGGAGGGGTGAGGCGATGGCGGCCTTTGCGGCCTCCACCGGCGCATTGTCGCCGGAGGCCTCGCCGATGCCCATGAGGGCGGATCCCGCATTGCTCATGATGCTCTTGACATCCGCAAAGTCGAGATTGACGAGACCGGGCAGGGCGATGAGGTCGCTGATACCCTTGACGCCCTGGCGCAGCACATCGTCTGCCAGGCTGAAGGCCTGGGTGATGGGTGTCTTCTTGTCCACCAGCTGCATGAGCCGGTCATTCGGGATGACGACGATGGTGTCCACATGGGCCTTGAGGTTTGCGATGCCCACCTCTGCATTGCGGGAGCGCTTCATGCCCTCAAAGGAGAAGGGGCGGGTGACGACGCCCACGGTGAGGGCACCGATTTCCCGGGCGCACTGGGCCACGACGGGAGCTGCGCCCGTGCCAGTGCCGCCGCCCATGCCGGCAGTGACGAAGACCATATCCGCACCCCTGAGGGCCTCCAGGATATCGTCCCGGCTCTCCTCTGCCGCCTTCTGCCCAATCTCGGGGCGGGCACCGGCACCGAGCCCGCGGGTGAGCTTCTCACCGATCTGCATGCGCTTCGGTGCCAGGGACTTCAGGAGTGCCTGGGCATCCGTATTGACGGCGATGAACTCCACCCCCTGGAGTCCGAAATTTATCATGCGGTTGACGGCATTGCTTCCGCCGCCGCCAACACCGATTACCTTAATCTTAGCCAGCTGATCGAGACCATTATCGTCCAATTCAAACACTACACTACCCCCGTTACGCCATCTCGTAATTTAGCAAGACATATCCAAGCACACCTGGACATGCAGGGAACACACTCTATGCCCATCCATTTTATCATTGTTTTTTCCAGAATACTATACTCTAATGGAAATTTTATGGATTCTTCTGCCCCTGGGTCCTTTTCCCCTTCCAACTTCTGAGGAAAGCTCATTCTGCACGGCTCTCCGCCTTGTTCCGCTTCAGGAAATGACGGCGCAGGATGGCCAGGTTCTTGAAGATGCGGAAGCCGAAGACAAGAAGCGCCACATAGTAGAGGTCGATGCCGAGATGATCGCCGATGTAGACGAGGAAGGCGGCAAAGAGGGCATTTATGAAGAAGCCGGAGATGAAGACCTTGTTGGCGAAGCGCCCATTGACGCCGGCCCGAAGGCCGCCGAAGACAGAGTCAAGGCACGCCAGAAGCGCCACAGAGGATAACTTTGCGTAGGCAATGGGGATGAGGAAGGGAAAGTAGTAGCCGAGGATAAGGCCCACGGCGAGGCCGAGTATTGGCAGTATCATTTTTCCTCCCCCTTCTCGCTTCTCTCCTCCGTCGCCTTGGCGTAGGTGCTCTTGAAGCTGCCCTTGTAGGGCGGCACGTAGACCTCATCGCTCGTCGTGATGTCCAGCTGGATGCCCCAGACCTTCAGCGTCTCAGCGACGCCTCCGCGCATCTTCAGGGAATTCTCCAGGGATTTCTTGTCGCCGATGGCATGGATCTCAAAGGGGGCCGAGGAGCGGACGTTGTTGACGGAGAGGGTGGGCCCTGCGCAGCGGATCTCGCTGGTTGCGGTGAGGCGCTGACCGTTGATGGAGATGGCCTCCGCCCCGGCTGCCCGAAGCTCATTGATAACCCGGAGGAGGTCATCGTCGTGGATGACATAGAGATTTGGGTTCTCCCCCGTCTTTACTGCCTTCGTGCTGTCGTCGAGGCGCACGATGACCCCCTCTCCCGTGAGGGGCACCAGCTCCGCCTGCATGCGGAGTGTCTCGCTGGCCGTCCCCTCGCCATTTGCTCCTTGTAGCAGCTGCTCCTTCAGCTTGTCCCGCTCCTGCTCTGCAGCCAGCAGCCGGTCGGAGAGCTCCTCCACCCGCTGATAGGAGACCGTGTCCCGCTTGTCCTGGGTGGCCTTGACCTGCATGGAAATCATGAAGCCAAGGACAACGCAGACGAGGGCGATGGACCAGCTGCCCCGATGAAGCTTATTCATGCCATTCCTCCTTCACTGTTTTCCTCCTTTTCCACCGGCATGTCCTTCAGCCGAATGAAGGGCGCTTCAAAGCTGAAATCCACGTATTCGATCTTGTGGACATTCGTCTTGAGGCTGTCGATGAAATCATTCGTCAGCTCTGCCTTTTCGTCGGGCTTTGATAGGTCGCCGAGGCGGATCTGGATGGAGCCCACCGTATAGGCCATGATAGACTTCGGATCCTTTATGTTGATTTCCGATATCTGGTTCAGGGCCTCGTCATCGAGCCGGGAGAGGAAGTCCAGCACCCTCAGCGTCTGGGGGTCGCTCGTCGTATCCCCGATATAGAGGTCGTGGACCATCACCCCCGTGACGAGGGGAATCTGGCCCCCCTTCAAGGACTGGAAGCCGGAGAGCACCAGTCCCGTCCGATCGAAGTCCAGATATCCATAGTCGCAGGCCACGGAGGCGATGGGACGCCGCTCCACAATATCCACCTCAAGGGTACCCGGGAGCCTCCTGTGGACGGCAGCCGACTCGATGCGCAGATCCTTCACGAGGGTCCGCTGGACCTCATCCGTCTGGAGGCGGAAGAGGGGCTCCCCCTTGTGGATCTGGGCGATTTGCATAATGTCGTCCTGGGTCAGGTAGCTCGCCCCATTCAGCTCGATATGGCGCAGGGTAAAAATCGGCGCATATACGAGTATCGCTGTCACCAGTGCACAGATTACGAGATAGAGGACACCCTTCCGAAGGTGCCTGGAGCTTCTGCGCACCCGGCGGGTTCCCTTTTCTTCCTGCCCGTCCATACCGAAAATCCTCTCAAAAAATCAGTCCTTCTGGAACCCCGCCATGGCAAGAATTCGCCCGCAGAGCTCCGGAAACTCGATGCCCATGGCCCGAGCCGCATCCGGCACCAGGGAGAGCTCCGTCATGCCCGGCACGGAGTTGACCTCGATGACATAGGGGATGCCCTCCTCCGAGAGCATCATGTCAACCCTAGCCACGCCGCTGCAGCCGCAGGCAGTGAAGGTCTTCACCGCAAGGGACTGCACCTCCCTTGTCTTCTCCTCGGAGATGCGAGCCGGAATAATGTGAGTGGACATGCCCTTCGTATACTTGCTCTCGTAGTCGTAGCGGCCGGAGACCGTCGTAATCTCAATGACGGGGAAGGCCTCCTTCTTTTCCTCATTGCCCCAGACGGCCACCGTGAGCTCCTTGCCGCGGATAAACTCCTCTACGAGAATCTCCTCATCGTAGGAGAAGGCATCCTCTATGGCCTTTTCAAGAGTCTCCCGGGTCTCCACGATGTAGACGCCGACGCTGGAGCCCTGGGAGGCGGCCTTTACTACCACTGGCAGGGAGAATTCCTTCTCGATTTCTGCGGCGAGGTTCCGCTCCGCTTCGAAGCGGCGATAGGACCGTGCCCTGGGCGTAGAGATGCCCTCCGCCACGAAGAAGCGCTTCGAGGCCGCCTTGTCCATGGTGACGGCGGCGGCCAAGACCCCGGAGCCCGTGTAGGGGATGCCCAGCATGTCGAGCGTCCCCTGGATGAGCCCATCCTCGCCGAACTTCCCATGGAGGGCATTGAAGACGATGGCCGGGTTTTTCCTGCGGATTTCCTCTGCAAAGGTCTCCGGCACCAGCTCCATCCCCTCGGCATCGTAGCCAGAGGACTGAAGGGCCTTCAGGATGGCTCCTCCCGTGAGCCTCGATATCTCCGCCTCCGTGGAGGTGCCGCCCATGACAACAATCACTTTCTTATTCATCGAATTCTCCCTGTTACTTCTGAAGAAGCTCTACGAGCTCCTCCCCCGTCCTGTAGATATCGCCGGCCCCCATGGTGATAATGAGGTCCCCCTCCTGCACGAAGTCCTGGAGGCGGGCAGCGAGCTTCTCCTTTGCCGGCTCATAGATGGCGTCGCGGCCCGTCTGCTCCTTCACGGCCCGGACGATGGTCTCCCCGCTGACCCCTTCGATAGGGGGCTCCCCTGCGGCGTATACATCCGTCAGAAAGAGCACATCCGCCGAGACGAAGGCCCGGCCGAACTCATCGCCCAGGAGCTTCGTGCGGCTGTAGCGATGGGGTTGGAAGACGCAGATGAGCCTTTTTGGGCTCGTCTCCTTCGCCGCCTTCAGGGTCGCGGCGATTTCCGTCGGATGATGGGCATAGTCGTCCACAATCCAGATGCCCTTTATCCGGCCCTTCGTCTGAAAGCGGCGCTTCGCCCCGTGAAAGTCCCCAAGGCCTGCGGCGAGCTTCTCGAAGGGCACGCCGATGGAGAGTCCTACGACAATGCAGGCGAGGGCATCCAGCACATTGTGACGGCCAGGGATATTGAGGGCCACATGGCCGAGCCGATCTTCTCCATGATACACATCAAAGGCTATGCCCGTGCCGCCTGTCTCGATACTCTTCGCCGTGTAGTCTGCCTCGTTGTCGATGGCATAGGTGATGGCCTTCGTCTTCAGCGTTTTTGCCATCTCTCGGAGGTTCGGATTGTCGAGGCAGAGAACGGCCCAGCCTCCCTCCCGCGTGTTTTCGATGAAGGTGCGGAAGGCCTTTATGATGTTCTCCATGGTGCCGTAGTGATCCATGTGGTCATCCTCCACATTCGTCACCACGGAGATATAGGGGCGCAGCTTCAGGAAGGAGCCGTCGCTCTCATCCGCCTCGGAGACCAGGTAGTCGCTCGTCCCAAGCTGGGCGTTCGTGCCGAGATCTGGCACCTCGCCTCCCACCACCACGGAGGGGCTCACGCCAGAGCGCTCGAGAGCCACGCCGATCATGGAGGTGGTGGTGGTCTTCCCATGGGAGCCGGCCACGGCAATGCCCTTGTATTCGTTCACGAGGGCCGCATTGATATCGGAGCGGTGAAGCTTCCGGATGCCCAAGTCCTGAGCCGCCAGCACCTCCGGATTGTCAAAGGGGATGGCAGTGGACACCACGATGGCATCGGCCCCCTTCACATTCTCCGCCTTCTGCCCGTCAAGGGTGATTTTTGCCCCGAGCCCTTCAAGGGCCTCGATGACCTCGGAATTTGCCCGGTCGGAGCCCGTTACCTCGTAGCCATGCTCCACCATCATCTTCGCGAGGGGGCTCATGCCGGCGCCGCCGATGCCCACGAAGTGGAGATGCTCCAGCCCTGAAAGTTCCTTTAGCTTCTTCAATCCAATCACCTTTTCCTCTCCGCCATGGAAAGAATCCTATCCGCAATATCGCTGGCCGCCTGGGGCCTGCCGAGGGATCTGCTGGCCCTCGCCATATCCTCCAGCTTATGGGGCTCGCTTAAGAGCTCCGCCAGGTTTGAAATCAGGCACTCCGTCGTCAAATCCTTGTTGAGGATGACCCGGGCGGCCCCCGCCTTCTCCAGGGCCCTGGCATTGTACTCCTGATGATTCTCCGCCGCATAGGGATAGGGTATGAGAATGGAGGGTATGCCCCGGGCCGTGAGCTCCGCGAGGCCCGTGGCCCCCGCTCGGAATACGGCAAGATCCGCTAGGGCCATGGCCGCCGGCATGTTGTAGAGATAGGGCTTCACCAGAATATGTCGCGCGTGGAGGAGGTCCGCCCCCGTGTTCTCCAGTCTCGCCATGGTATCGTCGTACTCCGCCTTGCCCGTCACATGGATGTACTGCACATCGCTGTACTCCGCCGCCCGAGCGAGCACGCCGACCATGGCCCGGTTGATAGTGCGGGCACCTCGGCTTCCGCCGGAGACGAGCACCGTGCGCTTCTTGGGATCGAGGCCAAAATCCTTTGCCGCTGCCTCCCGCTCCGCCGTCATAACCTCGAAGCGGATGGGGTTGCCCGTGAAGAAGGTCTTTTTCGCTGGGAAATACCGCTTTGCCTCCTCCGTCCCCACGGCGATTTCCGTGACGAAGCGTGAGAGGATTTTATTTGTAATGCCCGGGAATACATTCTGCTCCTGCACGAGAGTCGGAATCCCCATAAGGCTTGCGGCGAGAAGGATTGGCCCGCAGACATAGCCCCCGGTGCCAATGACCACATCGGGGCGGAAATCCCTGAGGATGGAAAAGGCCTTGCCGACCCCAGAAAGTGCCTTGCCAGCCCGGGCGAAATTTTTGAGTGTCAGATGACGCTCAAAGCCCTGAAGGTCAATGGTGGCGAAGGGAATGCCCTCCTTCGGCACGATGTCCGCCTCCAGGCCCCGGGTCGTCCCCACATAGAGAAACTGGGCACTTGGCCGCTTGGCAGCTATCGTCCGAAGAATCGTCAGGGCCGGATAGATGTGGCCACCTGTCCCGCCACCAGAAGCGATGATTTTCAATGGGTTCCCCTCCATTACCTTTGAAGCCCCTGGACGAGGCTCTTGAAGTGGCGCCCCCGCTCTGCCATGCCATGATACATGTCGAAGCTGGCGCAGGCAGGTGAGAGCAGCACCGTCTCCGGCACCTTCGCGAGGGCGTGGGCGAGGGCCACCGCCTTTTCCATGGAGAAGCCCACCTCATGGATATGCGTCTCATCGACACCATTCTTCTTAGCCTCCTGATGGAAGCGCTCTGCCGCCGCCCCCACGAGAATGAGGTGGTGCACCCGCTCCTTCACCAGCTGCATGAATTCCGTGAGATTCGTGAGCTTGTCGTCGCCACCGGCGATAAGGATGATGCCCTCGTCGAAGGTCTGAAGCGCCTTGATGGCGGAGTCCGTATTCGTGGCCTTGGAGTCGTTGTAGTACTCCACCCCGTCGATGGTGGTGACGTACTCGATGCGGTGCTCTACCCCACGGAATTCCTTCAGGACGGGCTGCATTTCCTCCACCGTCACGCCGGCGAAATAAGCCATGAGAATAGCTGCCATGGCGTTTTCCACATTGTGGGGCCCCTTGATGCCAAGCTCCTTTACAGAGATGACAGGAAGCTCCTTGCCCTCCCAGCGAAGGATGATGGCACCGTCCAGAAGGACTGCCCCCCGACGGAGTGCCTGTGTACGGCTGAAGAAGGCCACCTGGGCCTTCGCGCGCTCCGCCATTCCTCGGGTCTTCTCGTCGTCGTAATTCAGCACGAGGTAGTCGCCCTCTATTTCCTCCCGGAATATCCGCTCCTTCATGGCCTGGTAGACCTCCATGGAGCCGTGGCGGACGATATGATCCGGCGTCACATTGAGGACGGCGGCGATATGGGGATGGAAATGCTCCGTCGCCTCCATCTGGTAGCTGGATATCTCTGCGGCAATATAGCCCTCCGCAGGAATCTCCTCCGCCACCTCGGAGAGGGGCACGCCGATATTGCCCCCCACTCCTACGGAAGCGTAGTGGGCCTTCAGGAGAAGCCCCAAAAGCGTCGTGGTGGTGGTCTTGCCATTCGTGCCCGTGATGGCGGCGATGGGAGCCTTAGCGAGGCTGTAGGCCAGCTCCACCTCGCTCATAATGCGGATATTCCGAGCCCGGGCCTCCTTCAGCAGGGGAATGCGGAGCGGTACGGCGGGCGATACGAGGATGAGGTAGGTCCCCTCGAGAAGCGCGTGCTCCTGGGGCCCAAAGACGAGGTGGACTCCCAGGGAGCGCATCTCCTGAAAGTCCTCCTGGATATCCGCCTCCTGCTTCGCATCGGAGAGGGTCACCTCCGCCCCCAGCTTCCTTGCGATTTTCGCCGCGGCAAAGCCGCTGATGCCCGCCCCGATGACGAGCACACGTTTTCCCTTTAGCTCCATAATCGATTCACCTTGTCAGAAGAAGGAGTCCGGCGACGCTTGCCGCCAGCCCCACCATGTAGAATACCGTAACGACCTTCGTTTCCTTCCAACCCCCCAGCTCGAAGTGGTGGTGGATAGGGCTCATGCGGAAGACCCTTTTCCCCGTGGTCTTAAAGGAGGCCACCTGGATGATGACGGAGAGGGCCTCGCAGACGAAGACAAAGCCGATGACGGCGAGAAGCACCTCCGTATGGGTGAGGATGCCAACAGCCGCCAGAGCCCCGCCGAGGGCCAGCGAACCGGTGTCTCCCATGAAGACCTTTGCCGGGTGCAGGTTGAACTTCAAAAAGCCTAGGCAGGCCCCCGCGATGGCCACGCAGAAATAGGAAAGGTTCCCATGCCCCGTTAGCACGGCCACCACCGCGTAGGCTGCCGCCGCAATGGCGACGGTGCCGGAGGCCAGGCCATCGAGGCCGTCCGTCAGATTCACAGCATTCGACGTGCCCACCAGCACGAAGAGCACGAGGGCGTAGTAGCCCCAGCCGATATCGATGGAAGCATCCAGCACCGGAACCCAGACCGTGGTGTCGATGCCGAGCCCCCAAGTGCCGATGACCATGGTGACGAGGGCGATGAAGATCTGCCCCAGCATCTTCTCCCGAGCCTTCAGGCCCAGGTTCCGCTTCTTCACCACTTTGATGTAGTCATCCAGGAAGCCCAGGACGAAGTGGCCCAGCAGGATGAAGAGGGCCAGGAGCACCTCGGCTGTCAGGGGCGAAGCGATTACCGTGGCAATCGTGATGCCCAGGATAATCATGATGCCGCCCATGGTGGGGGTGCCGCTCTTAGCCTGGTGGCTCTTCGGCCCCTCCTCCCGGATGCTCTGTCCAAACCTCAGTTTGTGAAGCTCAGGAATGAAAAAAGGCCCCGTCAGAAGGACGAAACCTGCGGCAATCGCCGCCGCCATGATGACCTGTTCCAATGCGCCAAACCCTTTCCATCAAATCATCGGGATGATTTTCTCCATCGCCATGCCCCGGGATCCCTTGAAGAGGACCGTGTCCCCCGGCTGGAGGATTTCCCGCAGGGCCCCTGCCGCCTCCTCATGGGAATCCGTGGCGTAGACCGCCTGGAGGCCTGCCGACCTTGCCCCCTCGGCGATTAAGCGGCCGAGGATCCCGTAGGTGACGAGGGCAGAGAAGCCGTGCTCTGCCACCTGGCGGCCCACCCTCCTGTGGGCCTCCTCTTCGATGGAGCCCAGCTCCAGCATGTCGCCGAGGACTGCGACCTTCCGGCCCCTCGTCAGTTCCTGGAGCGTCGCAAGGGCCGCCTCCATGGACATGGGACTCGCATTGTAGGCATCGTTGACGATATGATAGCCCTTGATGTCCTGGGTTTCAAACCGCATTTTCGTGGCCTGGAGCTTTCCTAGCCCTGTCTGGATTTCTTCCGGCGAAAGATCCGCTGCAAAGCCCGCCGTGATGGCGGCGAGCGTATTCATCACATTGTGGCGCCCCACCATGGCGACGGTATATTCGTGAGTCTCCCCCTGATAGGTGGCCGTAAGACGGGTGGAAGCACCCTCAGTGGTGACCTGAGAGCCCCGTACATCCGCCTCCTTCTCGAGGCCGAAGGTCAGAACCCGTACGCCCTCTGCCGCCTTTTCCCGCATGGCGGCCACCCGATTATCATCGGCATTCAGGATGACGGTGCCCCTCTTCAGGGCTTCCACAAGCTCTCCCTTTGCCCGGGCAATGTTTTCGATGGAGCCCAAGAGCTCCATGTGGGTCTCCCCCACGTTTGTCACAATGGCAATAGAAGGATCTGCGATGGGGGCCAAAGCCTCGATCTGATGGAGGCCCCTCATGCCGATTTCCACCACGGCCGCCGTGTCCTCCCCTGTGATGGAGAGGAGCGTCAGGGGAAGCCCCACCTCGTTATTGAAGTTGGCCTGGGTCTTTGCCACGGGGCCCCGAGCGGAGAGCACCGCCGCTGTCAGGTCCTTCGTGGTGGTCTTGCCATTCGACCCGGTGATGGCAACGACGGGAATGTGGAACTTCTCCCGCCAGAAATGGCCGATATGCTGATAGGCTCGGAGCGTATCTGCCACCCGAAGTACGGCCGGGCAGTCCGCCACCTTTTCCGCAGGGCAGTCACGGCTTACGATGACAAGGCTGGCACCGGCCCTCACGGCCTCATGTGCAAAGTCCTCCCCATCGAACCGCTCTCCCTTCAGGGCCAGGAAGGCCACGCCGGGCTCGATTTTCCGAGTATCCGTCACGATGGCCATGCGATGCTTCACGGGCTCGCCCTGATAACTGCCCCCCAAGGCCTCTATGAGCTCTTCAAGAGAAAAATCCGCCATTACCGTGCCTCCAGCACATGGGCTGCCGCCTCGCGGGCGACCTCCCGATCGTCAAAGTGAATCGTCTTATCCGCTAGGATCTGGTAGTCCTCATGACCTTTCCCCAGGATGAGGATGATATCCTCCGGATCCGCCAGCTCTGCGGCCCGGAAGATGGCCTCCCGGCGGTCGACGATTTTCTCGTGGTGCTTGGAGCCGATTTTCTCCTCCACGCCAGCCTCCACCTCATCAAGGATGGCCGCCGGGTCCTCCGTCCGGGGATTGTCGCTGGTGACGATGACCACATCCGCCAGCTCCGCACCGATGCGCCCCATGATGGGCCGCTTCGTCCGATCCCGGTCGCCGCCGCAGCCGAATACAGCGATGATGCGCTTCTTTGCAATTTTCTTCGCCGTCTCCAGCACATTCTGCACCCCGTCCGGCGTGTGGGCATAGTCCACAATCATGGTGAAGGGAGCTTCCGTCCGCACCAGTTCGAAGCGGCCCGGCACGCACTCGAAGGCCTCTAGGGCCGCCTTGATATCCTCTGCAGGCACCCTTTCCGCCAGTGCCGCCCCCACGGCGCTCATGACGTTGTACACGTTGAAGATGCCCGTGATATGAAGCTTCAGCGGCATGCGGCCGAAGCTCTCGTGGACGAGAGTAAGCTCCATGCCCCCCGCATGGACGTGAATGTCCTCTGCCCGGAGCTTTGCCGTATTCCACTCGATGGCATAGGTGAGCTGCTGGCAATGGGAGTGCTCCAGCATGGTCTTCGAAGCCGGATCATCGATGTTGATGACCGCCGTCTTCCCCTTCTTCGTGCCAGGCTCTGACACGTGGTCAAAGAGCTTTGCCTTGGCCAGCTTGTAGTTCTCCAGGGTTTTGTGGTAGTCCAGATGATCCTGTGTGAGGTTCGTAAAGACTGCCGTGTCGAATTCGATGCCCGCCACCCGGTTCTGGTCCAGGGCATGGGAGGAGACCTCCATGACCAGGTACTCCATCCCCGCGTCCCGCATCCTCGCAATCATGGACTGGAGCTCCACCACATCCGGTGTTGTGTTGTGGGTCTCCAGCGCCTCATCCTCAATCATGGCCTGGATGGTGCCAATGAGGCCCACCTTATGGCCCGCTTGGCGAAGGATGGCCCGGGTGATATACGTTGTGGTGGTCTTGCCATTCGTGCCGGTGATGCCCACCACCCGCATATGGCGGGCCGGGTAGTCGTAGAAGAAGGGCACGATAGCGTCAAGGGCCGACTGCAGATCTGGCACGTGTAGGACAGCGATGCCCTCCGGCACTTCCACCTCGTCGAGGCTGTATGCCGTGAGGATGGCCACTGCCCCTGCCTTGACGACGGCGGGGATAAAGGCGTGTCCATCCACATGGACGCCGGGGATGCAGACGAAAAGCGTCCCCTTCCCTGCCTTGCGGGAATCGTGCACAATGCTCGTTATCTCTGTATTCTTGTCGCCCCGCAGCTCTGCGCCAGGCACGAGGGCCATAAGCTCCTGTATTGTCTTCAAAATAACGCCTCCTCTAAGGCTTCTTAGCAGCTTTTATAGTATAACGCAGTTGCGTGGATTTTGCCACAAGGAAAATGCTCCAATCTCCACGGAATAGGCAAAATTTCCCATCCATACACAGTAATAGGGGGAATTGCTTCCCCCTTATGGATTTTCATGTGCGAAATATGTCTTCTGCGGGACGCTCATGCCCAGCTGTGACTCGGCGATGGACTTGATGCGCTGCGGGTTCTTCAGCTTTGCAATCTCGATATTCAATCGCTCGTTTTCCTGCTCCAGCTGGTCTGCCTGCCGCTGCACCTCCACGAGGGTGTAGCCGCGGCTGGCGCTGATGCCGCTGCCCACCGTCGCCAGCATCGCGAGGAGCGTCGCCACGAGGAAGAGGATGCGGCATCGGGAGCGCAGCGTCGTGTTGACCACCGTCTTGAAAAGGGGCTCCTCCGCCTGCTTCTCCAGACGCTCCTGCTCAGGAATCTTCTCCTCTGCCTCAAATTCGTGCTCGTATTCGTATTCGTAGTATTCTTCCTTACGTGCCAGCATGTACTTCCACCTCCTCTTGCTTTGCCGCTAGTTTCTCTGCCACCCGGAGCTTCGCGCTCTTTGCCCGAGGGTTCTCCGAGAGTTCTTCTTTTGTCGCTGTCCTTGCCTTGCCCAAGAGCCTTATTTCCTTCTGATGATGGCACATGCAGACGGGGAGCTCCGGTGGGCAGATGCAACCCCTGGTCATCTCCTGAAGGGTCCTCTTCGCGATGCGATCCTCCAGGGAGTGAAAGGTCAGGATGGCAATGCGGCCGCCTGGGGCCAGATGCTGAACCGCTACCTGAAAGGTCTGCTCCAATATAGCCAGCTCATCATTCACCTCGATGCGGATGGCCTGGAAGATGCGCTTGGCCGGATGTCCATTCTGGGCCCTTCGCACCGCCTTCGGCACGGCCCGGCTCACGATATCCACCAGCTCGCCCGTGCGCTCGATCGGCTTTTCCGCCCTCGCCTTCACAATAAACTCTGCGATGCGCTTTCCCCAGCGCTCCTCGCCGTAGTCGTGAAAGATGCGGGCTAAGTCCTCCTCCGAGTAGGTATTCGCCACATCGGCGGCGGTCTTGCCGCCCTCCGGATTCATCCGCATGTCGAGGGGGGCATCCTGCATGTAGGAAAAGCCCCGCTCCGCCGTGTCAATCTGATGGGAGGAGACGCCGAGATCAAAGAGCACACCGGAAAGGGGTGGATCGCCTAGCGCCGAAAGTACCTTCCCAAGATAGCGGAAATTGCTGTGGACGATATCTATCCGGCAGGGAAAGGTCGCGAGCCGCTCTTTTGCCACCGCGATGGCCTCCGCGTCCTGGTCAAGGCCGATGAGCCTTCCCTTTGGCGAAAGCCTCTCGGCGATGCGACGGGAATGGCCGGCGCCCCCCAGGGTGCAGTCCACGTAGACCCCATCGGAATCGATATGAAGTGCCTCCAGGACCTCCTCCGGCATGACGCTCACATGATGAAATTCCAAGGCTGCACCCCCACTCAACAATCAAATATCAAAGGCCCAGCTCCGACAGGGACGCGGCGATGGCCGTCACATCGGGCTCCACCTCATCGGTGTACTTCGCCCAGCGCTCTTCGCTCCACACCTCGATGCGGCTATCGGCGCCCGTGAGCACCACATCCCCCTTCAGCTCGATGCCCGCATAACTCCGAAGATTCGCCGGCACGAGGAAGCGGCCCTGCTTGTCACACTCGAGCTCCCTGGCCCCGGCAAAGAAGAACCGCACGAGGGCCCGGGCCTCCGGCTTTGCCAGTGGCAGTGCCCGAAGCTTCGTGGAGAGCTCCTCCCAGGCCTGCTGGCCATAGAGGAAAAGGCAACCATCCAGCCCCTTTGTGATGATGAAGGTGAGGCCCAGCTCCTGGCGAAAGTCGGCGGGCAGAATGATGCGGCCCTTCGCATCGATGGTGTGGGAATACTCCCCCATGAACATCCTGCCTCACCACCTTTCGCACCAATGTGACACTTTCCCCCACTTTTCACCACTTTATATATAAATGTAGCAGAAAATGAGGGATTTTGCAAGGCTTTGTGACCTGCCTACAGACTGTAAAAAAATATCTGAAACCGAGGAGTTTTCTTGCTTTCAGCAGGATTTGCGCCCATCGCTGACGTTACAAAATTCTCTATTTCCCATAAAATAAAAAAGGAGCATCCATGAGAATGCCTTCGTCCGGGGAATCCCCCCTTTCCGATTGCGCTCATGGATGCTCTTTTTCGTTAACGCCCTCTCCACAACGCTGCGCTTATGGGAGGCCATCTTCGCATGATATGTTTATTTCGCTGAGTTACGTGCAACATTCCCTTCATTTATAAATCACAGGAACCTTCTCTCGCCAGTGGCGTTTACTTCGAAATCGTGAAGCTTCAGCTTCGATCCCCGGAGGCTTCTGCGGACGTTTTGCAGATCCTCCCGGAAAGCGTCGGCGGCGTCCTTGTCGGAGAAAAAGACCCGCATATCCAGCTGGTCGCCGTTGAAGACGCGGCTTGTGAGCTCCACGGCGCCGATGGACTCGGTGAGCATGCAGATGCGGAGCCAGGTCTCCTTCCGAAGCTCTCCCGTATATCTATCCCTCGTGTTCTCGTCGTAGACATGGATATAGGCCGGGTACTTGTCCACGCCGCCGAAGAATATGGGCAGCATGAAGTTCATGGAGCGGGTGCCATCCGCCACCAAGTTGTCGCCCCCCATGGAGCCCTTCATGGAGTGGATGAAGAGCGCCACATCCTTCCCAGCCTTCTTGAGCTGGTCGGTGCTCATCTTCCGTGCTGCCGTCATGTCGCAGAGCTGCATGAAGGCCCAGAGCCGCGGGAGATCCGGAAGATTCTGCTGGATGGCGGCCTGCTGGACCGTTGCCGGCACATTTTGCTGGCAGACCCGGATGAGTAGCTGAAGCTGACGGGCATCCTTTTCAGAGAGGACGCTCTCCTTTCCATTGACAAAGCTCTGGAGAAGCTGAGTAGCCTGCCCCGATACCGCCTTGTCCTGCAGCAGCTGGCTCGCCAGGTTCTTGAGGGACTGCAGCATTTGCGGGCTGTTTTCCAGAGGCTCATTCATCAGGGCAGCCTTCGCCTGCTGCATGGCAGCTGTCAGGGACGGGGTATTGCTTCCCCTTGCTGCCTGCTGGTCACTATTTTCTGCCAGCTGCAGGCTCGTGGCATTCCCCTGGCCATTTTGCTGCACCATGGCCTGGGCATTGGTGCCTGAAGGCTGCTGGGGGGCTGCCCCCCTAGCCATTTGCATGAGTGGTGTGCCCTGCCCACTGCTATTGCCATTCCCGAGTTGGCCCTGTCCAGCAAACTGGGGAGAGAGGGTGCCCCTTGCCATTTGCTGGGGAGCTGCAGTCCCCTGTCCTGTCCCCTGGGCACCTCCCCCCTGCTGGGTCCCGCTTCCCGGGGCCGACTGTCCATTGCCCTGCTGCGTATTTTGCAGCTGGCCTGCCGGTCCATTGCCCTGCGGCGACTGCTGAGGCTGGGCCCCCTGAGTGGATGCCCCCGACGCATTTCCATTTGACTGGGGAGACTCGGGCGTGAAGGTGCCCTTCGTTGCCTGCTGGCCCCCCTGCGGGAAGCTTGTGCCGTTTTGCAGCGTCTGTCCGCCTCCGGTGCTTCCGGAAGCATTTGTGCCCTGCTGTCTCCCAGAAAGGGTCTGCGCCTCTCCCCCCGCATTTTCCGCTGAAGGCCGGGGCATGAAGAAATCCACCAGTTTCTTTAGAAAGGCCAGGGAATCTCCGCCTGTGCCTTGGATAGGCTGGGTACTCTGTCCTCCCTGGGAGAGAGTCGCCAAAAGCGACTGCACCTCCTTTGGCAGCACCTCCTCCGGCGGATTATCCAAGAGCGCAAAGGCCACCTTCGCGAGGATGACGGGCTCCAGCTGCTGGTCCGTGGCCTGTCCGACACTGCCCTTGAGGCTTTGGAGAAGCATGCTCAGGGAATCGGGAATATCAACGGTGTAACCCTTTTCAGAGAGGCTCGAGAGCTGGAAGAGCATCCGGGCGAATGACTCAAGCTGGTCCATGGAGAAGCGCTGGCTCTCCATGGTGCTGCCGAGCCCCCGGCCTAGGGTCTCACTGTAGGAAAAGGCCTGCTTCAGCACATTATCGATGACCTGCTGGAGCTCCTTTGGCATGGCATCCACCGGCTCCTCGCTGCTCGCGGAAATCTTCGACAGGATGCCCGCCATGTCATTGACGGCCGTCTTAATGGCCACGTCCGTGCGGGGGCTGAAACCAGTGGAGGCGCTGCCGTCTCCCCGGCGCTCGACGGCGCCGGATTTTCCTGTCTGCTGGGGCCTGTCGGCGGGACGAATGCCGACGGTCATGGGGCCGTTTGCCTGCATCGGCATCCGATCTCACACCTTTCCTATCCTGCGGAGCCAATCGCTCCGCTCCATTTCTATCGTAAAATTATTTCCACCCCGCCGCAATCGAGCGCACGGGCTCAAAGGTCAGGCGATGGATGGGCGAAGGCCCGTATTTTTTCAATGCCTCGATATGCTCCGCTGTCCCATAGCCTTTATGGTGGCCGAAACCGTACTCCGGGTAGAGGGCATCGTACTCCTTCATGAGCCGGTCACGGGTGACCTTCGCGATGATGGAGGCCGCCGCGATGGAGGCAGACCGCGCGTCCCCCTTGATAAGGGACTCATGGGCCATGGGGAGACTCGAAAGCGGCATGGCATCCACCAGCACCTTCTCCGGCGCGGGCTCAAGACCGAATATGGCATCGTACATGCCATTCATGGTGGCCTGGTAGATATTGACCCGGTCGATGGTCTTCGCATCCACCAGCACGCTGGAGACGGTGACGGCCTTCTCCTCTATCTCCTCGTAGAGTTCCTCGCGCACGCTCTCCGAAAGCTTCTTGGAGTCGTCGAGCTTTGGGAGCACCAGCTCGTGGGGCAATATGACGGCCGCCACGGACACGGGGCCCGCCAGGGGGCCTCTTCCCGCCTCGTCGACGCCTGCCACGAGGGAGAGCCCCTCCTGCCAGGCCATGCGCTCGAAGGCGTAAAGGGAGAGCACCCGCTGCCGCTCCTTCCTCATCCGCTCATAGCGGCGAAGGGCCGTGCCCACTGCCTTTCGCGAGTCCAGCTGGCAGGAGGCGAGGAAGTCTTCCTCCACATCGCCCTGGGCTAGAATATTCTCTATTTCCTTTATCGTATATTCTCGCGCGTTCTTCACTCTTTCTTCCCCTCGGGCGGCATTTCCAGGGTCACGGAGCCCAGGCGGCCGCTGCGGAACTCCTGCAGCACGATGTTCTGGGCCTTCTCCAGGTCGATTTCGCCACCCTTGACGAGGCAGCCCCGATTCCGACCGATGAGGGCGAGGAGCTCCATAGGGCGCTCTGGGATGTCCTCCTTCAGCTTGAACCTCTCCCGGAGCCTCTCAGCGTAGCGTTTCCCCAGCACCTGCAGCAAGATCAGCACCACTGCCTCCCGGTCGTAGATATTATCGTTGATGGCCCCCGTAAAGGCGAGGCGAAGCCCCACCTCCTTGTCCTCGAATTTTGGCCAGAGGATGCCCGGGGTGTCGAGGAGATCCAGGGAAGAGCCGATTTTCACCCACTGCTTTGCCCGGGTGACGCCAGGCTTGTCCGCCGTCTTCGTCCTCGCCGCCCCCGCCAGCCTATTTATGAGGGAGCTCTTTCCCACATTCGGGATGCCGAGGATCATGCAGCGGGCAGCCCGGGCCTTTCCCCCGGCCTTGACGAATTTCTCCGCCCGAGGACGAGCCAGCTCCTCCGCCTCCCGCACCAGGGCCTTGAGTCCTTTCCCTTTCTGGGCATCCACGGCGACGGCCTTGAGGCCGCGGGACGCAAGACTCTCCAGCCACGCCTTTGTGGCGGCAGGGTCGGCCAAGTCGCTCTTGTTGAGCACCACGAGGCGGGGCTTGTCCTTTATGATTTCCGCCAGCATGGGATTTGCGCTTGCCACGGGCACCCGGGCATCCAGAAGCTCGAGGACCACATCCACCAGCTTCAGATTCTCCTCGATAAGCCGCTGGGCCTTCTTCATATGGCCGGGAAACCACTGCAGGTTCGGCACGTCCAACCTTTCCTCACGTTCCATCAAATCGATACCTCACATTTTGTTCAAAGGTGCATCCATCATAATATACGGAAAAGGAGCCCTCCCTCATTCCTCGGGATATAGCTCCTCGTATTTCTTTTGCATCTCCATGACGTTCTTCACGTACTCCCGGGTCTCGGCAAAGGGGATGGAATCCGCATCGTGGAAGTCCATGCCCCAGCCGTATTCCTTCATCCACTCCTGCACGTTTCCTCGCCCCGCATTGTAGGCGGCCAGCACCAGCACGGGATTGCCGTGGAACTCCTGCTGCAGGGAGTGGAGATACCAGACCCCATAGCGGATATTGCGCTCCGGCTCCTTCAGCTTCTGCTCCGTGTAGGTGGGGTCGTCCAGCTGAAGGGCAATCCACTCCGCCGTGGAGGGCATGAGCTGCATGAGGCCGATGGCCCCCCGATGGGATTTCGCGTCTCCCTGGAACTTGCTCTCTGCCTTTATGACGGCCGCCACCAGGGTGCTGTCCACATGGTAGTAGGCGGCATATCGCTCCACCTCATCCCGATAGGGAAAGGGATAGATATAGTTGCGCTCCACGGGAGCCAGCTGAAAGGCGATATAGGTGCCGAGGGCCAGGGAAAAGATGAAGAAGACGAGGCTCGAGGCCGCCAGCACCACATTGCGCTTTGCCTGCCGATAGCGGCTCTCTGCCACGCGCCGACGGAAATTATCCATCGATCCGCTCCTTCCAAAGCCGGTCCACTTGGGCGTAGGTGTGATCCACGGACTTTCCATTGTCGATGATGACATCTGCCAGCCGTACCTTTTCAGAAAGGGGCATCTGGGCGCGGATGCGAGCCCTTGCCTCCTCCTCCGTGCAGCTCTCCCGCTTCATCAGGCGACGAAGCTGAGTCTTTTCGTCCACCGCCACCACCCAGTTCTCATCGGCAAAGTCCTGCCAGCCCGCCTCAAAGAGCAGGGGCACGTCGAGGACAGCGATGGAGGTGCCGTGCTCTCTGGCCTTCTCCAGCTCCAGCGTCATGGTGCTTCGCACCATTGGGTGGGCGACGGAGTCCATCCAGGCCCGCTCCGCAGGATTGGAGAACACAATCCGGCCGATGGCCCGGCGATCGAGCGTCGCATCCGGCTGGAGGATACCCTCGCCGAAATGGTCGATATAGAGCTCGTAGAGCCTGCCGCCGGGGGCAGAAAGGGCGTGGGAGATGGCATCCGCGTCGAGGATGCGGGCCCCCAGCTCCCGAAGATGATAGGAGACGGTGCTCTTGCCGCAGGCGATGCCGCCCGTAAGGCCGATAATGCGCATATTACTTCGCCTCCGCCCAGTTCTTCCCACTGTGGATATCGACGACGAGGGGCACCTTCAGCTCCAGGACATTTTCCATGACCTGGCGGATAAGGCACTCCACCTCGGGCCTCTCTGCTTCAAGGACCTCCAGCACCAGCTCATCGTGGACCTGCAGGAGAATGCGGCTCCTAAGCCCCGCCTTCTGAAGTGCCGCCTCGGCGCGGATCATCGCCAGCTTGATGATGTCCGCCGCCGTCCCCTGGATGGGGGTGTTCATGGCCATTCGCTCTGCGAGGCTCCGCTGGTTGAAGTTGCGGCTCTTGATGCCCGGCAGGAAGCGACGCCTCTCAAAGAGAGTCGTGACGTAGCCCTTTTCGTGGGCATCCTTTACCATGGTATCCATGAAGCTCTTTATCTTCGGATAGCGGGCAAAGTAGCGGGCGATGTAGTGGCCAGCCTCCTTGCGGCTCGTGCCGAGGTCGCGGGCCAGGCCGAAGTCGCTGATGCCATAGACGATGCCGAAGTTCACCGCCTTTGCACTGCGGCGAAGCTCTGGCGTGACCTCCTCCTGGGGCACTCCGAAGACCTCCGAAGCCGTCTGGGCGTGGATGTCATCCCCGTGGAGGAAGGCCCGGATGAAGTTCTCATCCCCCGACATGTGAGCCAGGACCCGGAGCTCGATCTGGGAGTAGTCAGCCGAGAGCAGCAAGTCGTAGCCCTCCCCCGGCTCGAAGAGGGTGCGGATGGCCCGCCCCTCCGGCGTACGCACGGGGATGTTCTGGAGATTCGGGTCGGAGCTCGAGAGCCTGCCCGTGGCCGTCACCTTTTGGTTGAAGGTGGTGTGGACGCGGCCCGACTCCGGGTCGATGAGCTTTTCGATGCCATCGAGGTAGGTGGACTTCAGCTTCGTCCAGGTGCGGTAGGCGAGGATTTTCTCCACGATGGGGTGATGGAGCCGCAGGGACTCCAGCACTTCCGCATTCGTGGAGTAGCCCGTCTTCGTCTTCTTGAGGGCGGGGAGACCGAGCTCCTCGAAGAGGACGACACCCAGCTGCTTCGGGGAGTTTATCTTGAATTCATGACCGGAGAGGTCGTAGATCTCCACCTCCAGTGCCTGAATCTTCTCCCCCATTTCTCGGGCCTTTTCCGCAAGGGATTTGCGGTTGACGAATACGCCCCGCTGCTCCATGGCAGAGAGCACCGGCACGAGGGGCCGCTCGATATCCTGATAGAGGGGCGTGAGCTCCTCGGCCGCCAGCTTCTCCTGGAGCTTCGGCTGGAGCAGGAGGAAGAGACGGGCTTCCCAGGCAGCTTGCGCCCTGTCGTCTGCGAAGGCCTCCGGCGGGGTGATTTCCGGGAGATAGTCGGAGACAAGATCCTCCACCTCGTAGTGGCTGGCCTCCGGCTGCAAAAGATAGGCGTAGAGGGTGAGATCGATTGCTGCAGGCAAGCGGATCCCCCCATGGCAAAAGAGCTTGCTATCGTAGAGGATTGCCCCCTTGGCACGGCTTAGCGCCCCGAGAGCCGCCTCCCAGGAGGAGTCCCCTCGCTCGATAAGGACGCACTCCTCCTCTCCAAAGGCGATGGCGAGGGCCTCCAGCTGCTCAAAGGGAGCCCGCCCGGAAAATACTCCTGCCAGAGCATAGGAGCCCGCAAGAAGCCTCTCCCCATCCTCCGGCCGATAGGCGCGAAAATCCATGGATAGGCTCCTGGCGACGGGGGCTTCCTCGCTAGCCCCCGCCTGGGGGAAGAGGTCGCAGAAGCTCCGCCAGGCAGAGCGAAGCTCATATTCCCGGCAGAAGGCCTCCATCCTCCCATGATTCGGCTGCAGCACGAAGTCCTTTTCCGCAAAGGAAAGGCCCGGCACCTGAAGCTCGATGGTGGCAAGCTCCTTGGAAAGGAGGGCCGAGTCCTTTTCCGCGATCAGGCTCTCCCGGGTCTTTTTCTGGGGAACCTCCTCTGCGTGGGCCAGCACTTCCTCCACCGTCCCGTACTGAGTGAGGAGCTTCTGGGCCGTCTTCGGGCCGATGCCCTTGATGCCCGGGATATTGTCCGAGGTGTCCCCCATGAGCCCCTTGAGGTCAATGAGGCGGATGGGGTCGAGGCCGTACTCCTCCCGGAAGACTTCCTCGTCATACTCGATGATATTTGAGATGCCCTTTTTCGTCAGAAAGACCCGGAGGTTCTTGCGGATGAGCTGGAGGGCATCCCGGTCGCCGGTGATGACCACCACATCGTAGCCCTCCCCCGCTGCCTGGGTAGAGAGCGTCCCGATGATGTCGTCCGCCTCGTAGTGGTCCTCCTCGAGAAAGGGGATGCCGTAGCCCGCGGCAAAGTTCCGGAGAAGCGGAATCTGGGCCTTGAGCTCGTCGGGGGTCTTGTCCCTCGTGCCCTTGTAGGCGGGATAGCGTTCCGCCCGGAAGGTCTTCCTGCTCTTGTCAAAGGCGAGGGCCATGAGATCCGGCTTCAGCTCCGCAAAGATTTTTGCCAGCATGCTGGAAAAACCCTGTATCGCATTCGTCGGGTTCCCCTTGGAATCCGTCAGGGGCGGGAGGGCGTAAAATGCCCGAAAGAACAGGCTGCTCCCGTCCAGGACGACGAATCTCTTTGCCATGACCTCTCTCCTCTTCTAGTCTGAATGCGCGCTTATGCCGCGTCCGTTTCCGCTGCTGCAGCAGCTGCTGCCGTCTTTCTTGCCGCCGGCGTCACAGCCTTCCCGGTGGAGTGGTATTCCGCCCGAAGCTCTTTTGCTGCTGTCTTCGTCTCCGCCTTGGCCTCTGCCTGGGGATTCTCCACGGCCCTGCCGTCCTTCACGATGGTGATTTCCTCCGAGTCCTTCGAGTCTGTGCTCTCCCCCTCCGGGCTGGTGATGGAGCCATCGATATGGAAAAGTGTCTGGGCGTCGTCCGCATTCACGTAGAGCACACCCTTCTTGTCATAGCCCACGGCCTGGCCGTAGGTGCTGGTGAGAATCTTCTCCGAGGGCTTCCAACCGAGAGAAATCTTCACCGCCTCCGCCAGATCCACTGCGGGAAGATACGTCACGCCCTCCTGGACGACGGCCTTGCCCCGAAGCTTCTGGCCATCCACATAGAGGGGATAGACCTTTGCGATATAGGTGGGGTCTCCATCGGAGGCCTCGATTTTCTGGGCGATTTCCTCGTCAGAGACGAAGTCCGCCACGCCGTAGCCCGCGAGCCACCGCTCCACATCCTTTGATGTGATGTCCTGCCAGCCATAGCTGTCGGGATAGATGTAGTAGACCACCGTATTGTCCGGGGCCTTTTCCACCACGATACGGTTGTAGGTGATTTCTACAGGCGTCCCCACCTCGACCTGGTCAAAGAGGGCTTCCACATCCTTTTCCTCCATGCGGATGCAACCGTTGGAGACGTAGTGGCCGATGGAGTCCGGCTTGTTTGTGCCGTGGATGCCGTAGTTGCCGTGGAACTGCATCCATCGGAAGCCCAGGGGATTGGAATCGCCGGAGGGAATCGAGTACTCCGGATCTGAGGGGTCGATCCAGGTGGGATTGACCTCCTTCGTGAGAATCTTGTAGTAGCCCGTGGGGGTCGGCGTCTCGGGCTTGCCAGTGGCGATGAGATAGAGGCGGATTTTCTCGCCGTTCTTGAAAAGGGCCAGGGAGTTAGCCGCCACATTGATGGAGATTGTCTCCTCCGGCTGGGTCTCCGCCGCCTCCTCGGCAAAGGCCGCCGGGGCCGCGACAAGGAGCATGGTGCTCAACAGACCTGCGCAAACCTTCGATAAAAGGGTCATGATAGATACACATCCTTTGAAACATTCATGAGACAGCCTCCTCAAGTGGAAAGCTGCATAGGTACAATACTAGCATTTTCCATAGGATTTGGCAATGTATTTGCGTGTCAGGAGGCGGCAAAGAGGGCCCTCGCGAAGTCCTCCGCGTCAAAGGGGCGCAGGTCGTCGATTCCCTCGCCCACGCCGATCCATTTGACGGGAATCTTGAGCTGGTCCTTTATGCCGATGACGACGCCGCCCTTGGCGGTTCCGTCGAGCTTCGTCAGAACGATGCCCGTGATGGGGGCCGCCTTCGTGAAGAGCTGTGCCTGGCTCACCGCATTCTGGCCCGTGGTGGCATCGAGGACGAGAAGTGTCTCGTGGGGGGCGCCGGGGATTTCCCTAGCTACCACCCGATTGATTTTTGCCAGCTCCTGCATGAGGTTCGACTTCGTCTGGAGGCGGCCCGCCGTATCGATGATGAGCACATCGATGCCCCGTGACTTGGCAGCCTTCACGGCATCGAAGGCCACGGCGGCAGGGTCCGAGCCCTCCTCATGCTTGATGACGGGGATATTGCTCCGCTCCCCCCAGACCTCCAGCTGGTCGATGGCGGCCGCCCGGAAGGTGTCGGCGGCAGCGAGGAGCACGCTCTTTCCCTCCCCCTTGTAGTAGGAGGCAAGCTTGCCGATGGTGGTGGTCTTGCCGGCGCCGTTGACGCCGATGACGATGAGCACCGTGGGGCCCTCGGCGGCTACCTTCATGCCCGCCCTCCCCTCCGTCAGGATGGCGGCGATTTCCTTCTGCAGGAAGGGCTTCAGGTCCTCCGGCGCATTGATTTCCTTTTTCTTGATGCCCTGGCGGACGGCCGCCATGAGCTTTTCCGTGGTGTCGATGCCCACATCCGCCATGATGAGGGCCTCCTCCAGCTCCTCCAGCAGGTCGTCGTCGATATCGGCGTAGCCGATGATGAGCTTTTCTATCTTGTTCGTCAGGTTTTCCCGGGTCTTTCCGAGCCCCTTCTTCAGTCTGTCAAAAAATCCCATATGTACTCCTTTTCAGCCCTCTTCGGCCTCCATATAATCCTCCAGCTTCACCGACAGCAGCCGCGATACGCCCGCATCCTCGATGGTGACGCCATACATGGTGTCCACCACCTCCATGGTGCCCTTTCGGTGAGTCACCACGATAAACTGGGTCTCCTCCGAAAACTCCTGCAGGAACTTGCCGAAGCGGGCCACATTCGCCTCATCGAGGGGCGCGTCAATCTCATCCAGCACGGAAAAGGGCGAGGGACGATACCGCAGGAAGGAGAATAAGAGCGCAATGACGGTGAGCGTCCGCTCCCCACCGGAGAGAGCCGCCAGATTCTGCCGCTTCTTCTGGGGAAGCGTCACGAGGATGTCCACGCCGGTATTGAGCACGTCGTTATCATCCAGCAGGCGAAGCTCCGCCTTGCCGCCGCCAAAAAGCCGCACGAAGATATCAGCGAAGTATTTCTGGATATCGGCAAAGGCAGCGGTAAACTGCTCCGTCATGGCCGTGTCCATTTCCTGGAGAATTTTCCCGAGGTCTTCCTTCGCCTTTATGAGATCCTCCGACTGGGCGGTCAGGAATGTGTGGCGCTCCTTGAGCTCCTCGTACTCCTTCACCGCATTGGGGTTCACGGGGCCCAGGGCTTCGATTTTCTCCTTCAGGCTCCGCCTCCTGCGACGGAGGCTGTCCACGTCCTCCTCCGTCGCGTGCTCCATGGCCCGCTCCGGCGTGAGGCCGTATTCCTGCAGCATGGTTTCCTGCTGCTCCTCCAGGGCAAGCTCCAGGCGGGTGGCGACGATGTCCACCTGATGAAGCTCCTCCTGGAACCTCCCCTGCTGCTCCCGGGCCTTCTTCGCCTCGCCCTCAAGGGCATCCCTCGCTGCGAGATGGTCCATGCGCTTTTTGTAGAGGGCATCATGGGCCGACTTTCCAGCACTGAGCTCCCCGTCAATCTTTTCCGCGTTTTGAGCCGCCTCCGCGAGAAGCCTCTCGCTCTCTGCCAGGAAGGAGACGAGCTCCTCCCCCTCCTGGGCATTGGCCTCCAGGGCCTCCTCATTTCGCGCCCTCTCCCGCTGGAAAAGCTTCATCTGGTCGCCGGCGTGGCGGGCCTCCTGCTGGACAACGGCAAAGTCCACCTCCTGGGTCTGCAGGAGGTCATGAAGCTCTTCTGCATCCTGCTCTAAATCCTCCAGGATGAAGCGCTGCTCCTCCTCTTTCTTGAGAGCCCCAGCAAGTGCGCTCTCCGCCTCCCGCCTTGCCCTTTGGGCCAGCGTCTGGGCGTTCTTCTTTTCCGCATAGGTCTTGGCGAGGTTTTCCCGGATGCGCTCTGCCATGGCGATGGTATTTTTCTGCTCCGTGAGATTTTTTTCGAGCTGGTCGAGACTTGCCCGATTCTCCGCCTGCCGGAGCTCCACCTGCTGGAGGGACTGGCGGAGCTCCTGGAGCTCCTGAGCCTGCCGCTGCCGCTCCTCGGAGGCTCGTTTCACCCTCTCCTGAAGCTTGGCCTTATCCGTGCGGATTTCCTCCAGCTGCTTTGCACAGGAATCCCGCTCCTCGCTGCGTCCAAGAAAGCTCGATTCCCGCCGCTGGCGGCTGCCGCCGGATAGGGAGCCACCGGGATTCAGGAGCTCGCCCGTGAGCGTCACGATGCGCAGGCGATAGCCCTCCCTCTTTGCCAGGGCGAGGCCATTATCCAGCGTGTCCACCACGAGAGTGCGGGCCAGGAGAAAGGCGATGGCCTTCTCCGTGCCCTCCCTTGCCTCCACCAGCTCGCTGGCCCAGCCGATGACCCCATCGGCCCTGCCATAGGAAAGCTTCTGGGGCTGGCGCACCACGAGGGTGGAGAGGGGCAGGAAGGTGACCCGGCCCAGCTTTTCCCGCTTCAGGAAGGCAATGGCCTCCTTTGCCGTGTCCGTATCCTTCGTGACCAGGTTCTGCATGTTGGCCCCCAGTGCCACCTCGATAGCGGTCACGTACTCCTTTTTCACATGGATAAGCTCCGCCACCGCCCCCAGGAGGCCGCTCCTCCAGGGTTCCTTGGCCTTGAGCACCCCCTTTGCTGCCCGGCCGAAGCCCTCGTAGGACTCCTGCAGCCGGGTCAGGAACTGGAGCTTGCTGGCGGCAGCACTCTCCTCCTTCTCCAGATTCCGAAGGTGCTCCACCCGCTTTGCCGCCTCTGTCTCAAAGGCCCTCCTCTTTTCCTCCGCCTCCTGGTGTGCCTTCTCGAGGGAACTCTGGCGGCTCTGAAGCGACCGCTGCTCCTCCTGGAGGGCGTTGCTTTGGTCCTCCAATGCAGCCAGCTTTTCCCCAAGGGCCCGGCGGGTCTCCTCATGGGAGGCCTTGCCGGTCTCGCTCTGTTCCACATCCCTCTGGGCCACGGCGAGCTCCCGTTCCCGGGTGGACAGGGCACCCTGGGCGGCTGCCGTCTCTTCCTGGGCCGTCTTTAGGGTGGCCTTCTGCACCTCGATATGGGTGGCGAAGTCCTTCGCCTTCTGCCGCTCCTCCTCGAGGGCCTTTTCCATAGCCGCGAGCTTTTTCTTCCGCTGCTCCAAGAGCTGGGCGGTCTTTTCGATTTCCTCGGCGTTTTCCGTGAGAGCCCTCGTGAGCTCCTCCCGATGACGCGCGAGGCGTTCCTTCGTATCGCCGCTCTGGAGCTTTCGCTCCGTGAGGCGGGTGCGCTCCTGGTTGACCTCCTCGAGGCGCAGGCGGATGGCCTCATTTTCCTGGGCCCTTCGGGTCATCTCCGCCTCCACATCCAGGATAGCCTTTCCAAGCGTCTCCCGCTTTGCCTCCAGGGCCGAGAGGCCCGCCTCAGCGGCCACCAGCCTGTCTCCCGTTTCCTTTCGGCGACCTTCGTTGGCCTGCTGCTTTTGCTGGGTCTCCCGGTAGTCATGGGCTAGGACAGAGAGCCCCAACTCCCGGTACTCCCCGTCCAGAGCATTGTAGGCCCGGGTCTTTTCCGCCTGCTCCGTCAGCGGCATGAGCTGGTTGCCAATCTCGTGGATGATGTCCTCCACCCGGACGAGGTTCGCATCCGTGTCGGCAAGCTTCCGAAGAGTCTCCTTCTTGCGGGCCTTGTACTTCGTGATGCCCGCCGTCTCCTCGAAGAAGGCACGGCGCTCCTCCGGGCGGCTATTGAGGATATCGTCGATGCGGTTCTGGCCGATGATGCTCATGCCCTCGTGACCGATTCCCGTATCCGCAAAGAGGTCGTAGATATCTTTCAGCCGACAGCGGGAGCGGTTGATGTAGAACTCGCTCTCCCCGCTCCGATAGAGGCGGCGGGTGACGACCACCTCCCGGAAGTCCACGGGGAGCGTCCCGTCATTGTCGAAGAAAAGGGAGACCTCCGCCACCCCCAGGGGCTTTCTGGTGGCAGAGCCTGTGAAGATGATGTCCTCCGCCTTCGCCGCCCGGAGATTGCGCACGTTCTGCTCCCCCAGCACCCAGCGGATGGCATCGGTGATATTGCTCTTCCCGCTGCCATTGGGCCCCACGATGGCCGTGATGCCCCGGTCGAACTCGACGCAAATCTTTTCGGCAAAGGACTTGAAGCCATAGGCCTCCAAGCGTTTTAGCTGCACGATTTACACCCCTTGCCCATTGAAGGCCGATGTATTTGCCACCGACCGCATGAACTCCACGAACTGCCGGTCGATGGACGACAAAATCTTATGGGAGCCCCAGGAAAGCTGGATGGAAAGCTCGGCGCACGGCACCAGCTCCTTCCGGAGAAAATTCTTCTCCGACCGGGTGACGAAATCCGGAAGAAGGGATATGCCCATGCCGTCTGCCACCAGCTGCTTGATGGTCTTGAGCTGGGAGGTGGAGAGCACCACCTCCGGCGTGAAGCCGGCCCTCCTAGCCCGCGCGAAGACCTCCCGATACTGATACGTCCTCGCGTGCTGGAGGATGAACTTTTCCTCCGCCAGGTCCTCGAAGGAAAGGGATTCCCTATCCGCATAGCGGTGGTTCTTCGCCAGGCAAAGGCTCATGCGATCCTTCATGATGAGAAGGGAATGGTCGCTCGGAGGCAGGGGCTCCGTCAGCACGATGCCAAAGTCCAGCTCGCCGAGCTCCGCCCGCTCCAGCACCTCCTGGGAGTCGGCGTACTCCTGCACATCCAGGCTGATATCCGGGAAGGCGGCGCGAAAGCGCACGAAAAGGTCGGGGAAGAGATAGGCCTCCACCATGGGAGGAATGCCGAAATGTATCGTTCCCCGACTCTCCCGGCGGAAGCGGAGCATATCCTGCCGCGTCTCCTCCAGCTCCTTCATGATGCGCTGGGCATGGATGAGAAAGGCCCTCCCCTCCTCCGTCAGCGTCACATGCTTCTGGCTGCGGTCGATGAGCGTGAGGGAAAGCTCCGCCTCCAATGCCTTGATGGCCTTCGTGACGGAGGGCTGGGACACGTGGAGCACCTGGGCCGTCCTGGTGAAATTTTCTAGCTCGCTGATGGTACAGAAGTATTCGAGCTGCCGAAACTCCATTCTTGCACACCTCATATCTATTTCGTCTTCATTCTATCTGTCCCATTCTACCATAGCTTGCGGCTATAATCCACATTTTCCCAAAGAAAAAAGGGGCATCCTCTGCCCCGTAATATGGAAATTGCCGGCACACTGCAATGTCCTGTCCTATGTTCGTTTATTGCATAAGAGTCAAAAAGAGACGCAGCTCGGACAGCGTATTCTTCGAGAATTGGATGAATACGCTATTGGATTTCGTCAAATGTGTAAATCATCGGTTTCGCTCCTGCATAAGATACAAGACAGTCAATTTTCCATAAAATAATCTGCATATATCCTTTTGATTTTGCTCAGCGATATTCCTCTGCCAGCTGCTGGAAGAGGGGGAGGGATCTTTCGATGGTCTCTGTCTTGATGCAGTAGGCGGCCCGGAAGTAGCCGGGGCAGCCGAAGTCGGTGCCGGGAACCAGGAGGAGGCCGTATTTCTTCGCCCGCTCGCAGAAGGCGTAGTCATCCTCCTCCAGGGCCTTCGGGAAGAGGTAGAAGGCCCCCTGGGGCTGGACGCAGGTGAAGCCGGCGGCCTTCAGGCCGTCGTAGAGGAGCTTGCCGTTCTTTACGTAGGTGGAGATATCCGAGGGGCGCTCCGCCGTCCGGGAGATGACGAGCTGCCAGAGGGAGGGTGCGTTGACATGGGTCAGCACCCTTGCTGCCCCTGCGATGGCACCGAAGACCTCGCCGAAGTCCGCCACCTCGTCCGGCACCACGATGTAGCCGATGCGCTCTCCGGCCAGCGAAAAGGACTTGCTGTAGGAGTAGCAGACGAGGGTATTGTGGTAGTATTTCGGGATATAGGGCACGGTGAAGCCATTATAGTCCAGCTCCCGATAGGGCTCGTCGGAGATGATGAAGATGGGATGGCCATACTCCTTCTCCTTCGCCGAGAGGATTTTTGCCAGGCGGGTGATGGTCTCCTCGGAGTAGATGGCACCGCTGGGGTTGTTCGGCGAGTTCACGATAACGGCCTTTGTATGGGGCGTGAGGAGGCTCTCGAAGGCCTCGAAGTCAATCTGCCAGTCCACGGGCCTTGCCGGCACCACCACGAGCTTTCCACCCACGGACTCCACGAAGCAGCGGTACTCCGGGAAGAAGGGGGCAAAGGTGATGAACTCATCCCCTTCTTCGCAGAGGGCCTTGAAGGAGATGGTGATGGCGGCGGCGGCACCCGCCGTGAAGAAGATGTTCTTTCCGGAATAGTTGATACCGAAGCGCTTGTTGATGCTCCTTGCCACCGCCTCCCGGGCCTCGGGCTTGCCCGGGGCCACCGTATAGCCGTGAACCTCGGAGGGCACGCCGTTCTTCAGGATGTCGATGGCCGTGTCCCGGATAAAGTCTGGCGTCGGCACATTGGGATTGCCGAGGCTGAAGTCGAAGACGCTGTCCTCCCCCATCTCCGCGGCCCGCTTCCGACCGAATTCGAATATCGTGCGGATGGTGGATTTATGGGTACCGAGCTCATACATTTTGGAATTGACCATATTGCACCTCACAAATAGTTTTTCTCAAGAATATCACTAGACAGGATAAATGTAAAGCTGTAAAGAAAAAGCGAAGCGCAGGATTTGCAGCTTCGCTTCTTTCATAATAAGCGGGCTCACGCTTCTGTAAAGTAGCGCATGCTCGTCTTTTTCCATTCCTTTTTCGTGTAGAGCATGGTGCGGTTTTTCACGCCCGTCTCCTTTGCGAGGGTTCCCACAATCTCCTCGCACTCCTCCCGGCTGGTGCCGTGGACCATGGTGTAGAGATTGTAGGGCCAGTTGGGGGCCGTATTGCGGTCGTAGCAATGGGATACATGGGGGCTTTCCGCCATCTGGTGGGCCACTCCGTCCAGCCTTTCGGCCGGCACCTCCCAGGCCACGAGGACGTTGGCCTTGAAGCCCACCTCCCGGTGGCGAAGCACCGCCCCCATCTTCCGAATCTTCTTTTCTGCCCACAGGGCCTCAACCCGGGCGAGAAACTCCTCCTCGGAGAGGCCACATTCCTCTGCGAGGGCCTTGTAGGGCTCCGCCACCAGGGGAAAGTCTCCCTGCAGGGCCCGGACGACCCTCCTGTCCAGCTCGTCGATTTCCTGACGCTTCTCCATGATGGGTGCCCTCATGCCAGCTTGAACTGCACGTTTATCTTGTACTTGCGGTTCGCCCGGAGGTTCAGCATGGACTCCACGCCGTCAAGAGCGCGGATGCGGGCGAGAATACCCTTTTCTACCTCGGGGCTCGGGGTCAGGAGCGTGAACCAGAGGTTGTAGCCCCCCTCCCGCTCGTAGTTGTGGGTGGCGCCAGCGAGGGTGTTGATGGCCTTTGCCACCGGCTCTACCCTGTCCTCTCGAACCTTGAGTGCCACGAGGGTGCCCTCATAGCCCAGACGACTAGAGTTGAAGAAGGTGCCGATCCTGCGGAGATATCCCTCCTTTTTGAGCTCCTTCAGCCTCTCCAGCACAACACTCTCCTCCGTCCCCAGCTCCTCGGCCAGCTTCTGAAAGGGTCGGCTGCAAACGGGAAGATTCCCCTGCAAAAGATTGAGCAAGACTTTATCAAAGGATGTCAAGGCCTGCATGCTGCTTCCTCCCTTATAGGCGGCAGGGCAGTGCCTCGCCGCGCTTCGATACAATACATAGCTGTGAATGCCTCTCAAAGTTGAAAGGGATTCACTTTTCTTTCTATTCTACCAAAGCGTCGGCTATTACGTCAAGTAAAAATGAACGACCTTCATTTTTCAGGGAGGAATAGGGGAGCACAGACACCTCCGGCACACCCACGGCCCGCTTGATAGCGGCTATCTGCTTCTGCTGCTGGTTCTTCCCCACCTTGTCCGATTTCGTGGCGATGAGAAGCACGGGAAGGCCATTTTCCAGCAGCCACTGGAACATCTCCACATCTGAGGCCATGGGCTCGTGGCGGATGTCGATGAGCTGACAGACGAAGGAGAGGCGTGGCGAATGGAGGAGATACTCCTCGATGAACTTCGCCCAGAGCTTCCGATTCGCCTTGCCGGTCCTCGCGTAGCCGTAGCCGGGGAGATCTACGAGATAGAACTCCTGCCGCTCGCCGCCGTCTGCCTTCAGACCCAGCTCATAGAAATTGATGGTTTGGGTCTTGCCGGGCTGGCTGGAGACTCGGGCCAGGTTCTTTACCCGGGTCAGGCTGTTGATGAGGGAGGATTTGCCCACATTCGACCGACCGATGAAGACGATTTCCGTCAGCTCCTTTTCCGGATACTGATCCTTTCGCACGGCGGAGGCCACATAGCGGCCCTGGGTGATGACGACCCGTTCCTTTTCCATCACTTCTTCCCTCCCGGCAAAAGCACCGTCTTCAGCACCTCGTCCATGTGGGCGACGGGGACGAATTCGAGCTTTTCCCGAACCTCCTCGGGGATATCCTCGATATCCCGCTCATTCTCCTTCGGCAGGATGATGGTCTTCATCCCCTCCCGGAAAGCGGCCAGGACCTTTTCCTTCAGGCCGCCGATGGGGAGCACATTGCCCCGGAGCGTTATCTCTCCCGTCATGGCCACGTCGCTACGGACCTTTCGGCCTGTTAGGGCCGATATCATGGCCGTGGCCATGGTGATGCCCGCCGAGGGGCCATCCTTCGGCACGGCTCCTTCCGGCAGATGGATATGGATGTCGTCCTTTTCGTAGAAGTCGGGATCAAGGCCAAGCTTCTCGGCCCGGCTGCGGATATAGGAGAGGCCGGCCTGGGCCGACTCCTGCATCACATCGCCCAGCTGGCCCGTGAGGATGAGCTTTCCCTTGCCCTTCAGCACCGTGACCTCCGTGGGCAGGATATCGCCCCCCACCTCCGTCCAGGCCATGCCCGTCACTACGCCCGCCTGAGGCTTCTTCTCCGCCTTCGTCTCCAGGAACTTCGGCCGGTCGAGAAAATCCGTCAGGTTCTTCTTCGTCACCTTGATGGGAGTCGTCTCCCCCTCCACGATTTTTCGGGCCGCCTTACGGCAGATGCGGCCGATTGTACGCTCCAGCTCCCGCACGCCGGCCTCCCGGGTGTACTCCTGGATGGCCTTCTCGATGACGCCGGCACCCAGGCTGATATCCTTCGCCTTCAGGCCGTTCTTCGTGCGCTGACGTGGCACAAGATATTCCTTTGCAATCTGGAGCTTCTCAAAAGAGGTGTAGCTGGCAAGGGTAATGATTTCCATCCGGTCCCGAAGGGGCCGGGGGATACTCCCGAGATTGTTCGCCGTCACAATCCAGAAGACCTTGGAGAGGTCAAAGGGGAGATCTACGAAGTGATCCTTGAAGGTGGAGTTCTGGGCCGGATCCAGCACCTCGAGGAGTGCCGCCGAGGGGTCTCCGGCGTACTCGGTGGCGAGCTTATCCACCTCGTCCAGTAGGAAGACCGGATTCTTCACTCCCACGGAGCGCAGGCCATCGATGATGCGGCCGGGCATTGCCCCCACGTAGGTGCGGCGATGGCCCCGGATCTCCGCCTCATCCCGGATACCGCCAAGGGAGGCCCGGACGAACTTGCGGCCCATGGCCCTGGCTACGGAAGTAGCCAGCGAGGTCTTTCCCACACCGGGGGGCCCCACGAGGCAGAGGATGGGCGCGCTCCTGTCCGTGGCCAGCTGGTGGACAGCCAGGTAGTCGAGGATGCGGTCCTTTACCTTCGTCAGGCCGTAGTGGTCGTGGTCCAGCACCTTCTTGGCCTTGGCTATATCGATGGTATCCTCCGTCATGGTGTTCCAAGGCAGCTCCAGCAGGCAGTCGAGATAGTTGCGGATGACCCCCACCTCGGTGCTCATGTTGCTCATGGACTCCAGACGATGAATCTCCCGCTCGATGGCCTTTTGCACCTCCTCCGGGTAGTTCCCCTCCTTGAGCTTTTCCCGGTAGCGCTCGATTTCCTCCCCCTTGTCCTCCCCCAGCTCCTTGCGGATGGCCTTGATCTGCTCCCGTAGGTAGAAGTCCTTCTGGACCTTCTCCATCTGCTTGCGAACCCGCTCGCCGATTTTCTTCTCCACCTGGAGCATCTCCAGTTCCCGGGCCAAGACCTCGTAGAGCTTTTCGAGGCGCGAGCGCACGTTGATGCAGGAGAGAATCTCCTGACGCACCTCCAGCTTCAGGTTCAGGTGGCCGGCGATGAGATCCGCCAGCCGCCCCGCATCGTCGAGGAGCGTCACGGAGACAAGCGTCTCCGGCGGTATCTTCCGGGAGGCCCGCACCCACTGCTCGAACTCGTGGACAACGGCCCGCATGAGGGCCTCCATGCCCATGGAGGTGTCGATTTCATCCGTATGGACGACAGCCTCCACCTCGTCGTAGGCCTCCGTGGCGTGGATGGACTCGATGCTCACCCGTTTCAGTCCCTCGATGAGGACCCGCTCCGTGCCATCCGGCAGCTTCAAAATCTGCTTGATTTCCACAAGGGTGCCCACTTCATAGAGATCCCCGGGTGCCGGGTCATCCTGCTCCGGATCCTTCTGGGCCGCCACCACCAGCTCCCGGTCCTTCACCATGGCCTGCTCCAGCGCCTCCTTCGAGCGCTGTCGACCCACATCGATATGCATGATCATATAGGGAAACACCATCATGCCGCGAAGGGGCACAAAGGGCAATGTCATGAGCTCTTCCATTTATATCCTCCCGAAAGGACTACAAAAAATTGGGTAGAATGTACAATCCTACCCATTATAAACAATGTACAGATTTAGAGCAAGGGAAAACCTTTTTCGGTTGTTTGTCAATTGTAGGTTTGTTAATGACGTAAGACTGATAAAATCTATCAATTATTAGGCGTTTCCATAGATGTAATCCATAATATCGCCTTGGATTTTTGGAGCTTTTTTCGGATGAAATACAAGGGATAATGCCTTTTGCCGCTCTTTTGGGGAACCCCATCCAAGGACCTTCGAGGGAATGTCGTTCGAGCGTGTCAGATAACGGCGCATCTGCAGGTTCAGATCATCCAATGAGTAGAAACGCAGATGATTGTAAAAACGCTCTTGATCATTCCTGTGGCTGCGTTCCACCTTGCCATTGTGACGTGGCGTTCTCGGACGAATCAACTTGTGCTCGATGCCTAGCTTTCTGCAAAGGGCATCCATAGGATGGATACGATCCGTCTTAGTGATGTGGGTGAACTCCGCGCCGTTATCTGTCTGGATTATTTTCGGCAGATATCGGAAGAATGCGATTGCGCGGCGAATGAAATCGCAGGTAGAATAGCTGCTCTGCTCTTCATAGGCATAGAGGAATCGTTTTCTGGAGGCTCTTCTATGACTGTGTACTGGTAGAATGACTTTCCATCTCTACCTGCATAGCAGGCCTTCGGAACGTACTTTACATCCATCTGCCACTTCGTGCCGATGGACGTTGGCGTATCGTAAGGCTGATGAATACGCTTCTTCTTCGTAGATACGGGCTTTTTGCGCAATCCAAGACGCACGAAGAGCCGGTATAAAGAGAGGGGGTGGCGCGTATATCCGTGTTTACGCCTGAGCTTTCCATAGAGTTCGCAGGGGGTTATGTCAGGGTTTCGACGGACAATGTTCAATACCCACATGATTTCTTCGTTGGTATGTGCTCCGGGATGTACGGTATGGGGGCGATGCGACCGGTCAGCGAGAGATTCTGGCGTACCATCATAATGCTTGTTCCAGCGCATGAGAGAGGCTTTGGAAATCTTATAGCGGCGACAGACGAACTCGATATCCTTGGTCGAGCGATAGAGGGCGACGGAGTGAATACGCGTCCCAATTTCATGTGGCAAATAACGCTCCTGATGTGGTATGATAGACATGGCGATTGGATCTCCTTCTGTAGAAGTCTTTTACAAGCAATATTCTATGGGATTCGGTCGCTTTTGTATATCCCTCCAGTCTCACATCTATTGTAAACCTACATCCCCCCAGCCCTTCCGTATGTTCTGTCTCTTGACAACTCCCGCCAAAGGGCGTAGTACAATGACCACGGTCAGTGACCAGGGTCATGTAACACAAATAGCAAGACACAGGAGGAATTGCAATCGTGTTTATCTTGTCCATCGAAAATACCTTCCTGCCCAGTTTTTCTGTCTTCCATCAGTACTTTACTCAAATTCATATCTTCCTGATGCATTTTTTAGATTGGGTAGGACAATATCATCATCCTTACCTGCGTATTGCGTATAAATTTTCGGCTGCAAGTCCTTAATGTCAACAAACCACTCATCAACATCGCCAACTAATAAATTTATCCTCTCCCAATCTGCATACAAGGACGTCTCTATCCTTCTCTTCCATAGCGGATCAGCCAATTTACAGACTTCGTGGATAAATTCAGCAGAGAGCAGAGGTTCACCACCGCCAAAGACTATTCCGCCACCTGTCGTTTTGAAATAGATATCATCCTGACTCAAAATGCTAACGAGATTTTCCAGGGAATAGTATTTTCTTTCGGTATCCTCGTCGTGGCAAATCCAGTTGGCGCAATACCGACATTGGAGCGGACACCCGTAAAAAGCAACCAATGTTGAACCCCCTGCACCGTCTGATGCCATTCGCAATCTGAAAATGGTCATTATTTCTCCGAGCATAATGCCTTTTCCAATCTGTAAGTAACATTTTAGTAGGTGCCTTGGAGGATTGCAACCCATACTTATTACTACCAACAGCAATAAAATCCGAATTATGGCTTATATCCCGTTTGATGAACACTATAAACGAATGGTAAAATAAGACCATGAGGTGATGAGATAGTGTCCACGAAACAAAAGACCTATAGCAATGAATTTAAGGAAGAAGCAGTCAAGCGTGTAATGAGTGGCATTCCTGCCAGTCAAGTAGCTCGTGACTGGATATAAATGTAAATTCGCTTTATACCTGGAAGCAGCGGTACATGAAGCATCCAGAGCAGCCTTTTGTCGGCAGCGGGAAACTCCATAAAGAAGACGAAGAGAAACGTCAGTTTCGTCAACGCATCAAAGAACTTGAGCAGGAGAATGAATTCTTAAAAAAAGCGAGTGTCTTCTTCGCCAAGAACCTAAAGTAATCAGATATTTGTACATAGAGGCTAACCGCGGCAAATATCCGATTGCGAAGATGGCAAAATAGGCCAATGTGTCCAAGAGCGGTTATTACGCTTGGCATCGGCGACGGCCCAGTCAACGCGACATTGCCAATGACGAACTACTGAGCAAGATGCGCGAATTGCATAAGATAACACACGAATCTTATGATCCCAAGCGCATGGCAGCACAGATAAGCAAAGACACGGGCAAACCCGTGAACCACAAACGTGTAGAGCGTATCATGCGCGAAAACGGCCTGCATACCAAGTATCGTCGTAAATACAAGACGACGACCTATTCCGGCCATAAACTACCCGTAGCCAAGAATGTTTTGAATCGTCAATTTGAGGCATCGCATCCAGGTGAGAAAATGGTCAGCGACATTACATACATACCAACTGACGAAGGTTGGCTGTATCTGGCTGGCGTCATTGACTTGTTCGGTCGCAAGGTAGTAGGCATAGCCATGGGAGTACGTATGACGAAGCAACTGGTTGTTGATGCGCTACAGGATGCCGTCAACAACAGTGGCAACGTTGAAGGATGCATATTACATTCCGACCGCGGCAGTCAGTACTGCTCACTGCAGTACCAACAGATGGCCAGAGCAAACGGCTTTGTTAGCAGCATGAGCCGCAAAGGGAATTGCTGGGACAACGCTCCAATGGAGAGTTTCTGGGGCAGCATCAAGCAGGAATGGTTAGATGGTCAGCAATTCAGGACGCATTCTGAGGCAAAGTCTGCAATTTTCGAGTATATCTGGATTTTTTACAATCGCCAGCGAATCCATTCGGCTAATGGCTACCGTACACCAGAGGCATACTACAATGAGCACCGAGTCGCCTAGAACATCTTCTCAAGGAGATTAGCCGTTATCTAGTCGCTACAGTTGCACCCCATAAGGATCCGGAAAGGTATGTAAAACCAAACAATTTTAAGATTTAAAGAGTTTCCTTTCGTTTAAAGAGTCTAATCTTCGGGGGTCAGGCCACGAAGTCTGGCACAGACGAGCATCAGCGCACTGTTGCCGTCAGGAAATGCACCAATGGCCCTTGTAC
>CAMCBT010000010.1 GCA_945873115.1 uncultured Mitsuokella sp.
GCCTTTGCCTTTATGGCGTCTCTTGCCGTGTCCACGGTAAAGCCATGATAGGCCTCGATCATGGGGAGGTCGTTCACCTCGTCGCCGATGGCGTAGATCTCTGCCCCCTCCCACTTCATGCACTTCAGCGCATCGTGGATGGCCTGCTCCTTGTGGATGCCCCGGGGGACGATGTCGAGGGCGCAGCGATTCGGGAAGGCATGGACCTCATTGCCGAAGTGGGCGTTGATCTCGTCCGCCGCCGCAACCGACGCCTCGGGAGTGGTGTATCCAAGAGCGAACTGATGGACCTTCTTTGGAAGATGCGCCAAATCCTTTTCCTCCACCGTCTGGATGGGGGCGCCCCACTCGGTGGCCTCGGGGCGCTCCCAGGAGCCCTCTCCCTCGTGGCAGAGGTAGGTGACGCCTGCCGCCGCCAGGGCGTAGTGGAAGGAGTCCTGGACCCGCGGGAGCTTTGCGATGGCGGCGAGGGTCTCTGGGGCAATCTCGCTCTCGAAGAGAGGAGTGCCGTCCGCATCGGTGATGAGGGCGCCGTTGTTGGTGGCCAGGTAGTCGTAGGTCACACCGTAGTGGATGAGCATGGGCACGAGGATGCCGTAGTCCCGGCCGGAGACGACGCCGAATTTATGGCCGGCTTTCCGCCAGGCGCGGATGGCCTCTGCGTCCTCCCGCGTGATGGTGTTCTCCCGGTACAGGGTGCCGTCGAAGTCGCTTGCTGCAAATTTCATCCTTATTCCTCCCAGACGTAGAGTGCCGCCTCCGCCGGGCGCAGGATACCCGCCTCCCGGCCCTCGTAGTTGCCAAAGATTTTCTTCGCCCCCGAAAGAATCGTCTCGTCAAAGGGGGCCTCCTCATTCGTGAAGTTCACGAGGGTCAATGTCTTTTTACCCCCCAAGCTCCGGGTGAAGGTGTAGAGGGCTTCGCTGGCCTCGAGGGCCGGAAGCTCCTCGTAGTCGCCCCCCTGAAGGACATCTGCGAGCTCGCCCTCCTCGCGGATACGCACGAGGGCCCGGTAGTAGGAGAGGACGGAGGATCCATCCGCCGCCTCCGTCTCCACGCAGCAGTCCGCGTAGTCCCCATGGACGGGCAGCCAGGGGGTGCCCGTCGTAAAGCCCGCATTCTTGCCCTTTGTCCACTGCATGGGGGTGCGGGCATTGTCCCGGCTGCGTTTCTGCACGTAGCGGAGGGCCTCCTCGGGGCTGTGTCCCTCCTCAAGGGCCAGCTGGTACTGGCCGTGGGAGGAGATGTCGTCGTAGTCCTCGATGGAGGGGAAGGCGGTATTCGTAAAGCCCAGCTCCTCCCCCTCGTAGAGGAAGGGGGTGCCCCGAAGGGTCAGGAGGACGGTGGCGAGGGCCTTGGCAGCGAGCACCGTGTCCGTGCCCTCGGGATAGTAGCGGTTTATGGAGCGGTTCTGGTCGTGGTTCTCAAAGAAGACCGGGTACCAGCCGCTCTGCGCCGTGGCCTTCTGGCTGGCAGTCAACGCTCCCTTGAGCTTCGTGAGCTTCCAGGGGGAGGGGCGGCACCAGACCTCGCCATTCGGGAATTCGACATTCGTATGGGTGAACTCGAAGAGCATGGAGAAGACGCCATCTTCCCCTACCCATTTGGGCAGATCCTTCGGGGGAACGCCATTGGCCTCGCCCACGGTGAAGATGTCGTGGCCGTCGAAGACCTCCCGGCGGAACTCGTGGAGAAAGTCCAATATGCCCGGGGTGCTGGCAATCACGTCATGGATGGAGGCCATGCCGTCGGCCGCATCCGCCGGAGCATCCTCGAACCTGGCCGGCTTCTTGATGTAGACGATGGCGTCGATGCGAAAGCCTCCCACGCCCTTATCGAGCCAGAAGTTCGCCGCGTCGTAGAGGGCGCGGCGCACCTTGGGATTCTCCCAGTTGAGATCCGGCTGGGCCTCGGCGAAGGTGTGGAGGTAGTACTGGCCCCTCTCCTCGCACCAGGTCCAGGCGGAGCCGCCGAAGATGCCCCGCCAGTTGGTGGGCGCAGAGCCATCGGGCTTTGCGTCCCGCCAGATGTACCAGTCGGCCTTGTCATTTGTCTTTGACTTCTTCGAGGCCAGGAACCAGGGGTGCCGGTCGGAGCTATGGTTGTAGACGAGGTCCATGACAATCTTGATGCCCCGCTTATCGGCCTCGGCGATGAGCTCCTCCATGTCCTCCATGGTGCCGTAGGAGGGGTCGATGCCGCAGTAGTCGGCGATGTCGTAGCCGTTGTCCACCATGGGGGAGGGGTAGATGGGGGTGAGCCAGATGGCACCCACGCCCAGGGTCTTCAGGTAGTCCAGATGGCGCGTGATGCCCTTGAGATCCCCCATGCCGGTGCCGGTGGTGTCCTGGAAGCTCCGGGGGTAGATCTGATAGACAAGGGTTTTCTGCCACCAGTGCAGCTTAGCATTCATATAGAAATTTCCTTTCGTTCCTAAAAAGAATGGACAGCAGCAGGAGGATTTCCCGCTGCTGCCCGATGGATTTCGTTTAGAAGGTGATGATGGTGGAGTCGTTTGCGGTGACTGGGCCGTCCGGCTCCTTTTTCATCTGGGGGTACTCGGCGGAGTTGGTGACAGCCATGATGATGGTGTCCTTATAGCCCGCCGCACGGATGGCTTCCCGATTGAAGCTGATGAGCCGATCGCCTGCCTTGACGTTCGCGCCCATCTTCGTGTGGAGGGTGAAGCCCTTGCCCTCCATCTTCACGGTATCGAGGCCGATGTGGATGAGGAGCTCTACGCCGTTTTCGAGGCGCAGGCCGATGGCGTGGAGGCTGTCCTCCATGATCATGGTGACCTCAGCGTCGGCGGGGGCCACGACGGTTTCCGACTCCGGTTCGATAGCCACGCCGTCGCCCATCATCTTCTGGGAGAAGACGTCGTCGGGGACCTCCGTCATGTCGATGAGCATCCCTGTGGCAAAGGCCTTGAGAGTCATGGCCTTCGTGGGATCCGCAGGCTTTTCGCCGGAGGCGGAGGGAGCGGGGCTCGTAAGCGGTGCGCCGCCCTTCAGGAGGGCATCGAAGTGGCCGCGGACATTCGGCACGGAGAGGCCGACGATGACCTGGATGGCGTGGCCGTTCTTCACGAGGCCAAAGGCGCCGGCATTGGTGAACTTGGAGACGGCGGCCACCTTGTCGGGATCTGCGACGGTGACCCGGAGGCGGGTGGCGCAGTTGGTGACTTCCTTGATATTTTCCGGGCCGCCCAGGTTATCGAGGAAGACCTGGGCCTTCAGGGCATCCGGGTTGCCGGCGACACCCTTTTTAGAGAGCTCCTGCTGGGCCTTGTAGTCGGCCTTGGTGAAGAGGCGATCCTCTCCATCGTCATCTGTGCGGCCCGGGGTCTTGTAGTCGTTGCGCAGGATGAGATAGCGGAACACGAAGAAGTAGATGGCCGTGAAGCAGAGGCCGACGGCGATCTGGATGATGTAGGTCACATAGTGGTAGGCAAAGAGCGGAATCCAGTTCTGCACGAAGCAGTCGATGAGACCGCCGCCAAAGTTGCCGGCGAGGCCGAAGAAGTAGAGGGTCGCCGAGAGCGTCGCCGCCAGGAGCGCATGGACGAGATAGAGGAAGGGGGCCACGAAGAGGAAGGTGAACTCCAGAGGCTCCGTGATGCCCGTGAGCACCGCCGTGATGGTGGCGGGGATGAGGAGCGCTGCGACCTTCTTGCGGCGCTCCGGCTTTGCGCAGTAGTACATGGCAAGCGCTGCGCCCGGGAGGCCGAAGACCTTGGCACTGCCGTGGAGGGCGAAGCCGCCCTGGGGGAAGAGCTCCGCAAGGGTCTTGCCGGTGACGGCGAAGTCATTGATGTGCTGGAGCCAATAGGCCTGGATGCCATCGGGGACGACGGCGGGGCCATAGATGAAGGGAAGGTAGATGAAGTGATGGAGGCCGGCCGGCAGGAGGATGCGCTCGGCGAAGGTGTAACACCAGACGCCCACGACGCCGCTGGCCTTCAGGAAGAACTGGAACTGCTCGATGACATGCTGGATCATGGGCCAGAAGATGCAGAAGATGAGAGCCATGGGCAGCATGACCACGAAGCCCACCATGACCACGAAGGCCGGGCCCTTGAAGGTGCCGAGCCAGTCCGGTATCTGGGTGTCATAGAACCGGTTGTGGAGGAACGCCGTGACGCAGGCGATGAAGATGGCGCCCAGCATACCCATATCGAGGGTCTTGATGTTGGCGATCATCGCAAGGCCCGTGCCGGGACCCGCGTTCTGGCTGTAGTCCACGCCGAAGGCCGCTGCGTTCAGCTGCAATATGCCCGCGATGAAGTAGTTGAAAACGATGTAGATGACGAAGGACTCCATGGCGCAACGCGCAGGCTCCTTCTTCGCAAAGCCGATGGGGACGGCAATGGCGAAGAGAATCGGCATCTGATTGAAGACGGTCCAGGCGCCCTGCTCGACGACATACCAGAAATCGTACCAGAGCGTGCCCTTCTCGGCGATGGAGCCGAGGAGGAGCGTGTTCTTGCAAATGATGGATATGGCGACGGTGAGGCCGAAGAACGCGAACAGGATGACAGGCGTGTACATGGCGCCGCCAAACCGCTGCAGCTCTTGCATGACCCGGTCTTTGCTGAGTGACATCTGCATTCCCTCCTAGTGTAAAAATCTCGCGGAGCTCTCTCCGCTTTCCTTGAGACCATCATAGCGGAAAAAAAGACGGGGCGCAATACTTTCGCTCCGTCTTGACCCGCCGCCCGACCTGCGGACGATGGTACATTGTATGAAATTTGGTACAAGCGCAAGGCCGCTTTATCTTTCTAATGCTCTGCATAGAATACCGGGTCATGCCCTATAAGAAAAGAGGCTTGCCGGCCGGCAAGCCTCTTTTCTTTCATCACTTATGTTCTGTATTTATTTCTGGGACATGGCGGCGGCGATGGCGGCGCCCAGGCCGCTACCGCCGGTCTCGAGAACCGTGTCCACCTGGGCCGCGTCCTCGCCCAGGAGCTCGTAGAGGGCCCGCATGATGTTTTCCTTTGCGAGCGGCATCTTCTCGTAGACGGAGCCGTCGATGGCGATGTGCTGCTTTTCGAGGGGCTTATCCCCCGCCAGCTGCCAGAGGATGCCCACGTAGGAGGCGGTGACGAGGCGGGCGGATCGGATGACGATGGCTGAGGCCAGCTCCTGGATGTGCTCTGCGTCCTCCGTGTCGATATCATGGCCCGTCTTGTCCTTCAGGATGCCCTGGACATTGTGCTTCTCCTTCGTGTCATCGTTGATGATGCTGCTCATGTCGATGCTGGTGAAGCCGTAGTCCTTCTTCTCCCCGAAGAGCTCCGCGAGGACGAGGCCGAAGAGCTCGCCCATGTAGCGGCCGGAGACCATCTTTTCCAGCCGCTGCTCCCCGGGCTTTTCCGAGGCCTCGTCGAGGGCCGTGTCAAAGCGGTTCGGTGCCAGCTTCATGAAGCCGCCGGACTCCAGGTTCAGCACCATGGGGGCCGTGGCCTCCCCGGCGTAGGGCTCCAGATAGCAGGTGTTGTGGCCCGTGGCGTAGATGGAGCCAATGTAGGTGGCACCCCGCTTGTAAGCGGCGGCGAGAAGTACGGCCACCGTGTCGTTGATGACGGCCCTGGGCTCCACGTTCTCGATGCCCCGCTTCTTCAGCGCCGCCAGCAGGAGGTCGTTGACCACCTGGCCCTCTACGCCCGCGGTGGCAAATTCCTTCGTCCAGATGATGAGCCTTGCGTTGTTGAGGTCCGTCTGGGAGGAGGGGAAGGAGAAGGTATGGCCCAGCAAAAACTTCGTCTCGTGGTCGCCGTCGATGGCCTCATCCACGAGCCCTGCGATGAAGCCGAACTGCTCCTCGGCCGTGGATCCCTTGCCCACGTAGTCGTACTGGCCGGCGATGCGCAGGGGCTTTGCCACCTTCTTCAGCACCTCGAACTTCCCGTCCCCGTCCAGGCGGATGCGCAGCACCCGCACGTTCGTGCCACCGAAGTCCAGGGCCAGATACTCGCCCTTTTCCTCCCCCGTGGGAAGGCCCACGTAGGATTTGAGCATCCGAAGGGAGGACGCATCGGGATCTGCCAGCCCCTTCCGGAGGTCATAGCGGAAGTCCGCCGCCACGATGCGCAGATGCTCTGCGTCCACGGTGAAATCGTCGATGATATTTTGGAAAGCGCTGCTGTCAATAGCCATTGGGTTCTCTCCTTTTCCTAGCCAAAACGAATCTTTTCTATATTATAGCGGCTTTGGCCCCTTCTGGAAAGTACAAGGCGCGGACAAAAGTACAAGACCTCAGGCACCCGTGTCCAGAGCCTTCAGGGTAGCGTAGAAGGTGATGGCCCCAGCTCGATACCGGACGCCGATCTGGCCCTTCTGGTAGCGGGCAATCTCAGCGGCGATGGTGAGGCCGATGCCGTAGCCGGATTTTCCGCTGCTATGGGATTCGTCCGCCCGGTAGAACCGCTCGAAGAACTTCGTGTAGTCCTGGCCTTCGCCGTCCTTGTAGGGGTTCGTGACGGCGAGCGTCACGGTATGTTTCTTTTCCCGGGTGAGGGCGACCGTGACCGTGCCTCCCTCGTCACAGTATTTCACCGCGTTGTCCACGAAGACATTCACGAGGGTATAGAGCATTCGGGGGTCCCCCTCGATATGCACACCCTCCACCACCTGGGAGGCGAGGGATTTGCCCTGCTCCTTCAGGGGCTCCGTGAAGGAGTGGGCCACCTCACGAACGGTCTCCGAGAAATCCACGTCCTTCTTCTCAAAGGCGCCCGCCACGTTTTCCTGGAGCTTTGCCAGCTGGACGAGGCTCGTGACGAGGCCGTTCAGGCGTTTGACCTGCTTCAAGATGGTCTGGGTCCACTCGCTCTTGCCCCCCGTCATCTCGATGACCTCCGTGTTGGCGGAGATGATGGCGATGGGGGTCCTAAGCTCATGGCCGGCATTGGTGATGAAGCGCCGCTGGCTCTCGAGATTCCGGATGAAGGGCTCCGTCAGCCGGCGGGAGAAATAGGCCACCAGCACCACGTAGAGCAGGATGCAGATGAGCCCCACGACGATGGAAAAGCGGAAGATCTTCCAGGTCATCAGCATCTCCCGGGTAGCGTCCATGACGATGACGGCCTGCTCGCCGTTCTCTCTCGGGGCGATGAGATAGGCGTAGTAGGCGTTGCCCTCCTCCGGCATCACATAGATGCCCCGGACATTGCCGCTGGCGAGGAGATTGCGGGCCCGCTCGATGGCCTCCTCGTGGCGGACGGCGGAGATGTGGGAGATGTCGATGCTCTCCACGGTGCCATCCGCGCGAAAGAGCGCATAAAAATAGCGGGTCTGGTATATGAACTCCGGCGTGTAGTCAAAGTCGGCGCTCTCCGCCGCCCGGCGCACGGGGATGGCCCCATGGTTGCGGGCGATGTAGAGGAGCACCGACTCGATGTTCCGGGCCTCCCCGTAGAAGCTGGCGAGGTTCAGCGCCCCCAGGACCACCACGACGATGAGGATGACGGCGCAGGTTCCGAGGGCGAGGAAGCGCCGCCGGAGGCGCCTTGCCTGCTCCTTCATGAGGCCACCGCCAGCTGGAAGCTGCCGCCCTCGGAACCTGCGATGGCGAGATTTCCGCCCACAGCGGCGAGCTTTTCCCGGAGATAGGAGATGTAGAGCCACACCACGCTATCGTCCGCCTCCTCCCCATGCCACACCCGCTCAGCGATGGTCTCCGTCGTGACGGGCTTTCCCGCGTTTGCCATGAGAAGCTGCAGGAGCTGGGTCTCCTTGCTGGCGAGGCGGATGGAGCTCTTGGCCGATAGCTCCTGATGCTCCACGTCGAGGGTCACGGAGCCCAGCGTCAGGCTCGCGCTATCCGTCTGATTTCGCCGGATGAGGGAGCGGAGGCGGGCCAGGAGCTCCCCCATGGCAAAGGGCTTCGCCAGGTAATCGTCCGCCCCGGCGTCGAGGCCATCGATGCGGTCCTCCACCTCCGCCTTTGCCGTCAGGAGAATCACAGGAGTGCGGCTGCCTGCGGCCCGGATTTCCTTCAGGGCCGTGATGCCATCCATGATGGGCATCATGATGTCAAAGACCATGGCGTCGTAGGCGTTCTTCGATGCCTGCTCCACGGCCGCCTTGCCGTCGTAGACCGCATCCACCTCGTAGCCCTCATGCTTCAGCACGGCCACCAGCGCCGCCGACATGGCCTTTTCATCCTCCGCCAGGAGCACTCTCATATCAAATACCTCCCTCGCCGCGTATCATATTCCGGATGGTCTGCATGGACACATCGCAGGAGGCCAGCTCGTCGGCGCAGCGCTTGAGCTCCGCCGTAAGGAGCTTCCTGTTCGGCGCGTCGTGCTTGTACATCATCTCGTGCTCCAGGGCCGCCCAGGAGTCCATGGCGATGGTCCGGAGCTGCACCTCCGCATAGAAATGGCCGGGGTTTTCCCCTCGCACGTCCGCAAAGGGGGCCTCCACGGAGAGTATCAGGTGGTAGCTCCGGTAGCCATTTGGCTTCACGTCCCGGATATAGTCCTTCTCCTCGGCCACATTGACGCCCGGCAGGGCCTTCAGGGCCTCCGCCACGGCATACACATCGTCCACGAAGCGGCAGACGACGCGGAGGCCGATAGCATCCCGGACAGCGACGAGGGCGCTCTGGGCCGTCTCCGGCAGCCCCTTCTTCCGGCACTTTTCCCGCATGCTTTCGTCGCCCTTGATGCGGTAGATGAGGTGCTCATAGAGGCCGGATCCGGTTCTCTTTTCCGCTTCCTCGCTCACGCGTCGGATGGCCTCCGCCAGATGTTCCATCACCTGCTCCAGCGCCTCCCGGTACTCGCCATAAATATCCATCAGGTCCCCTCCCTTTCTTCTGGCATACATTGTAGCCGTTTTGCCGCTCTTGCGCAATAGAAGGAAACACTGTGCCGTCCTTTCTTCATTCGGGCACAGTTTGGATAACGGCAGATGGGAAAAGGAATCCATACCCTTTCTTTCCGACAAGAATCGGGAAAGGCGTACGCCGAAAGCTATCAAAAAACGTTCCTGCCCTGCGCCATGCGTATGCCTGTTCAACGACAAAAAGAACTGGATTTTTCACAGCTCCTGTGCGCGTTCATACCGGATCGCAAAAACAGCGCACGAAGAGGCAGGAGTCCGACGCTTTTTGTCGAAATAGTTAAAAGTGATAACAAAATTCCTAAAAATCCCAAAACGAAGTACCATATCCGCGCAGACAGAGCCGCTTGAGGAAACGCTTCGGGAATTGTCATCAGGAGGAATCGACGATGAGCATACGCAAAATATCCATCATCTTCACCGCAGTGATGATCGCCATCACCGTCATCTTCGCCATCCTTGCCTTTCAGATGAAGGCGGCGCAGGATGCCGTGCAGCAGACGGCGCTCGAGAAGGAAACATCCGTGGCGCTCGGCCGCGAGATGCGCGCCTCCTCGGACGATCTGACGCGCTATGCGCGCCTTTATGCACAGACGCATGATGCGCGCTGCCGCGAGGTCTACAACGCGATCCTCGACATCCGCGCAGGAAAGATCGATCGCCCGCAAGGGTACGGCGCGACCTACTGGGCGGCAGTGCCGACGGATGTGCGCGCGAAGCTGACGGCGTCCGGGAAGAAGATTTCCCTCGTCGACCTCATGAAGGAAAACGGTTTTCCCGAGAGCGAACTTGCCATTTTAGAAGATGTCAACAACAAGTCGAACGTGTTGGCAGAGCGCGAGACGGCGGCGTTCAACGCGCTGGACGGCAAGGGCTTTGACGCGAAGATTCCGGCACTGCCCGGCGAGACGCCGAATGCCTACGCCAACCGCATTCTCTCCGATGCCGCCTATGTGGGGGCAAAAGCCGAGATCGCGGCGGGCGTCGACCGATTTGACGAAGCCGTCAATGCCCGCACGAGCGCGGCCTATGAGGCGGCGGAGAGCCATATGTCCTTCGTTCTCCTCCTGATCGCCCTCCTGATCGCCCTCCTCCTCGTTGCCGTCGTACTTCTTGCACGCTACATCCTGCACGACATCGTGGCGCCGATCGGCACGTTTACCAAGGCATTTTCCAAGGTGGACGGACGCTTCTCCGTCTCTGAGATCCACATTGCGGCGGACAACGAGCTGCGCTGGCTCGGTGACAATCTGAACGAGTTCCTCGGGCAGATCCGGAAATTCATTGGGAGCGTCGCGGACACCGCGACGAATATCGCCGCTTCCTCCGAGGAGCTGACGGCGACGACGGAAAACACGGCGAACAGCGCGACGACAATCGCGGAGACGATCCGCACGGCATCGGAAGGCGCGCTTTCCCAGGAACAGTCGATGCAGCATGTGGGCGAGCGCGTCACAGGCATGACCAGCGCCATTGAAAACCTTCGCGAGATGGTGAAGACCATCGTCGCGGAAACCGAGTCGATCCGCGCGAAATCAAGCGAAGGCGAGCGGACAGTGGAGGAAGCGACCGAAAAGATCGAGGCGCTCGAAACCACGGTGAGCGGCGCCGCCGACATCATGAATGCCCTCGGGAAGCGCTCGGACGAGATCGGCGCGATCGTCGAGCAGATTTCCGCGATTGCCGGACAGACGAACCTTCTCGCGCTCAATGCCGCCATCGAAGCGGCGCGCGCCGGCGAGCACGGCAGAGGCTTTGCCGTCGTCGCCGAAGAGGTGCGAAAGCTGGCGGAGCAGTCGAGTACCTCCGCCAGCGACATCGCGGCGCGCATCACGCTCATACAAAACGATACGAAGCGTGCAGTGAGCGCCGTCAACGACGGTGCCCGCGAGGTGGAATCGAGTGCGCACTCCGTCGTCTCCGTGGCCGATTCCTTCGACGCGATCAACAAGAGTGTGCAGGACGTATCGGCGCGGATCGTCTCCTCGGGCGAGGCAGTCGAGCAGGTCAGTGCCTCGTCGGATGCGATGCGGGGCGACGTCGAAGCCGTCGCGAACTCCTCTTCGGACATCGCGCGCCGCATGGCAGAATCCGCCTCCTCCGCACAGGAAGAAAAGTCCGCCCTCCAAGCGATGGAGGAAGCCTCGCGCGAGCTTGCGCTCAGTGCGCAGGAACTGCAGAACCAGCTGGCGAATTTCTCGATGTAAGCCCTGCGGATCACGCGCGGCTTCTTGCCGATGACCTCTCTGCTCGGCAAGGCCGCAGGAAAAGGTCTTGCTCATGTTGCGCACGATCCCCTTTTACCACAAAGGCGGTTCGTCGACTCTTTCGAGTCGGCGAACCGCCTTTGTTATTTGGAGCGTGTCATGTCACAGCCCCATTGGGCGGATTCCATGCCCCATACATTCCATCGGATGCGCCGCGGCAACAAAACTCCTTCACCGAAGCGAAAATCCCCTCTTCCCCAAGACCAAACTCCGCGAGCAGCTCCTCCGCCGAAGCGGAATGGCCGAACACATCCGGGATTCCGATGCGTCTGAGCGGCACGGGACAGCCTTCCGAAAGGACGGCGGCGACCGCCTCGCCAAGCCCGCCCACGACGCTGTGTTCCTCCACCGTCACGACGCGCCCGCAATCGTGCGCCGCCGCGAGGACGAGCGCTTCGTCCAGCGGCTTAATCGTCGCCATGTTGATAACGCGCGCCGAGATGCCAGAAGAATACAGCCGCTCTGCCGCCGCGAGGGCGGAATGGACGAGAATGCCGTTTGCGATGAGGGCGACATCTGCCCCCTCGCGCAAGATTTCGCCCCGGCCGATGCGAAACGCATACGATGCGTCATGCAGGACGGGGACGCCCATCCGGCCGAAACGCATATAGACAGGCCCTTTTACGGCGTATGCCGCCCTGACCATCTGTTTCGCTTCGACATCATCCGAGGGACACAGAACCGTCATGCCGGGGATGGCGCGCATGAGAGCGAAATCCTCGTTGCATTGATGCGTCGCCCCGTCCGCCCCGACGGAAATCCCGCCGTGCGTCGCGCCGATCTTGACATTCAGATGGGGATAGCCGATGGAGTTTCGCACCTGCTCGAAGGCGCGCCCCGCAGCAAACATCGCGAACGTCGAGACGAACGGGACATAGCCCATCGTCGAAATCCCCGCCGCGACCCCCATCATATTCGCCTCTGCGATGCCGCAGTCCACGAAGCGATCCGGAAACGCATCGCGAAACCGTGCCGTCCGCGTCGCTTCCGCGAGATCGGCATCGAATACGAGAAGATCTTCTCTCTCCTCCGCCAACTTCAAAAGCGCCGCCGCATAGCTGTCGCGCGTCGCGATCTTCTTCTCCGCCATACTCACGCCTCCTCGATCTTTTCCCGCGCCGCCGAAAGCTCTGCCAGCGCGGCGGCAAGCTCTTTGTCATTCGGCGCCTTGCCGTGCCACGCGGCATTGCCTTCCATGAAGGAAACGCCCTTCCCCTTCACGGTATGCAGAAGGACTGCCGTCGGCTTTCCCGTCGGAAGCTCCTCATGGAACGCGGAAAACGCCCGCGCGATTTCTCCAAAATCATGCCCGTCCGCGTGGATGACGGCGCAGCCAAAGGCATCGAGCTTCGCATCGAGCGGCTCCATATCCTCGATGGCGCACGTCGCTCCGTCCAGTTGAAGCCCGTTGACATCCACGGCGAAGCAGAGATTTCCAAGGCGGTGGTGCGCCGCAAAGGCCGCCGCTTCCCACACCTGCCCTTCCTCGATCTCGCCGTCGCCGAGCAGCACATGGACGCGTGCGCCGCTTCCCTTCTTCTTCGCTCCGAGCGCCATTCCGACGGCGGCGGAAACGCCCTGTCCGAGCGACCCCGTCGACATATCGACGCCCGGCGTGTCATCCAGATTCGGATGCCCCTGAAGATGCGAGCCAAAACGGCGAAGCGTCAAGAGATCCTCCGGCGGAAAGAAGCCGCGCCGCGCCAGCACCGCGTAGAGAACGGGCGCCGCGTGTCCCTTTGAGAGGACGAAACGGTCTCGATCCTCCATCCGCGGACATTTAGGATCGACGTGAAGCTCTTTCTCATAGAGATAGACGAGATACTCCACGGCGGACAGGCTGCCGCCCGGATGACCGCTTCCCGCGCGATGCGTGCTTTTCAAAATATCCTCGCGCACCGTCACGGCGCGAAGCATGAGCATTCTCTTTTCTTCCTGCGTCATGAGGAGCCTCCTTTATTGAAGTGCGCCGATCACATTGCCGAGGATCGTGCCGACGACGCAGAAGTCCGCGTCCGAAAACGTCGTATTCGCGAAGCCGAGATCCCCCATGACCGGCATCAAAAGGAGCGGCAGGAACGTGATGAGAAGACCATGCGCCATCGCGCCTAGGACGCAGCCGCGAAGCCCGCCCGTCGCATTTGCGAACACCCCCGCCGTCGCGCCGCAGAAGAAATGCGGGACGACGCTCGGCAGGATGATGGGGATGGGGTTCACCGGCGTGTCGAGCGCGAGCAGGATGCCCATGCCGAGGATGCCGCCGACGAAGCTTGAGAGAAATCCGATGAGGACGGCGTTCGGCGCGTAGGGATAGACGACGGGGCAGTCGATCGCGGGTTTTGCGTTCGGCACGAGGGAGGTCGCGATGCCCGTGAAGGCGGGCACGATTTCTGCGAGGATGAGGCGCACGCCGGCGAGGATGATGTAGACGCCCGCCGCGAAGGTGATCGCCTGCAGGAAGGCGAAGACGAGGAAGTGCTGCCCGCCGCTCAGCTCCGTCTCCACATAAAGAGGACCGCAGGCGACGGCGACGATGAGGAAGAGGACGAGCATGACGAGGGAGATCGCGATGGAGGAATCCCGCAAAAACGTAAGTCCCTGCGGGAAGTGAATGTCCTCTGTCGTCTGCGCCTTGTTGCCCGCGATCTTTCCGATCCATGCGGCGAAGACGTAGCCCACCGTGCCGAAATGACCGAAAGCGACGTCATCGCTTCCCGTGATCTTTTTCATGACGGGATGCGCGATCGCGGGAAAGAGCGCCATGATGAAGCCGAGGACGACCGCGCCGACGGCGATCATCTCAATGCCCGTCAGCCCTCCGACCGTCAGGATGATGCCGATCATGCACGCCATGTAGAGGGTGTGATGTCCCGTAAGGAAGATGAACTTGAGCGGCGTGAACCGCGCGATGAGGACGTTGGCGACCATACCGAACGCCATGATGTACGCCGTCTGGGTGCCGTACTCCTTCAGTGCCATGCCGACGATCGCCTCGTTGTGCGGAACGACGCCCGTGATGCCGAAGCCCTGCTGGAACATCGTGCCGAAATGCGTGATCGCGCCGACGGCAAGTCCCGCGCCGCCCGAGAGGACGAGGACGCCCATAACCGTCTTGATCGTCCCCTTGATCGTATCGGATGTGCTCTTTTTCTGCGCCACAAGCCCGATGAACGAGACGATGCCGATGAGAACGGCCGGCACGCTCAAAATATCCATGATGAATTTCAACATGAAGACCCCTTCTTTCTTCCCTAAGCCCCGTGACTATGCTTTCGCCTGAACTTCCCGAATAGCGGCGGCGAGCTTTTCCTTCATCTCCTCCTTGTCGATCATATTGCTCAGCGAGACGACGACGCCGCCAAGCCCCGTGAGCTCCATCGCGATGTCCCGCGTGCCGACGTAGATGTCGCTCTTGTTCCCCGCCGCCGACGAGAGATCGCAGTGCGACACCTCTCCCTCGACGCCCATTTCCGCCAGTGCCTTCTTGATATTCATTTCCATCATAAAGCTCGATCCAAGACCGCTTCCGCAGCATACCAATATCTTCATGGCAATCACTCCTCCCGTACTCCTTCTGTCATACGCGCTCCGCCTCGCCAAGGGCGGCGAGCGCCTCATGCACCGTCTTTGCCGCTAGGAATTTCTCCCGCGCCGCGCCGTTCATCAAAAAGTCCGTCAACGCCTCCAGCATCTTCACATGGCTCTTGTCATCCGGGGTCGCCAGCGTGATGACGAGGGAGACCGGATCGTTCTCCTCGCTGCCGAAGGGAAGCGGATGGGCAAGCGTCATGAGCGTGAGGCCCACGCCGTGCGCGCCGCATTCGGGACGCGCGTGCGCCAACATGATGCCCGGTGCGATGACCATGTACGGCATCGCTCGATGATTCGCCTTGATTGCCTCTGCATACGACGGATCTGCAAGGCGGGCCTTTATGAGGGGGGCGCAGCCGCGCGTGACCGCCTCTTCCCAATCCTTGCACGATTGGTGCAGCAGGATGCTCCCCTCTCCGACATACTCTTGCAGCATATTGTCACCCCCTTTCAAGAAACCTTCGAAGAAACTCCGTCACGTCCGACGGCTTCCGAAACGTACGCAGCTTTCCAAGTGCCTCCGCGTCTTGAAAGAGCTTCCACAAATCCTCCAGCAAACGTCGGTGACGCTCCTCGTCCGTCGTCGAAAAGGCGAAGAAAAGATCCGCCCACGCCTCCCCTGCCGAAGGAAAGCGCACCGGCGACTTCAGCCGCAAGAAGCTGACGGCGATGCGCCGCACACCATCGGTCGTCCCAGCGTGCGGCATGGCGACGCCGGGACAGACGACGATATAGGCGCCCATCCCTTTCACGCACTGCACCATGCGATCGACATACCGCCTCGTCACCGCGCCCGCCGCGTGCAGAAGCTCTCCGCTCATGCGGACCGCCTCCTCCCACGACGCCGCCTCGCCGTCCAGCCAGATCACAGACGGCGTCAAGAGATCCGAAAGCCCCTGCGCCTCCGTCACGGTCTCTCTCCGCTTTGCATGGGCTTTCTGCTTGCGGAAGTATTCGATCTGCCCGCTGATGACCTCGATCTCCTCCTGCGTCATGATGGGCGACACATGGAGAACCGCCCTATGGGGAAGCTCCAGCGGTGCCGTGCTGATGACGAGATCGATGCCCGAAAGATCCGCTTTTTGCAGCTTGTAGAACGAGACGGTCTTTGCGATGTCGATGTAGGGAAGGCGGCTTTTCAGCGTCATCGCCATGAGATTCGCCGTCCCGACGCCGTTCCCGCAGACGAGCAGGACGGAAAGCCCCTTCGTCTTCTGCATCTTCTTCCGCTCGACGGCCGCCCCCAGATGGATCGTCATGTAGCCGATCTCATCTTCGGAAAAATGAATGTCCTCTTCCTCCCCGAGCCGTTCCGCCGCCCGCTTCGCGATGGAATACAGCGCGCAGTAGCGATCCTTGATCTTCCCCAGCAGGGGATTGGAGAGGACGATGCCGAAATGCGCCCGCTCAATGGCGGGCATGAGGTGCATGGCGAGATGGCAGACAAGCTCGTCATCGTCCAGATAGATCTCCCCCAGCCATGTCTGCGCATATCGGACAAAGCGGCGCGCGAGCGCCATGGAGCGCACATCCACATCATGTTTCGCAAGGGCTTCCCGCTTCGGCGCGACGAAGATCTTGCTGTGCAGAAGTTCCTTGACGAGATACTCAGTCTCCGCCGCGCTCCTCGCCTCGGGCGCATACGCTTCCATCATCGCCCCGATCTCATCGGCGAGGCGCGCCACCTCCCGCCCTTCGTCCGACAGGAAGGACACCCTGCCCGCCGCCCGCATCGCATGCCCTTCGCCGATGCGCCGCAGCTGGACGGCGAGCGCCACGATCATGCGGCTGAGAGAATCATCGTCGTCAAGGATGCCCCACCGCCTCATCAGCGCGAGAAAAGCGGAGGAAAGCTCCCGGATCGGAAGATCCCGCGCATAGCGGCGAAAAGCGCGGCGGGAAAAGGAAGCGTCCTCGGGGGTCTCTCCTTCGTAATGCTTGAAGTTTTCCCCTCCCTTCGCGAAGATATGGATCAGCATATCGCGAATCTCCTGCTCGCCGCCCTCCGCCCAGATGCCCGCGCCGCGCCGCGAATGGTAGGAAAGCGCATACCTTGCGAGCGTTTCCTTCACCTCCTTGAGATCCTCAAGGAACGTGTTTCGGCTGATGCCGAGAAGCTCCGCCAGCTCCTCTCCCGCATGGATCTTTCCGCTCAAAAGGCGCAGCAGGATGGCATCGCGCCGCTCCTTGCGGCGCATCACATACGCCCCCGCCGCCTTTGCAGCCCCCTCCCGCGCAACGGGACGCGCCCAGACGCCCATGCCCGATCTCCGAAGAATCTCGATGCCGCTCTCCTCCGCCTCCTCAGAGAGCGCATCCAGATCGCTTGCAATCGTCCGAACGGAAACGTGAAAAAGATCCGCGAGGCTCGTCATTGTGATCGGCATCGACTCGCTGTGGGAGCGCAGCACCTTGCGCATCTTCTGCCGTCTTTCCTGCCTGTCCATTTCGCCGCCTCCCTCCTGCCATGCGCTTTTCCTTCCCTTATTATATTTAGTGAATTATCTTACAACAAGAACCAAAAGTGTTCGTCATACTTCCTGCAACGCATTGGGCGAATTGCCCGGCTTCTTCCCCTCGCGGGAAAAGCATGCGAAAAAGGAGCTGTGATTTCTTCACAGCCCCTGCATACAATCCATCCCATGCGGTATCCGCATTCGCTTTTTTGTCCGTATCAAAGAGATGCGGCGAAGTCCTTGCCGAGCTTCTCGCAGGTGGCAAGGTCGTCTGCCGAGGGCTCGTTCTCCACGGCGAGGCCATCGGCGAAGAGCTTGGCACCGGCACTCCTCGTGCGCTCGCTCCAGGCCTCCATCCAGGCACCGCCACCCCAGCCGTAGGAGCCGAAGAGGATCGTGGGGACGCTGCTGAGCTTGCCCTCAGCCTCCTCAAAGAAGGGCTCAAACGCCCCCTCCTCCAGCACCTCGTCCCCCATGGCGGGGCAGCCGAAGGCGACGGCGTCGTAGTCACCGATTTTGTCTGCGCTGAAGGAATCCACCTCGAAGAGAGAGACCTCGGCACCCCCTTCCTTTGCGCCCTTCTCCACGGCCTTTGCCATCGCTTCCGTGTTGCCCGTTCCCGACCAATAAACAACTGCCAGCTTCTTCATGATGAATTCCTCCTCAAAATATATCGAATGTACTTCCTGTTCCTTGCTACAGCCTTATCATACCACCCGGCCTGCGCCGATTGCTGTTACAAGGGTCACACTTATCCCTTGCCCCTTCCAAGTAAGCTTCCTCAGCCCGCCTGAATCAATGCAGCAAAGGGCTCCCCTCTTTCCAGCCGGGTGCAGAAGGCATGGGTGCAGTCCGTATAGCGGTCAAAGAGCGCCCGCGTCTCAGCCTCGTTGGCGTAGACCTTCCAGTAGCCGCTGTAGCAGAACTTCCGCCCCTTGTGCTGGATGAAGCCCTCCACATCCTCCGGCGGGTAGCCGAGGAAGAGGCCGATCTCGTGGGGAAAGGTCTTTTTGAGCGCCATGCGGGAGCGCAGATGCTCCAGCATGTCCTCCACCGTGTCCCATTCCCGGTAGCCTAGGGGCTGCAAAATCTCCTGGGCCTTCGGGCTAAAGAGCGCCTCCTCGAGCGCCTCCCGCCGATAGAAGAGCAGCAGCACGTACTCCGTTCCCTCCGCCACGCAGAAGGTGGAGATGCCCTTGCACATAAAGCAGGGGCGGTAGGACTCCAGAAGCCCATCGAAGTCGTCGAAGCTGGAACGCCGGAAGGACAGGAGGCTTGCCGCCTTCAGACCGGTGAGCGTCGGCGCCGCATGGAGCCCCAGAATCTGCTCAAAATATGCTTTCCCCACAAAATCACCTCACAAAATTGAGAACTTGTATCACTTGTTCAGTATAATACAAATGATATTTATTTGCAAGTAGAATTTTTCAATTTTCTCTCTGGTTCCCGATAGAGTGCCCTCTCCCCTGTTGGCAAAGGCCCCTGTCCATTGTATAATAGTAAGGATTACAGTAAGTTTGTAAGCACGTTTCTCTAGAAAAGGAAAGGTGGTTTTCTCCCATGAACATTTTGAAAGCGTGCCGACGCCTGGTGCCGGTCGCCGCACTCCTTACGGCCTCCCTGGTGGCGGGCTGCGGCAGCCAGGCAAGCAACTCCGGCGACAAGACCTACAATATCGGCATCGTCCAGCTCGTAGAGCACAACGCCCTGGACTCCGCCAACAAGGGCTTCGTGGACGGGCTGAAGGAGCGAGGCTTCGAGGAGGGCAAGAACCTGACCATCGACCGGCAGAATGCCCAGGCGGATCAATCGAACCTCCAGAACATTGCCCAGCGCTTCGTCTCCGCGAAGATGGATCTCATCTGCGCCATCGCCACGCCGGCGGCCCAGACGGTGGCAAACGCCACCCATGACATCCCCATCGTGGGCACCGCCATCACGGACTACGTGGGGGCAAAGCTCGCCCAGTCCAATGAGAAGCCCGGCGGAAATGTCACGGGCACCAGCGATATGAACCCCGTGAAGGATCAGATCGACCTCCTGCTCAAGATAAAGCCCACCGCCAAGACCATCGGCGTCATCTACTGCTCCAGCGAGGTGAACTCGGAGGTGCAGGTAAAGGCCATGCAGGAGTACGCGGAGTCCAAGGGCCTCACGGTAAAGGTGGCCACCATCTCCACCGTCAACGACATCCAGCAGGCGGCCCAGAGCCTGGTGGGCTCCGTCGATGCCTTCTACGAGCCCACGGATAATGTCATCGCCTCCGCCATGCCCACCCTCATGGACATCACGAACGCGGCGAAGCTCCCCGTCATCTGCGGCGAGCCCAATGAGGTCAAGGCCGGCGGCCTCGCCACCTACGGCGTGGACTACTACCAGCTGGGCGTCCAGACGGGCCACATGGCAGCCGACATCCTGGAGGGGAAGGCAAAGCCGGCGGATATGGCCATCGAAATGCCCAAGAATCTTCGCATCACCATCAACAAGAAGAACGCGGCCGCCATCGGCATCACCATTCCGGATGAACTGCTGAAGGACGCGGACATCGTGGAGTAAGTATGGATCTCATCATCTCAACCGTTTCCCAGGGGCTCCTCTGGGCGCTTCTGGCCATCGGCGTCTACCTGACCTTCCGGGTGCTGGACATCGCGGACCTCACGGTGGAGGGAAGCTTCCCCCTGGGGGCTGCGACGGCCGCCACGCTCCTGACCTCGGGTGCGAGCCCCTTCGTTGCCATCGCTGCGGCCTGCATCGCGGGCATGCTCTCGGGGGTCGTCACGGGCCTCCTCACCACGAAGCTCAAGATCCCGGCACTGCTGGCCGGCATCCTCACCATGATTGCCCTCTATTCCGTGAACCTGCGCATCATGGGGAAGGCAAACCTGCCGCTGCTCTCCACGGACACCATCTTCACGGTGCTGCCCCTGGGCCTCGACAAAGGCATGACGGTACTCGTGGTGGGCCTCCTCATCGTCCTCATCGTGGCGGTGCTGAACTATTGGTTTTTCGGCACGGAGCTGGGGGCCGCCATCCGGGCCACGGGAGACAACCCCCACATGATCCGGGCCAACGGCATCAATACGGACATCATGATTGTGCTGGGGCTCCTGCTCTCCAACGGCCTCGTGGCCATTTCCGGGGCACTCGTCGCCCAGTCGAATGGCTTTGCGGACGTGGGAATGGGGGTCGGCACCATCGTCATCGGCCTGGCCTCCGTCATCATCGGCGAGGTGCTCTTCGGCACCCGTAGCTTCAAGAACTGCCTCATCTCCGTCATTCTCGGCTCCATCGTCTACCGGGCCGTCATCGCAGTGGTGCTGCAGCTGGGCATGCCGCCCAATGACCTGAAGCTCTTCACCGCCATATTGGTGGCCATCGCCCTCTCCATGCCGCTGATACAGGCGAAGTGGAATAATCTCAAAAGGGGGATGCGCTAAATGCTCGATATCAAGGACATCTCCAAGACCTTCCACCCCGGCACCATCACGGAGAAGCTTGCCCTCTCCCATGTGTCGCTGCATCTGGCGCCTGGCGACTTCGTCACCGTCATCGGCGGCAACGGCGCGGGAAAATCCACCCTCATGAACGTCATCGCCGGCACCTACCCCGTGGACGAGGGCACTATCTCCATCAAGGGAACGGACATCACGAAATGGAGCGAGCCCAGACGGGCAAAGTTCATCGGCCGTGTCTTCCAGGATCCCATGATGGGCACGGCGGCCAACATGATGATCGAGGAAAACCTCGCCATCGCGAAGCGCCGGGGCAAGACCCCCACACTTCGCTGGAGCTCCTCGGAAAAGGACAGACGCGAATACCGGGAGCTTCTGGCGAATCTCAAGCTGGGCCTGGAGGACCGCCTCGAGTCAAAGGCAGGCCTCCTCTCCGGCGGCCAGCGGCAGGCCCTGACACTTCTCATGGCGACGCTGGCGAAGCCGAAGCTCCTGCTCCTGGACGAGCACACGGCGGCCCTCGACCCGAAGACAGCGGAAAAGGTGCTCGCCCTCACGGAGGAGGTCATCGAGAAGCAGAAGCTCACGACCCTTATGATCACCCACAACATGCGGGACGCCCTGCGCCTCGGCAACCGCCTCATCATGATGTACGGCGGCAAAATCCTCTTCGACATCTCCGGCGAGGAGAAGAAGCGACTCCAAATAAAAGACCTTCTCGAGATGTTCGAGAAGGCCGCAGGAAGCGAGCTAGCAAGCGACAGCCTGCTACTGAGCTAAACAGAACCCCATCGGAGCTGTGAAGTCACAGCTCCTTTTTTCGTTGCAAAGGACAGGCAGGTACGTTTTGGGATGCCTTGTGTTTTCAGGCGTTTCAACTCGCACCGATTACAAAATTTGCTCCATAAATTTTTTGGGCGAACATCCCGTGTATTTTTTGAACACGGAAATGAAGTATTTATAATCGGAAAATCCCACCAGCTCGGCAATCTCGTACACTTTCTGATCCCTTTGGCGCAGCCCCTCGACCGCTTTCCCGATGCGATACCGATTCAAGAAGTCATTGAACGTGTAATGCATCTCCTGCTTGAATTTTGTATGAAGATAAACGCTGGACACCCCCAGCTCCTGACTGATCTGCTGCACGGACAGCTTGCTTGCATACCTCTTATGCACCATTTCCAGCATCTCTCTTACATAAGGATTTTGTGGCTCCGGCAGATCCATCAGCAATGCGACGGCATGGGAGGCAACGCCTCCCTCACGCTTTTCCCATCGGTAGAACCGTTTCTTTTGCAACTTTTCCTTCACGCGCTCCAACGCCTGATGAAGCGCATCGACATCGACTGGTTTCAACAGGTATTCCGTAACATCCAAGGAAATCGCGCGTTTGGCATAGTCAAACGCATCATACCCTGAAATGATGATTGTCTCGTATGGAATGGAACGTGTCTTTTCCAACATGGATAATCCGTCCATGAACGGCATCCGTACATCGGTAATGACAATATCCGGCGCAAGTTCCGTAATTTTTTTAATCCCATCCTCCCCATCCCCCGCTTCTCCAACCACGACGCATCCTTCCCGACTCCAGTTGACGATATACATCAGCCCGCGACGTATGATTTCCTCATCTTCCACAATCAGAACCTTATACATCGACATCCTTGTTCACCTTCTTATTCACAGGCAGGCGCATGACCACGCGAACGCCATGCACTCCGCCTTCCACAGTGATGCCATATGTGTCTCCAAAGAGAATCCGCAGCACGCGATGTACATTGTATAGCCCGATATGTTCCGGCGAGGCATGATCCTTTTGCAAAAGTACACGGACTTCCTCTAGGCGTTCCGATGTAATTCCCGTTCCATCGTCTTCCACCAGCAAGAACATATCCCCCCTCTCCTGCCATCCTTTAATCTGTATATGAATCCGATGCGCTCGTTCCAGCCCATGAACAATGCTGTTTTCCACTACGGGCTGCAATAAAAGCTTAGGAATCTGGCAGGACAGGAGCCCCTCGGGAATCTGCACGGCATATGACAGGCGGGATCCCAACCGCATCTTTTGAAGCATCAGATAATCCTGTGTATACTGAAGATCAATGCCCAATGACACCATGCCTTTGCCGCGATGAATGCTGTAACGCATCAGACGAGCAAACGATACGGTCAATTCGGACGCACGCTGCGGATCAAAAAGAATCTCATAGCGCAAGGCTTCCAAGACATTAAAAGCAAAATGGGGATTCAGCTGCCCTTCCAGCTGGCGCACTTCCATAAGACGCTTTCGCTCCGCCAGCTCCGCATTGCTCTGCATGAGGCGGCCGATTTCATGCACCATGCCGTTGAGTTCCTCATAAAGTATCTGAAATTCTTGCAAACCGGATTCCTCGTCCATCTGATAACCGAGATTGCCGGAACGAACTTCACGGACTGCCAGCAAAAGCTTTTCCACGGGACGCAAGACCTGATCCGTCAGCTTTCCTACGACAACATGAGAAAGGGATACCGATGCCATACCGGCAAGCGCCACAAACAACAACACAGTCTGTACCAATACATGACGATGCGGTACGGACGCAAGGACGATGACACGCAATTCGCCCCTTCCCTCTTCCGCGCCTGCAATACTGGCGTAGTACGCCTTGCCAAGTACATCCACCTCTCCGTCAGACGCCATGGGAACCCGCATCTTGCCGAGGGTGTCGACGAAGACGGGATTTGTCGAATAAACCACATGATCAAACGCATCGTAAATAATCATATGATCGACAAACGGCTGCTCCGTCATCAAACGAAACCCATCTTGCCGAAGAAAAATGACAAGATATCCAGCGATATGCCCATCGACGAAAACGGAGCGGACGAAAACATACCCCGCTTGCTGTCCATACAGAAGCGGAACACGGATTGTTCCCGCTGCCGACGGAGAAGATGGTGAATCCGTTCTATGAATGAGCATTAGGACGTCTTCATTTTTTAATGTCATTTCGAGATTGTCCTGATACAAGCTCGATACGAGAGGCTTCCCATCTGCCGCGAGAAGCAGAAAATCTTCCCGCAGCTTTCCCTCCTGAGAAAAGGCGTACAAAAGCTGACTGACCGTTGTCTTATCCTGAGCATCGTACAGAAAGTTCAAAATCCGAGGATCGTTGGCAAGATTCTCCATACCATTCTGGCATCGAACGATTTCAGAATCAATCGTCTGTTTTACAAGACTGCATGCAGCTTGTGTTTCACCGACAAAACAGACACGGTAAAAGTACACGATGAATGCCAGAAACAACACCAGCAAAAAAACGATCAGCACAGCCGCTTCCTTCGTGAAAATCTTTTGGAGATAGTCACGAAATGTACTCGGTCGATGCATGACTCCTCCTCCCATCGTCAGTTGCTGATATCCCTCCGACCGGTCAGTCGGAAGAACAGCAGCAATGACAGAATGGAGGTCAACGTCAAAATAGTCGCATACGCCGATGCGTTTCCGTAATTGCCACGAACCACCTCTGTATAAATGGAAACCGTCAACGTCTGGTTATTCGTCGTATAGAGAATGATCGACGAACTCAGCTCGCTGATGATGGTCACCCAGCTCATAATGGCTCCGGCCAATACGCCGGGCATCATCACGGGCAACGTGACTTTGCGAAAGGTTGTGAAATCGGATGCTCCAAGCGAAATTGCCGCTTCCTCGATACTCGGGCTGATCTGCCCCAAGGCCGTGACGCTGGAACGAACCGTATACGGCATGCGGCGAATGGCAAAGGCAATCATCAGAATCAAGGCTGTACCGCTCAGAACGATAGGCGGGCTGTTAAACGCAAAGAGAAAGGATATGCCTAAGACAGAACCGGGAATAAGAAAGGGAAACATCGTCAATGTATCGAGTGCATTGTTGACGATGTTTTTTTTGCGCACACTCAGATACGCAACGAGAACTCCCAACACCAAGACGATTGCGATCGCTACGATGCCCAGATAATAGGTATTCCAAATCACATGGTTATCCTTGGCAAACAGCGTTGCCGCATAACTCTGAAGCGCATATCCTCCTGTGAATACCTGTCCGCCGTTGCTCGCCAAAAAGGAGGTATAAAGGACGACGGCCTGCGGCAGGATGGCAAGCCCCGTCACCAGATACACAATGCCATGCGCAAGAAAATTTCGAAGTCCCCTGGCTCTTTCCGGAAGAATCGGCTTGAGCGGCGACATCGTGTATGTATTGCGGTTTGCCAGATACCTCTGTGCGAAAAACATCAGAATGGTCAGGGTAATCATGATGACGCAGACAGCGGCAGCAAAACCATCATCTCCGCCGACCTCTCCCATGAAAGCAGTATAAACCAGGACCGGCATGGTTTTGAATCCCTCGCCGATGAGCATGGGCGTGCCAAAATCCGCAAAGACTCGCATAAATACCAGCATGGAACTTGCCAAAAGGGTCGGCAGAATCAGCGGAACCAGAATCCGCCACATACGATGAAAGCGGGAACACCCCAGACTTTCCGCCGCTTCATTCAAGGAATTATCAAAATTTTTCAAAGCACCTGAGACAAAGATATAGATCAAGGGAAAGGACTGCAGCGCAAAAACCAACACAATGCCGGCAAAACCATAAACACCGTCAAAGGCTGTTTGAAAGAGCTCATTCAAGAAGCTGGTGATCACACCGCTGCGGCCCAGGAGCTGAATCCAGGCGTACGCTCCGATAAAAGGCGGAGACAAATAAGAAATGACAATGAGAATATTGAGCATTCCGCTGCCCCGTATCCTGACGCTGCGCATCAGATATGCCATCGGCATCCCCAACAGGGCGGCAAGCAAGGTGGAAAATGCCGTCACCTCCATGCTGTGCAGCATGGTTTCCCAATAGAACCGTTTGGTAAAAAAGCGTATGAAATACTCCGCCGTGACAGCGCCGGAAACCGGATCCATCACGCTTTTATAAAGCACCAACAGCAAGGGATATAACACGAACAAGACAAAAAAGCAGAGAATCCAAAAGCTTGCGATATTCCAAAGCGTCAAGCGTCTATTCTTTTTCTCCATCTCCGTCACCCTCAATCATCGATTCCTGGCTCTGTGCATGAAACACATTGATTCGATCCGCCTTCATCCGCAATGCGATCTTCGTGCCATCCGAAAGATGATTGCCCTCCCCTTCGTATTGGATGACTTCCAATTCCTGTCCTTGGGCGGTTTTCAGAAAATAATGCGTAGCCAGCCCTAAGAATACGCTGCTGACAATGACTGCCGGTATTCCATCTTCTCCCGCCGGGGCGATGACGAACTCTTCCGGCCGTACGGACACCACGACATCTTCGTCCTGCGCATCCTTGCGGATCGTAGAGATGGGCAGATGCCACCCACTCGGGAAGATCAAGGCAAAACGATCTCCCGCCCGCGTCAGTTTTGCTTGCACAAAATTCGAAAGTCCAATAAATCCCGCAACGAACACGTTGGACGGTCGTTTGTAGATCTGCTGCGGCGTACCGATCTGCTGGATAACGCCGTTATTCATGACGGCGAGGCGGTCAGAGACAGCCAAGGCTTCTTCCTGATCATGGGTAACATAAACCGTCGTAATATGAATCTGCCTTTGGATGTTCTTGATCGCATTGCGCATCTCTACGCGCAATTTGGCATCAAGATTCGAAAGCGGTTCATCCATCAGCAATACTTCCGGCTGTATCACAATGGCGCGCGCCAAAGCAACGCGCTGCTGTTGTCCGCCAGACAGCTCCGCCGGCATACGCTCCTTCAGATGATCAATCTTGACGACCTTCAATATGTGATCCACTTCGGTCTGAATCTTCGCTTCGGACATCTTGCGCATACGCAGTCCAAATGCGACATTATCCTTTACCGACATATGTGGAAATATCGCGTAGTTTTGAAAGACCATCCCCATATTTCTCTGATCTGTCGGCACATCATTGATCCTCTTTCCGTTTACTCGGATTTCGCCTTCCTCCACGGAATGAAAGCCAATGATCATACGCAAAAGCGTTGTTTTTCCACACCCCGAAGGACCCAGCAATGTAAAAAACTCACCGGCACGAATCTTTGCGGACAAGCCCTTGACAACGGTATTCTGTCCGTAACGTTTGACGACATGATCAATATCGATGGATACGCTCATTCTTCTTCCCCCCGAAAGAAAAGCAGCAGGACATTCACTGCATCTGCACGCCATGCCCTGCCGCAAAACCTCTGTATCTGATGATGGGAATCGTATGTCGGCTCTCAGCGATTGTCTTCCAGATGCCTGTTCCAAAGCGATACAATGTCCGGCTTGTGATCGGAAACCCATCCTTCATCATAATTCGGGAACAACCGAATCTGCTCCATCGGCGTCATATAGGAAGCAAGCGCAACATTCTTCCGCAACGGACGCACCGTTAGTTCCCTGCCCGCCATCTCCTGTATCTTTTGCGAGATCATATAATCCACGAACTTCTTGGCATTCTCGGGATGCTTGCAGCCCTTGATGATTTGAACAGATTCTCCCGGAAACACCGCCCCTTCTTTTGGAAAAACCACGGTGACCGGCGCGCGATTTCGTACGTAGGTGGCTGCGGGATCCTCCCAAGTCAAGCCGACGGTATATTCGCCGTCCGCTACGCCTTTATGAACCGCCCCGGAGCTATTCAGCATCTTTCCATCAAGATTTTTTATGAATTTGTCTACATAATCCCATGCCTCCTGCGACATGGGATCTCCATCTTTCCCTTTTGCGTAAAGCATTGCCATAAGGGATTGAAAAGCGGAGCTTGAGTTCGCGGGATCTCCAAACGCAATCTTTCCTTTCAGCTCAGGATTCAGCAAATCATCAAAGGATTCGATTTTTGTATTTCCTGCCAAATTCGTATTGACGATAAAGACCGTCGGATCGGCAAACGCCGGTGTGAAATATCCGGTCTTATTACGAAAGGCATCCATCATTTCACTGTCTTCCGGAGAAATGTATTCCATGAACAAATCTTTTTGCGATTCCAGCATGGTCTGATCCGCAGCCCATAGAATATCGCCCTGTGGATTCCCATTTTCCGAGGAAACCCGCTTGATGAGGGGGCCCGTGCCTGCCACAACGACATTGACTTTTATTCCGGTATCCTTTTCGAAATTCGGAATCACCAGGTTATTGAGGCTTTCACTGCGCGCCGTGTAGACTGTCAGGACATTTTCTTCCCCGACGGACGAATCGCTCTGCTTGTCGGTGCCGCCACAGCCTGCAACGCATATGGCGGTGACGACTGCCAGCAAGAGCATCGTCCATTTCTTTTTCCTGTTCATCATCATCTCTCCTTCCCGATGGCTTCAACCATAGTTTTCCTGTCCATAGCATCATGGACAGCCGTCAATTCTATTGTAGCGAATCACAAATCGTTGTCTATCCGATAAAAATAAAAATTCATCCAATATTCTTAATTTTTGAACCAAAAAAATGCCCCCAGAAGGGCATTCCGACGCAAAAAGGCTAAACCATCAATGCTTTCTCTCTTTGAAAAAACCATGCGGCAAGCGGCGGCAGAGGGCGTAAAAGAGAAAGACCTCCTTGATCGCTTCAGCACGTTGCCTAAGTCAAAGAGGTCTCTCCGGCAGGGCAGCGGGATGCGATGCCTGCACCGCGGGTCAGCCCTTTCATCCGAGCGGCAATTCCCCGTCCGCTCGGCACTGCCGAGAGCGCGGATGCGGCATCGCATCCGCGCTCTCTTGACGCGCAGGCATCTACTCTGCTTGCAGGGCGCCGCACACCGCGCCGCCCTGCGCTTCGTGCGGCATGAAAACCGCCGCACACATGACAATTACTTGGCAAAAAGCTCCGTGGAGAGGTAGCGGTCGCCCGTGTCCGGCAGGAGGACAACGATGTTCTTGCCCTTGTTTTCCGGGCGTTTGGCGAGCTCCACGCCGGCGGCAAGCGCTGCGCCGGAGGAGATGCCCACGAGGACGCCCTCCAGATGGGCGAACTGGCGGCCATACTCGAAGGCTGCCTCGTTGGAGATGGTCACCACCTCGTCATAGACCTTCGTGTCGAGGGTCTCGGGGACGAAGCCTGCGCCGATACCCTGGATCTTGTGGGGGCCGGCCTGGCCCTTGGAGAGGACAGGGCTCGTCTCCGGCTCCACGGCGATGACCTGGACGCTCGCGTTCTTCTTCTTGAGATAATGGCCCACGCCCGTCAGCGTGCCGCCGGTGCCGACGCCTGCGATGAAGGCATCCACTTTGCCGTCCAGAGCGTCGTAGATCTCCGGGCCCGTAGTGGCCTCGTGGGCCTCCGGGTTTGCCTGATTCGTGAACTGGGAGGGGATGAAGGAGTTCGGTGTCTCCTTCGCCAGCTCCTCCGCCTTGGCGATGGCACCCTTCATGCCCTTTGCGCCCTCCGTGAGGACGATCTGGGCGCCGTAGGCCTTCAGGAGGTTGCGGCGCTCCACGCTCATGGTCTCCGGCATGGTGAGGATGGCCTTGTAGCCGCGGGCGGCGGCGACGGAGGCGAGGCCGATGCCCGTGTTGCCGGAGGTGGGCTCAATGATGACGGAGCCTTCCTTAAGCTTGCCTTCCTTCTCCGCCTTCGTGATCATCGCGAGGGCGATGCGGTCCTTGACGGAGCCGGCGGGGTTGAAGTACTCCAGCTTGACGAAGAGGTTCGCCGGCAGGTCGTTTGCCTTGGCGAATTTGTTTGCCTTCAGGAGCGGTGTGCCGCCGATGAGTTCCGTGACGTTGTTGTAAACACTAGCCATGTTTTTGTCCCCCATTAAATTATTTATATTGAATACATATATGCTTGATATGTTTATATCCTACCACACTTCCCGGGCCCTGTCAACACCTATTGACAAATTCCTGTTATTTTACTATGCTTTGTAGGAGACTTAAAACGAAAGAGAAGGATTCCTATGAAGATATCAGCAAAGGGAAGGTACGGCCTGGCAGCCATGACATACCTCGCCCATAAATACGAGACGGGGGTGCCCGTCACCATCATCAGCGTGTCGGAGAAGCTGGGCATCTCGAAGATCTATCTGGAGCAGGTCTTTTCCTTATTAAAGAGGGCGGGCCTGGTGAACTCCAGCAAGGGGAGCGCCGGTGGCTATCAGCTGGCCTATCCCCCGCGGGATATCACGGCCTACGATGTGCTCTCTGCCATCGAGCTCTCCCTCATGGAGAAGGCGGCCCCCTCCTCGCCGGAGAAGATGCCGGAGCTGGACAGGGCTCTCTCGTCCCGCGTCTTCTCTCCTCTGGATAGTGCCATCCACGAGGCCCTGGCCTCGGTGACCTTGGACGGGATTCTCGTGGCGGTGGACGAAGAAAAGGCGGCGGACAGCCTGATGTATTTCATCTGATGCGTCTTTTCGGCGGACACATTTGCTTTCGTATGTGAAAGCGGACCCGATGGTCCTAGGATATTCCTCCCGCCCCCTGCGGAAAATGTCGTCATAGGGAGTTAGTCCCCCAAGAAAGTGACCTCTCCCCTTCCCAATCGCAAAAATGCGGGAAAACGGCGAGTTATCCACGGGGAAACGGATTTTTTTGCATTCACAAACCCCATGTCCTGGTTTATAATGGACTTCGTTCGAAAGCGAGCAGGCTTGACGGACACTCCCCCCGACCGCAGGTCTTCATCGCCTGGCGAGGGGCACGGAATTGCCGTGAGATTTTGGTTGGCGGTTCCATACCAGGAGGTGTTACCCATGATGATTGATGATGTCCGTATCGTCATCGAAAAGGGCTCCATGTCTGCCAATGAGGCAGCAAGCTATGTAGAGAAACTGAAGCGCACATCGAAGTTCCCGCTCAAGCGAGTGACTTTCCTCTGTAGCGAAGACTATGTCGATGTTCGTTGTGCTTTCAAGGAGATCCCTTTCGAGAGGCTGTGGCGTATCCCGCTGAACGGCCGAGACGAGCAGCGCGCAGTAAACCACTGAGGCGCAAAAAGATGAAAACAAACCCCCGAAGACAAGTTCTTCGGGGGTATTTTTCTGCGCTTCTAAATTTCCCTACGCCTCGAAGCGGAAGGCGTCGAGCTCCCAGATGCGGCCGGAGATGGACTCCATCGGGGCATCGGAGGTGATGGCGAGGGAGGGGCGGATATTTTTCTCCGGGAAGACCAGGAGGCTTGCCACCTCCTCGCCGTGCTGGAGGAAGGCCTCCACGGCGGTCCGGTCGATGAAGAGCTGGAAGGCCAGGTGCTTCTCGGCGTAGAGGGGGAAGGTGCGCCTGCCCTTTCCGCCGTTCTTGAGGCCTGTGCGGTCGATGGTCATCAGCTGGCTGCGGCGGTCGTAGTGGAAATGGAGCTTCTCAAGGCCGTACTCCACCGTGAGCGTGACCTCCCGGGCCTCGCCCAGGGTCACGTCGAGAATCGCCTCGGAGCCGTCAAAGAGGGGCGCCTGGGCAGAGGCGACGCTATCCACATCGATGTCCACAGGGGTCTCCTCCACCCGCAGGGCCCGGAGCTCCTTGGCGGGCTGGGAGTAGATATGGCCCTGCCGAAGCGTCAGCACCCGGGGCATCGTCAGGGAGAACATCCAGCCCTCCCCCTCCGCCGTCTTCGTGGGGTAGTCCTCGTCCCGGTCGGGCATGCCCATCCAGCCCAGGAGAATATGGCGGCCCTCGTGCTGGAAGACCTGGGGCGCGTAGAAGTCAAAGCCCCGATCCAGCTCCTGGAACTTCGTATGCTGCAAAAGCTCCATGGCATCGAGGGAGAGGTGGCCTGCGATGTAGCCGGCCTGGTAGAGGTTCTGCCGGTCGTGGGCGCGGGCAGCAAGCCCCTGGGGGCAGAAGATGAGGACATCGTGGCTGCCGAACTTCAGAAGATTCGGGCACTCCCACATGTAGCCGAAGGGCGCATCGATGGCGAGGCGGGTCTTTATCTCCCCGAGGCTTTCCCAGCCCGCCTCCGTCTCCTCGTAGATGAGGGCGGTGCCCCGGAGGGGCTCCTCCTCCGCCTGGGCGCCGATGACGAGATAGTGGCGGCCGCCCCGGTGGAAGAGGTAGGGGTCCCGGAAGTGGCCGGTGATGCCGGAGGGCGCATCGGGGATGATGATGTCCTCCTTCTCCACGCTGCCGTCCGCCGCGAGGCGGCCGAAGCGCTGGGCCGGGGTGCGGACGCCGTCGTTTTTCGCATTGCAGGTGTAGAGAACCTTCACCTGCCCCTCCTCCAGGGTGCCGCAGCCGGAGTAGCAGCCGTCCTTGTCGTGGTCGTCACTGGGCCAGAGGGCGAGCTCTGGTGTCTTATAGTGGATGAAATCCTTTGTCTCGGTGTGGGCCCAGCATTTGTTCTTGTGCTCGCAGCCGTAGGGGTTCCACTGGAAGAAGATGTGATAGGTGCCGTCCGCGTAGACGAGGCCGTTGGGGTCGTTGATGAGGCCGAAGGGCATTTCCAGGTGGAAGCGATTGTGCCAGCGGTGCGAGAAGGGCAGGCTCTCCACCACCTTGGCATCGATTGCTTTTTTATCAAATGTCATCATATTGTTGTCCTCTCTGACGATAGGTACGTTGTAGGGCATACGAACATACTGATTACAAGCTATAAAAAGCCCCCCTCTTGCGAGGGAGGCTTTCCCTCCGATGTAAGGCGTTTATTCCTCGTCGGCCTTCTCGGGGTTGAAGAGGGAGAAGGTCAGGAAGAAGGCGACGGCGAAGCCGACGACGTTGACGAGGAGGTAGGAGCCCAAGTTATTCAGGTAGAGGAGCGTGCCCGGGAGCACCGTGATGCCCATGCCGGTGCCCGCGAGATGTAGGAAGCCTGCGATGGCGCCGGCGCAGGCACCGCCCACCAGGGCGTAGAGGAAGGGCTTCATGAGGCGGAGGTTGATGCCGAAGATGACAGGCTCCGTGATGCCCAGGAACGCCGGGACGATGGAGGAGATGTAGAGGGCGCGCTTTTTCTTGTCCTTCGTGCGGGCCGCCACGGCTGCCGCTGCACCGCCCTGGGCGATGATAGCGCCGGTGATGATGGCGTTGAAGGGATCGACACCCGTGGTGGCGAGGAGCTGAACCTCCAATGCATTGAAGACGTGATGGACGCCGAAGACGACGATGACCTGCTGGAGGCCGCCGACGACGAAGCCGCCGATGCCGTACGGGAGTGCCAGGAAGGCCTGGACAGCACCGAAGATGACGAGCTCAAGAGTATGCATGATGGGGCCGACGATGAGGAGGCCCAGCAGCATGGAGATGAAAAGCGTGAGGAACGGCGTCACGATGAGGTCTATGACATCCGGGATAAAGGTCTTTAGCCATTTCTGCAGCTTTGCCGCAAAGATGCCCAGGACAAGAGCCGGCAGCACCGAGCCCTGGTAGCCCACCACGGGCACGGAGAGCCCGAAAATGTCCATCATGATGGGCTGGGCATCCCCGGAGGCGATGGCGTAGGCATTCGGCAGCTGGGGGGCCACCAGCATGAGGCCCAGGACAATGCCGATGACGGGAGTGCCGCCGAAGCGCTTCGTGGTGGACCAGCACACGAGGGCCGGCAGGAAGGCGAAGGCCGTATCCGTGAGGATCTGGCTCATGCGCAGGACATTTTCGCTGAAGGCGACGTCGAGGCTCATGGCTGCGCCCCGCAGGCCCATGAAGAGACCTGTCGCCACGAGGACCGGGATGATGGGGACGAACACGTCGCCGAGCGTCCGGGAAATCTTCTGGGTCACGGACATCTGGGCGTAGGCCTCCGCCTTATTGGATCCGGCGCCGCCCAAGTTCGTGCCGGCCACGAAGGCGTCGAAGACCTTGTCCACGAAGCCGGTGCCCAGGATAATCTGGTACTGGGCCGCCGCGAAGAACTGGCCCTTGACCCCGTCGATGTTTTCGATGGCCTTCTCGTCCAGTTTCGATTTGTCGTTGACGATGAGGCGGAGCCTCGTAGCGCAGTGCTCGGCGCTGCGGACATTATCCTTGCCGCCCACGTACTTCCAGATGAGCTTTGCGACCCTTTCTTCCTTCGGAAGGTTTGCGTACTCCTCCTCGTCACTCGAGGTCGAGGATGCAGCAGAGTCCGTCTTGTTCTCCGTGACGATTTCCTTGCCGTCAAGCGTCACCGCGATGCGGTCGAAGTCCGCCGCATTCGTCACCACAATCGGGGTGGTGGTATCGTAGCCCGCCGCCTTGATGGCCTCCTCGTCGAACTCCAGGAGAAGGTCGCCCTTCTTGACCTTCGCCCCCTGCTCCACATGGGCGGTGAAGTGCTCGCCGCCGAGCTTCACCGTGTCGAGGCCCACATGGATGAGGAGATCTGCCCCGTCCTCGCTGTGGAGCCCGAGGGCATGCTTCGTGTCGAAGAGCACCGTGACCTCCGCGTCAAAGGGTGCTACGACGCGCCCCTTCGGGTTCTTCACCGCAGCGCCCTTGCCCATGGCTCCGCCGGAAAACGCCGGATCCTTCACCTGGGAAAGCTCGACAAGCTCGCCGGCCAGCGGGCTCTCAAATCGGATTTCCTTCACCCTGAATCCTCCTTTGATTCTTCACAGGATTTTCATCTATGGAAACATTATACAAAGTATATTGGAAAAGCGCAAGAAGCCATCTCCCCGGCGCAATATTTCTCTTTCCGCAGGAACAAATGTACAGTGAAGTGGCTCACCCCTGCAAATAGTCCCGGAACTTTGTAAATTCCTTCTGGAAGAAGAGATTCACCGTGTCCACGGGGCCGTTGCGGTGCTTGGCGATGATGATCTCCGTGACGTTCTTGTTCTCCGTGTCCTTGTCGTAGTAGTCCTCCCGGTAGAGGAACATGACGATATCCGCGTCCTGCTCGAGAGACCCGGACTCACGGAGATCTGAGAGCATGGGCCGCTTCACCTGCCTGGACTCCACGGAGCGGGAAAGCTGGGAAAGGGCGATGACGGGCACGTTGAGCTCCCGGGCCAGGGACTTCAAGGAGCGGGAAATCTCCGAGATTTCCTGCTGGCGGCTCTCACTGGATTTGCCGCCTCTGCCCTGCATAAGCTGGAGGTAGTCGATGATGATGAGGTCGAGACCGTGCTCCGCCTTCAGCCGGCGGGCCTTGGAGCGGAGCTCCATGACGGTGATGGCCGGCGTATCGTCGATGTAGATGGGGGCCCTTCCCACCCGGTCGCTGGCCTTCACGAGATTCGTCCACTCATCATCGTCCAGCTGGCCCGTCCTCACCCGCTGGGAGTCGATGCAGCCCTCGGAGCAGAGCATGCGCTGGACCAGCTGCTCCTTGCTCATCTCCAGGGAGAAGAAGGCCACGGTGGAGCCGGCGAGGCCCGCATTCGTGGCGATATTCAGCGTAAAGGCGGTCTTTCCCATGGAGGGGCGGGCCGCCACCAGGATGAGGTCGCTCTTCTGGAGGCCGCTGGTGAGGCCGTCCAGATCCCGGAAGCCGGTGGAGAGGCCCGTGATGCCGCCGCCGGAGTCGTAGACCTCGCCGATGTGCTCGAAGGCCCGCACCACGATTTTCTTCATGGGCTCGAAGCCGGCGGTCTTCTGGGTGCCTGCCACGGAGAGAATCTTCTTCTCTGCCGTATCCATGATATTGTCCACGGGGCTGGCATTCTCGTAGGCCTCGGCGGCGATTTCCGTGGCGGCATCGATGAGCCGGCGAAGCTCCGCCTTTTCCCGGACGATTTTCGCATGGTAGGCCACGTTGGCCGCCGTTGGGACGATGTTCGCCAGCTTCGTGATGTAGGAGAGGCCGCCGATCTTCGTGATGCTGCCGTCCCGCTTCAGGCGCTCCGTGAGGGTGATGATGTCCACCGCCTCCCCCTCCTCGGAGAGCTCCTGGATGCCGTGGAAGATGATGCGGTTGGCCTCTCGGTAAAAGTCCTCCTCCTGGAGGATTTCCTGGGCCTCCACGATGGCATCCCGCTTGATGAGCATGGCGCCCAGGACACCCTCCTCCGCCTCGATGTTCTGGGGCGGCTTTCGCGTCTCAGCCATTGTGCGCCTCCTTTTCCTCTGCCTTTTCCTTCTTCAGGGGGAACTCGGTCCCCTCCTCGAAGAGGTAGGCAAAGGCCTCCCGCGCCGTCTCCACGGGATGGATGGAGAGGCCGAGAAGCCCCTCCGGGATGTCCTTCTCGTTCTCCTTCGGGATGACGAGGGTCTTCATGCCCGCCTGGCGGGCGCCGTAGGCCTTCTCGAAGACGCCCCCCACGGGCCGCACCCGGCCGGCAAGGGAAATCTCCCCCGTCACCGCCACGTCCTGCCGAAGCTTTTTCCCTGTGATGGCGCTGGTGAGGACGGCGAGGATGGCGACGCCTGCGGAGGGACCGTCGATATTGCCGCCGCCGATGACATTGATATGGAGGTCGTAGTCGTGGATGTCCTCCCCCGTGAGCTCCCGCACGACAGAGGCGGCGTTGAAGACCGAGTCCTTCGCCATGGAGCCCGCCGTCTCGTTAAAGCGGACGGTCCCCTTCCCCTTTTCATGGGCGGAGAAGGCCACGGCCTCGATCTCGATGACGGAGCCCAAAAAGCCTGCCACCCCCAGGCCAAAGACGTGCCCCACCTCGGGGGTGTCCTTCGCTTTCTTTGTCACGTACTGGTAGAGCCTGGAGACCTGGGCCACCTCGTAGATGGCCTCCTTCCCGATGGTGACGGAGCCGCCCCCCTGCTCCTCGAGAGCCAGGCTGTAGGCGTCCGCCAGGATGTTGATGGCCTTGCGCCCCTCCACCGTGTACTCGCCGATGAGGCTTGCCACTCCCTCTTCCAGGGTCGCCCCGAGCTTTTCCGCCGCGTTCTCCACGATGGTCTCGATGTGCTTCGGCGTCAGGGGCTCGAAGTAAATCTCGGCGCAGCGGGAGCGAAGGGCCGGGTTGATGTGGCCCGCGTCCCTCGTGGTGGCGCCGATGAGGACGAAGTCCGCCGGTGCCCCGTCCTCGAAGAGCTTCTTGATGTAGGGCGGGATGCGGCTGTCCGTGGGGTCGTAGTAGGCGGACTCGAAATAGGCCCGCTTGTCCTCCAGGACCTTCAGGAGCTTGTTCTGGAGCATCTCGTCCATCTCGCCGATCTCGTCGATGAAGAGGATGCCGCCGTGGGCATCGGTGACGAGGCCGGGCTTCGGTTCGGGGATGCCGCTATCGGCCAGCGTCTTCTGGGCACCCTGGTAGATGGGGTCGTGGACGGAGCCTAATAGCGGGTTCGTCACATCCCGAGGGTCCCAGCGGAGCGTGGTGCCGTCCGTCTCCACGAAGGGGGCATCCTCCCCGAAGGGGGAAGCCTCCTTCTTCTTCGCCGCCTCCAGCACGAGGCGGGCCGCCGTGGTCTTTCCCACGCCCGGGGGCCCGTAGAGGAGGAGGTGCTGGGGGTACGGGGAGGAGAGCTTGGAGAGGAGCGACTTCACGGCCCGCTCCTGCCCCACGATTTCCTCGAAGCTCCGGGGGCGCAGCAGCTCCATGACGGACTGGGTCAGGTGGATGGACTCGAGCTTTTCGAGCTTTTCCCGCTTCAGCTTGTCCTGGGGGGTCTCCGCGTCGGGCTTTTCCTCCTTGATGACCTGCTGGCGGATGTCGTTGACGTAGTCCGCATGGTCCTGCTCCAGCTTCTCATTGACCCGCTTTTCGATGCGGTCCTCCAGCACCTTCCGGGCACGCATGTCAGCGAGGAACTCACTAAGGCCCTCCAGGATGGCCGGGATATCCGCCTCCCGCGGGGCCGGGGCGAGGCGCGGATCCTCGCCGAGGACCCGCTGGAGAGCCAGCACCCTTTCCCTGCGGTCGTCGCTCCGGAGGAGCGCCAGGGCGTTCAGCTTGCCGGCTTTTATTACGAGCGCCTCGGTGCCGATGAGGTCCACGAGGGAGGCGTAGAGGGCGTTTATCTCCCGGTCAATGGGCTTCGTCTCCGGCATGGTCTCCGGAATAGGCGGTGCGCCCGAGCTCTGAAATAGTTTATCGAATATGCTCATGGAGTATTTCCTTTTGAAAAGGCTGTTGCAATGGTTTGCAACAGCCTCCTTCTTACTCTGCGACGATGTTTACTTTGATTTTCGACTGGATGCTCGGGTGAACCTTGATGGTCACCTCGTACTCGCCCTCGCCGGTGATGTTCGGCAGGGCAATCTTCTTCTTGTCCACGTCGATATTCTGCTTCGCGAGGGCGTCGGCCACATCCTTGCCGGTCACGCTGCCGAAGAGCTTGCCGCCCTCGCCGATGCGAACGGGGATGGTGACGGAGACGGACTCCAGCTGCTTTGCCATGAGCTTCGCCTCATCCGTCGCCTGGGCCTCCTTGCGGGCCTTGGAGCCTGCCTTTGCCGTGGCCACATTCAGGTTTTCCGCCGTGGCGAGGATGGCCGCCTTTCGGGGGAGCAGGAAGTTCCTGCCGTAGCCCTCGGAGACCTCTACGATATCGCCCTTCTGGCCGAGCTTCTTAACGTCCTGCTGGAGTATCACTTTCATGGCTGTCTGCCTCCTCAATATACTTTCTGGCGCGCTCGATGGCCTGCGCCTTGATTTCCTCTAGATTGCCGCCCTTCACCTGGGCGCCTGCCACATTCTGGTGGCCGCCGCCGCCGAAGGACTCCATGATGACCTGCACATTGAGCTCGCCCGTGGAGCGGGCCGAGATGCCCACCGTGTCCTCCGTCAGCTGGAAGACAACGATGGTCATGCGCACCTTCTCCACGCGAAGCAGCGAGTCCGCCGCCTGGGCCGCGATGATCTGCACATTCGGCACCACCTCGGGACAGGTGGAGACGATAAGGCCGCCGGGATAGTACTCGGACCTAGCCTTTGCCTTGGCGAGGGCCAGCGTCGTGTCGTAGTCCGTGCGGAAAAGGTGGCGCACCATCACAGGGTCTGCGCCGCTCCGCCTGAGATACGCCGCCGCGTCGAAGGTCCGCACCCCCGTCTGGACGGCGAAGTTCTTCGTGTCCACGATGATGCCCGAGTAAAGGGCCGTGGCGTCGATGCGGGAGATGGCGATGGACTCGTCGAAGTACATGAGGAGCTCCGTCACCAGCTCGCTGGTAGATGAGGAGGCGGGCTCGATGTAGACGAGGAGCGGGTTCTCGATGAAATGCTCGCTGCGACGATGGTGATCGATGACCACCACCTGCCCCACCCGGGAAAGGAGTGCCGGGTCCGCCACCAGGTGCGGGATATGGGTGTCCACGATGATGAGGAGCGGATGGGCCGCCGAAAGGCCCGCCGTCTCCCCGGCCCGGAGGATCAGCCCCTCGTAGTCCTCCTTCTCCTTCACCAGGGACTCGATCTTGTCGATGCCCTCATTCATGTCGGAGAGGATGATATGTGTGGGCTTTTCCAAAAAGCGCGCCATGCGGGCCACGCCGATGGCGGCGCCGAAGCAGTCATAGTCCTCGTTGTGGTGGCCCATGATGTAGATTTCATCCGCGCTCTCCATGAGCTCCCGGAGGGCATGGGCGACGACCCGGGCCTTGACCCTGGTGTGCTTTTCCACGGCCTTTGCCCGGCCGCCGAAGAACTGGGTCTTGCCGGCGATGGTAACGGCCACCTGGTCGCCGCCCCGGCCGAGGGCGAGGTCGAGCCCTGCCTGGGCCTGGTCTCCCAGCTCCGCCATGGATTGTGTATCGGCGAGGGCGATGCCCATGGAGAGGGTCACCGGCAGCCGGTTCGTATTCTGGAGCTGGCGCACCTTGTCCAAAAGGTCGAACTTGTCGTGAATGGCCGTGTCCAGGGCATGGCTCTCCAGAAGCGCGATGTAGAGATCGTCGGACACCCGCCGCATGAAGCCGCCTAGGTGCTTCGTCCAGGCTCCCAACTGCTGGCTGACAGCCAGCAGCAGTGACGTGCGCTCCGCCTCCGTCTGGCGCTGCATGACCTCGTCGTAGTTGTCAATCTGGATATAGGCAAGGGCCGCCCGGCTGTCCTTGAAGGACCGCCGAAGCTCCTCGAAGGCCGTGTGGTTCTCGATGTAGAAGGCCATGAGGGGCGGCTCGTCGGGCGCGATGGGCACCGGCCGATGGCGCACCTTGAAGTAGGTCCCCTCGTGGGTGAAGACATACTCCCCATCCGTCCCCCATATAGGGTCCACGATGAGGGTCGGCCAGACCTCGTGCACGTCCAGCTCCTGCTGGGCGCGGCCGCCCACGTAGTCCTTCATCTGCCCGTTCATCCACTGGATGCGGCCCGCCTCGTCCAGAATGAGCACATACTGCGGCAGATCCTCCACCGCGTAGTTCAGCATGGCATTGAGGTTCTTGACGACGGACCTCACATACCGCTCAAACTTCTTCGTGCGGACTCGGCAGCGCTCCCGGGCGAAAAGGGCCAGGCACAGCCAGAGCAGAAGGGCTGTGGCCGCCACGAAGACATTGTAGCAGGCCACGACGCCGATGAGCACCAGCATGACAAAGAGATGTATGGTCAGGTCGATCCAGGCCGAAAGATTGCTCGGCATACGCACCCCTCCCTTGCTAGAATTTCGCCTGCTCCCGGGGCTCCCTCCCGGCAATCACCGCCTCACGCCTTTATGAAGCGCTGGCGAAAGTCGAAGGCCATATCGAAGAGGCCCGCCAGGGAGAGCAGGAGAAGCAGGAGCCCATTAAAGAGCAAAAATGCATAGATGGGCACCCGGAAAAGCAGCCCGAGCCGGTGGCGATCCAGGAAGAAGGAAAGGATCGAATAGCCCTGCACCACCCCGGCCAGCATGGTGAAGATGGTCACGTTCAGCGCGACGGCATAGAGGGTGTCGAAGCCATAGGTGCTCCCCCAATAGACCCCCACCAGGGCAAAGCCGAAGAGGTAGAAAAAGGCCACCGGCAGATGCCACTGGCGAAAGGGCGGAAACTCCGGCGCCCGCTGCCCCAGGCGCTTTACCACCCGGGCCCCCAGGGCGTAGCCTACAGCCGACGACAGCACCCCCACCAGGGCGACGGACAGGGGCATGAGGAGCGCCATGAAGGAAAGGATTTCCTTCGTGTTCGCCCCCTGGGTCGATACCCCCATGTCCGCATAGGCCGCCTCCGTCTCCGTGAAGACGGTCCGGTAGGCCTCCATCTGGGCCGTGAAGGGATTGATGCCCGTCATGAGAAAGCCGATGCCAAGGGTCAGGAGGACGGCTCCGATGGAGATGACCGCCGCGAGGCCATAGGTGCGCCAGGGGCTCCACTCCTTCTGGAAGCCCCTCCCCAGCACAAGGCCGGGCACGCCATAGGTCAGAAGAATCGTCAGGCCATAAAAGGGCGTGGAGAGCATGGCGAGCAGCAAAAGCGCCACCACGAAGCCCAAGAGGCCCTGCCGAAGCCCATGACGGGTGATGAGCACGATGAAGGGCACCGGCAGGAGAAAGGCCACCAAAAAGCCCAGAAGGGGCAGATAGGCTGTCATGAGTCCGAATACCACAGCGAGGGCCATCAAGAGGCCGCTTTCCGTCAGTGGCCGGACGGGTACGGCGGTCCTCACTGGGCCGCCTGGACGCCGTAGAGAGACGTGTCCGCCTTTGTCTGGATATAGATCTCCGTTCCCTCAGGCAGGTCGATGTTCTTGCCGTTGACAAAAGCGCCGGCGATGATGCCCACAGGCCCCAGGAGGACGATGCCGGCGAGGCTTGCGCCAGCCGCCATGGCCAGCTGCTTCATTTCCTTCTTTGCCTCGTCGCCGATGAAGGTGTCCACATAGGTGCCATCGATGGACTTCGTCTGCTTGAAGTCCACCTCCACCTCTGCGTTGCGGCCGAAGTTCGCCGCATGCTTCACCTTCGTAACGACACCCTCACCGGGCAGGCCTTTTGCAAAGACGAGATGGCCGTCCACCACCACGTCCTCAGCCACCTGGTACTTCACCGTATCCCCCACCTTGATATTCTTGGAGTTTATGGGGGTCACCAGGGCGATTTTCACCAGGGTGTTCTTCGGCACGGTGATGAGGGAAAGGGGCACAGTCTTCGCGCCGAAGGCCAGGGAGGAGAGCGCATTGATGCGGGATCGGTAGGTGCCGGTGCCGGTCTTGCCGTTCAGCTTCGTCTCCAAATCCACGATGCGGCTGTCCGCGGCCTCCATGCTGACCGCATGGCTCACGTTCCACTCGATGGCGTTGAGCTGGGCCAGGGTCGAGGGCTTCGTGCTGTTGGTGTAGACCTCATCGTAGAGGGCATTGACGCGGCTGAGCATGCTGCCGGAGCGATGGATCCCGTCGTAGTCCTTTTCCAGCTTGTTGATGCGATCCACGAGGGCTCCGGTCTGCACATTCCCATAGGTATCTGTCTCAATGGTAGCCAGCTTGTCCTCCACCGTATTGGGAACCGCGGCCACCGCCGTCCCCATCGAGGACAGAAGAAAGACAGCGGCCAACGCCATCAGAAGAATCTTCCTTATCATGTCACGCCTCCATTCACTTTGTCTGCGGTTGAAAATATTCGTGTACCATTATAGCACAATGCCCTGGTCTTTTCCAATACGCGAAAGGAGAAAGGGCCGCTCTTCCCGTCTTCCCTAGTGCTGGGCCTTCAAGAAGTTGGTCACCTTCGTCTCCTCCACGTGGTTCTCCACCGGCTCCGGATGGATCATGATGTCGAAAGTGCCGAACTCCCGGCGGATTTTCTCCTCTAGCTCATCGCAGACGGCGTGCACCTGCGAAAGGTGCATGGAGCCCGGGAAGAGCACATGGACATCGAGAAGCCGGTAGGAGCCGGAGCGACGGGTCCTGAGGCAGTGGCAGCCCTTCACCTCCGGCACGCTCTCGATGAGGAACATGATGCGGGCCTCCACATCCGCCGGCAGGCTCGCGTCCGTGAGCTCTAGCGTCGATTCCTTCACCATGCGCCAGCCCGCCCGGAAGATGATGCCTGCCACGAAGATGGCGATGAGCGGGTCGATCCAGGGGAGCCCCGTGACCTGCATGAGCAGGAGGCCCAGAAGCACGCCCACCGACGTCCAGATATCCGACTGGAGGTGGAGCCCGTCCGCCTCCAGGGCCTGGGAGCCAGTCTTATGGGCCACGGCGATGAGGCGCCGGGCCACGAAGAAATTGATGGCGATGGAAAACGCCATGATGGCGATGCCGTACTCCAGAAACTCCGGCACCGCCGTCTCGCCGAACTTCTCCACGGACTCATAGAGGATGGCCAGTGCCGCCCCCACGATGAGGAGCGCCTCCACCGCCGCCGAGAGGTTCTCGAACTTCCCATGGCCGTAGTCGTGCTCCGTATCCGGCGGGGTGGTGGCTTTCCGCACCGCCCAAAAGGCGATGAGGGCCGCCACCAGGTCCACGCCGGAGTGGAGTGCCTCGGAGATGAGGCTCACGGCCCCCACGTAGAGGCCCACGGCGAGCTTCAACAGCACGAGGGTCGTATTGGAAAAAATGGACAGCCAGGCTGTCCGCTTTTTGAGTGCATCCGTTTTTGACAAGAGGGTCCCTCCCTGGTATGCGCCTGCCTCAGGAACGGGGCAGGTCCTCGATGAAGTCCACGACCTCCTTGAGCATGGAGGAGCCGGTGTACTTCTGCGTCCCCCCCTCAGGCCCCTTTGACTCTATGATTTCCTTCGTATCGTAGGCCTGCACCTCGGAATGGCGGATTTCATAAGTCATATTGCCGGGGACAAAGTGCATGGAGTAAAGGAAGCGGCGGTTGAGGTCGGCCCGGACGACTGCCACCTCTGCGTCGACCGTCGTCACGGTCTCCGTCTGATTGGAGCCGACCACAGGCCGGGTCTCAGAGCCCCACACCACGGAGTCCTTATTGATGTAGTAGCCGGTCATGCCACTGGCATCCACAAAGATCATGTTCTCCTCCGCCAGAGCCGCAGGAGAGACCAACAGCAGGCAAAGGAAGAGAAGACCACCGAAAAGCTTTTTCTGCCACAAGCATATCGCTCCCTATCTCAATCAAAAAATATCTTCCCTATTATAAAAAATCCCCCGCCCATCGTCAAGCGAGGAACTTCATAGCTTCAAACGTGAACCACGTGGCCGCCGCTGGCTTTTTTCAGGCGGTTCAGGATGGCGAGGCCCAGGCCCTCCTCCTCCACGCCCTCGGCGAGGATCGCATCCACCGGGAGGCCGTCGAAGGCCAGGAGGCAACTGTAGAGGCGGGAGGCATTTGTCTCCAGATCTCCCCGGGGCCCATAGCTTTGGCTGCAGGCGGAGGGCACCACATCGGAGAGCTTCAGGAGGAGCTCCCGGCTGCCCAGGAGGCCGACGCTCCTCCCCGCGGTCTCGATTTTCTTCGCCTCGGCGGCAATGGCCTCCTCCACAGCACCCTCTTCCCCCACAAAAACAGTCATGGGTGCCTTCGGAGCATAGTGGCGGTACTTCATGCCGGGAGCCTTCGGGGCGGCCTTCCCCTCCCGGAGGCCGGGATCCAGGCGGCAGTCCCCCAGGAGGTCCCGGATGTCCTCCAGTGTGATGGCCCCAGGGCGGAGGATGGTGGCCACATCCCCTGTGCAGTCCACGATGGTGGACTCGACCCCGTAGCGGCAGGGGCCGCCATTTAGGATCATGGGGATGCGCCCCTCCATATCCCGGAGGACGGCAGCAGCTGTCGTGGGGCTGGGGCGGCCGGAGAGGTTCGCCGAGGGGGCGGCGATGGGGATGCCTGCCACCCGGATAAGGGAACGAGCCACGGGGTTTTCGGGCATGCGGACGCCCACGGTGTCCTGGCCGCCGGTGACCCGGTCGGGGACAGCTGCACTCCGGGGGAGGATGAGGGTGAGGGGGCCGGGCATGAAGGCGATCATGAGCTTTTCAGCCATGGGCGGAACCTCACGAGCCACTTCCTTGAGCATGTGCCAGTCGGCCACGTGGAGAATGAGGGGATTGTCGGAGGGGCGCCCCTTCGCCTCGTAGATCTTGGCGCAGGCGTCGCCGTCGAGGCCACTCGCGCCGAGGCCATAGACGGTCTCTGTCGGAAAGGCGACGATCTCACCGGCCCGAAGAATCTCCGCCGCCTGGGCGATAGCCGCCCCGTTCCCTTCCCGTACATCTTCAACTATCGTTTGCATCCTATCTCCATCCTATTACAACACGTTCAATCCCAGCCAGGTCCTTTTTCGTCTCCGTGCGCCCGATCAGTGGGTTTGCCCGGAAAAGGGCGGCTACGTCAGGGGCCTGGTGGATGCCCACCTCCACGGCGAGCAAGCCCCCCTCCTTTAGCATGGGGGGCGCGTCACCAGCGAGGCGGCGGTAGAAGTCGAGGCCGTCCTCGCCTCCGGCGAGGGCGGTCAGTGGTTCCTTCAGCCGCACGTCGGGGGAAAGGGTCTCGATGTCCTTTTCCGGGATATAGGGCGGGTTCGAGAGGATTGCGTCGTAGGTATTTCCTGCGAGAGGCTGCAGCAGGTCGCCGGTGTGGAAGGTGCAGCGGCCCGAAAGGCCGAGGCTCTCGGCATTCTCCTCTGCGACAGCCCGAGCCTCCGCGCTGATGTCCACGGTGTCCGCCGTGGCCTCCGGGAGGAAAGAGAGGACGGAGAGGCAGATGGCACCGCTTCCCGTACCGATGTCGGCGAAGCGCACCGCTTCCCCCGCCGGCCTTTTGCGAAGCTCGTCCACGGCGGCCTGGACGAGGATTTCGGTGTCGGGCCGGGGCACGAGGGTGGCTTCGGTGACGCAGAAGGAGAGGCCCATGAATTCCTTTTTGCCGAGGATATAGGCGACGGGGGTATGGGCGGCCCGATCCTTGACGAAGGCCCGGAATTTTGCGAGCTCCTCCGGGATAAGGGGCTGGTCGAAGTGGACGTAGAGGTGCATGCGGTCCTTCTCTAGGACGGCGGCAAGGAGGACTTCCGCGTCAAGGCGGGGGCTTTCGATGCCCTTTTCCCGAAAGAAGTTCTCGGTCCATTTCAAAATGCGCCCAATCGTCCAAACCTCTTGCATACCGTGTCCTTTCCTTATTCCATCTTCTTGAGCCGCTCTGCCTGGTCGGCTGTGATAAGGGCCGTCAAGAGCTCGTCCAGATCCCCCTCGAGGATGGCGTCGATTTTGTGGAGGGTGAGGCCGATGCGGTGGTCTGTGACGCGGCCCTGGGGGAAGTTGTAGGTGCGGATGCGCTCGCTGCGGTCGCCGGAGCCCACCTGGCTCTTGCGGTCGGCGGCCTCGCTCGCCGCCTGTTCCTCCTTCGCCCGCTCCAGGAGCCGGGCCCTTAGGACCTTCATGGCCTTTTCCTTGTTCTTCAGCTGGCTCTTTTCGTCCTGGCACTGGACGACGAGGCCTGTGGGGAGGTGGGTGATGCGGATGGCGGTCTCCGTGCGATTTACGTACTGGCCGCCGGCGCCGGAGGCGCAGTAGGTGTCGATGCGAAGGTCATTGGCGTCGATAGCCACGTCCACCTCCTCCGCCTCCGGGAGCACCGCCACGGTGGCGGCACTGGTGTGGATGCGGCCGCCGGACTCCGTCACAGGGACCCGCTGAACGCGATGGGTGCCGCTTTCGTACTTGAGGCGGGAATAGGCGCCGCGCCCCGTCACCTGGAAGGTGACCTCCTTAAAGCCGCCGATGCCCGTGCCATTTGCCGAGAGGAGCTCCGTACGCCAGCCGCAGCGCTCTGCGTAGCGGGTGTACATGCGGAAGAGGTCGCCGGCAAAGAGAGCCGCCTCGTCGCCTCCCACGCCGCCCCGTATCTCCACGATGACGTTCTTCTCGTCATTGGGATCTTGGGGGAGCAGCAGGATGGGAAGCTCCGCCTCCAGGGCCTCCTTCTCGGGGGCGAGCTCCTTCATCTCCTCCGCCGCGAGAGCCCGGATCTCCGAATCGGGGTCCTCCAGCATAGCGCGGGCCTCCTCCAGATCCTGCGTCACCCTCTTGTAGTCCCGGTATTTCTCCACGATGGGAGCGAGGGCCGCATGCTCCTTCGTGTATCCCTGCCACCTCTCCATATCCTCCATGGTGGCCGGGTCGCTGATGAGGCTCTCCAGCTCCCGAAATTTCTGCTCTACAGCCGCCAGCTTATCCAGCACAGAGGGCACGCTCCTCTCCTGTTTCCTTTTCCTCCTCCGGCAGTACCGCCTTCAGGGACGCGATGGCCACCTCCACCATGTCGTCCTCCGGAGGCCGGGTCGTGAGGTACTGGAGGCAGAGCCCCGGAGCGATGAGCTGGGCCACAAAGGGGCTGTCGCTCTCCCCCGCATAGCGGATAATCTCAAAGGAGATGCCCGCTACCACCGGCAAGAGGAGAATGCGGCTCACGATGCGCTCCCATAGGGACGGCCAGCCCAGAAAGGCGAAGACGAAGATGGAGACAATCATGACGATGAGGAGGAAGTTCGTGCCGCAGCGGGGGTGCAGGCGGCTGTACTTCTGGACGTTTTCCACCGTCAGCTCCTCCCCCGCCTCGAAGCAGTGGATGGTCTTATGCTCCGCCCCGTGGTACTGGAATACCCGGTGAATCCCCTTCATGCGGGAGATGGCGGTGATGTATCCCAGGAAGATAGCCAGGCGCAGGAGGCCCTCCATGATATTGAGGAAATAGGGATCTCCCGTGATGGTATGAAAAAGGCGGGCCGCTCCCGTGGGGATAGCGATGAAGAGGATGGAGGCCAGCACCAGGGCGATGAGGATGGTGGAGGCGATTTCCCGGTCTGTGAGCTGCTCTTCCTCCTCCCCCGCCATCTTCGCAGAGTAGGAAAGGGACTGGATGCCCATGACGAGGGACTCGATGAGGGCCACGGTCCCCCGCAGGAAGGGCTTCTTCAATAGGGGGAACCGGTCCGCAATGGAATGGACCGGCTGACATTCTACCTGGATTTTCCCCTGGGGGTCCCGCACGGCGGTGGCCCGCAGCTTCGGCCCCCGCATCATGACCCCCTCGATCACCGCCTGCCCACCGACTCTTGCCTTTTTCATATGACACCTCCTAGCCAAGTTACTGTATGCTCCGCGTAGCCTGCATTCACCCGTTCCGCAATCCTATCAGCCCAATATTCAAAAAAGGCCGCCGCATGGCGGCAGCCCCTGTTTTTGTCAGTTCTTCTTGTAGCGCTTGTTGAACTTCTCAATACGCCCGCCAGCCTGCACATCGCGCTGACGGCCCGTGAAGAACGGATGGCACTTCGAGCAGACATCGACGCGAAGCTCCTTCTTCGTGGAGCCCGTCTTGAACGTGTTGCCGCAGCCGCACGTCACCGTTGCCTCGAAGTATTCCGGATGGATACCTTCCTTCATGCTTACACCTCGCTTTCCCCAACCGTGCCGGGGAGTACCCCCGCGGTACCTGGTATAGATACAAGCCCTCTTCTGTGGGCTTGGTTATGCCTGGCTGCCCACGCTTGGGGAAACCAGTCATGATAACTGGAACCAGACGCCCAGCGTCCAGTACATGAGCCATTATACCACACCCACCCCCACCATGCAAGAAGTTATCTTCCCTTCCCCGCGGAAAATCAAAAGGAAGCAGGCTCTCCCCCCCGGAGTCCTGCTCCCTTTTGGAAAAACATCGGCCGGCTGCCCAAAATGTAACGAAAGGAATTGACATTTTCTCTTTCTGGGGCATAGGATGAAAAAAGCGTCATACTTCTCAAAGGAGGATTTTGTATGGTCAATAAAAGAGAAGGCAGGCTTTCGCTTGCGGAGCTTTGCACCAAGTATGGGAAAGTGCTTCGGCACTGCTCGCTGCTGGAGGGGATTGCGCCCGAGGCTTACGAGGAGGCCCTCTCCTTTTTCCGGGCGCGGCCGGTGGCGCTCAATAAGCATGAGATTTTGCAGCGGCTGGATGAGCCCTTCCGCTATGGAGGCATCGTGCTCTTCGGAAGCCTCGAGGGCTCCTTTCTCAATGAAAATGACGCAAAAATCAGTGTGAGCCGCTTCGAGCCCGGCAGGCTCTACGGGGAGGCGCTGGGGTGTGTGCAGCCGCCCCATAGCCCCATCCAGCTGGAGGCAATTCGAGACAGCCTGGTGCTGCTGCTGGATCTCTCGGCGCTCCACCAAGAGGCAGAAAGTCTCGCCGGCGTCCAGTACCGCCTGGCCATGAACCTCATCCACGGCCTGGCGGGGCGAAATGTCTACCAGCACCAGAAGCTGCGGATCCTGAGCCAGAAGAAGCTCCGGGACCGCATCGCCATCTTCCTGGGAGGTCTCCCCCACACGGAGGACGGGGCAGCGGTCGTGAAGCTCACCACGACGGCCATGGCGGAGTTCCTGGGGGTGAGCCGCAGCGCACTGTCCCGGGAGATCGGGGCATTGCAGGACGAGGGGGTGCTGCGCATCGAGGGAGAGAAGTTCTATTTCCAGCAGGAAATCTAG
>CAMCBT010000011.1 GCA_945873115.1 uncultured Mitsuokella sp.
ACACAAGCTACAGCTTGCAAATATCACGCAGTCGTATCAAAAAGCCTTCAAAGAGCAGGCGCGGGCTGGCGTTTGTCTGATGGCGGCGCATCGTTTCCTCCGTCAGGGCCAGGAGCGCATGGATGCGCTCGCCGACTTTTCCTTGGGCGAGGGAGAGGAGGCGCTCCCGCCTGGCGTCCCCCAAAAGGAGGCTGCCGCCTCCATCCATTGTCAGCAGCAGGATATCCCGCAGAATCAGAAGGAGGATGCCGAGCCACTCGCTCTGGCGGGTCCTCTCCCACTTGCCCATGTCCTCCGCCCGGCGGAAGACCTCCAGCATGGAAAGCTTCGAGGCCTGATCGAGCAGGGAGAGGGTGCTCTCCAGGAGCTCCAGGGAGTCATTTCCCACCAGCCGGAGGGCCATCTGGACGCTTCCTGCGGACAGGAGTGCTGCCGCCTGGGCCGCCTCCCCCGTCTTCCCGAGGCGTTCCAGCACGCGGCCCACCTCCTCCGGTGAGAGTGCCCCGAAGGGGATGGGAATGCACCGGGAACGTATGGTGGGAAGGAGGGCGGAGGGCTTCTCCGTGATGAGGAAGAAGGTCACGGCCGCCGGCGGCTCCTCCAGGGTCTTCAAGAGACTGTTGGCCGCCGGCTCATTCATCTGGTCCGCCTCGTCGATGAGGAGCACCCGCCCGAGAGCCCCGGCGGGCCCGGTCACCCGGGTCATGAGGGTCCGGGAGAGGGCGGCGCGCACCGCATCGATGCGGATGACAGGCTTTGCCTTGCCCGCCGCCTCTGGCATGAGCTCGAAATAATCCTCATTTGCGTCGGCGGCCAGAAGGCGGCAGGACTCACAGCTGCCGCAGGGCCGCGCCCCCTCTCCTGTGCAGAGGATGGCCGCCGCCAGCGCCCGGGCCACCAGCTTTTTGCCAATGCCGGAGGATCCCGTGAAGAGCAGCGCATGGGGCAAGCGCCCCTCCCGGAGCATGGCGAATAGCTCTTCCTTCTGCCGCGCGTGGCCGATGATCGTGTCAAAATCCAGAAGCATATGGCCTCACATGTAGAGGTCCACCAGCATGCCGCGGATGGCATCGTGGCTGGCGATGATATTCAGCTGGTCCGCCTGGCCCAGGCGGATTTTTTCCGCCATCTCCTCCAGCTTCTTGTCGATTTTGCGGACGGTGGTATAGGACTTCTGCCGCCCCCGAGAGTCCCACCCGGACTGGGTGTGGTACTCATACATGGAGTTTACCGCCTCGCTGACAAACTTCTTGATGAGGTCCCGATAGGCCCCCAGCTCCTCATAGGTGGGCGTCTTCGAGAGACGGGCCCCCTGCTTGTCGATTTCCTGCAGGAGCTTTTCCAGCTGGTCCCGGCTCATGGAGCTCTCCTGGTCCATGAGCTCTGCAGAAAAGTCCGTATCCGCCCCCGCCACGTGATCGCCGTCGCGCACCGGCAGGGACTGGGCACTTCCGGTGCGCATTCCGTCGATTTTTATGGCCATCGGCCTCACCTGCCTTTCCTTGAATTCTGAAGCTTACCTACTCATTATAGCTGTTTCCCATCGGTTCGGCAAGGTACCCGAGGACCGCAAATCCGCGGGGCAGCCTGACGCTACTTCACCAGGTGCATGGCGGCGCGCTTTTGCTCCACGGCAGCCAGCTCCGCCGCGAGCTTCCGCTCCTCCAGCTCCTTGCGCTCCTCGCGGGTGATGCCGTGTCGGCTGATATTCAGGAGAATGCCCATGGCACACATGGTGACGATGAGGGACGACCCGCCGTAGCTGATGAAGGGGAGCGGCACGCCGACGACGGCGAACATGCCTCCTACCATGATGAGGTTCCCCGCCGCCTGGCCTGCCACGAGAATCATGATGCCACAGGCCAGAAGCTGGCCGTAGGTATCCCGGGCCCTATTGGCCACCCGCACGCAGCAGAAAATCAGGAAGATGAAGAGCAAAAAGACGAGGAGCGCCCCGATGTAGCCATGCTCCTGGGAGAATATGGCGAAGGCGAAGTCCGTGTGGGCCTCCGGCAGGTAGTCATACTTGCTGACGCCATCGCCGAGGCCCATGCCGAGAAAGCCCCCGGAGCCGATGGTGGATAGGGACTGGACCGTCTGGTAGCCTGTCCCCTGGGCATCGGACCAAGGGTCCAGCATGATTTTCATTCGCTCCAAGCGATAGGACTGTCCAAAGATGAGGCCAATGGCCCCGAGAATAATCCCCGCGCCCAGCGCCTTCCACTCCAAAGGACGAAGCCCGGCGATAAAGGCCATGGCGAGGGGCACCGCAACGATGATGGCCATGGTGCCGCCATCGGGCTCCTTTTCTACGAGATAGGCCATGACTAGGAGGATGGCATATTCCTTCGCGAGAACGGTGGCCTTCTGCCCCGACCGCAGCCTATCCGCCAGAGGGGAGGCGCACAGGAGAATGCCCACGAGCTTCGCCAGCTCCGCCGGCTGGAGGCTGAATCCGCCGAGGGATATCCAGCGGCGGGCGCCATTGACGACGGTGCCCACCCCGAGGACCAGGGCGAGGAGCAGCACCACGACACCCGTCAGGCCCCACTTTGCCGCAGGGCTCTGGAGGCGATGGTAGTTCAACCGGGAGAGGGCAAAGCAGGCAGCACAGCTCAGGATAAGCCAGCAGATATGGCGCAGAAGGAAATAGTAGGGATCATCAAAGTCCGTCGTCGCCAGCACGTAGCTGGAGCTGAAGACGTTGATGGTGCCGAGGACGAGCAGGATGGCCATGATGACGAGGATGGGCTCCTCATCCGTCATCCATACCTTTTTTCGGATCCGCATGGCAGAGCCTCCTTAGAAGTGGACAATGCAGCGGTTGATTTTCTCGCCCTTTGCGCTGAACTTCCGCTCGTACTCCGTCTCGATGTTATCCGGCATATTCTCCGCGTGGAGGTCGTAGGAGACCTCCGTGAGCGTGAGTTCCGCCGCCTGGAATTCCTCCAGGGAAAAGTCGAAGAGGGGGCGGTTATCCGTCTTGAAGTGGAGCTCCCCGCCCGGGGCCAGAAGGTGCCGATATTTTTCCAGGAAGCCCCGATGGGTCAGGCGTCGCTTGGCGTGGCGCTTCTTCGGCCAAGGGTCGCAGAAGTTCACGTAGAAGCGGGCCACCTCTCCCTCCGCAAAGATGCTTTCGATGTGGTTGATGTCGAAGACGAGGAGTCGAACATTCGTGCGCTCCTGCTCCCGAACCTTCTTGGCGGCCTGGTAGAGGACGTCCTGCTGCATCTCGATGCCGATGAAGTTGATGTCCGGATGGCGGGCGGCAAGCTGGCTGATGAAGTCGCCCTTGCCGGTGCCGAGCTCCACGTAAAGAGGGGCCTGCCGGCCGAAGGCTTCCGCCCAATGGTCTTTCCTCTCCTCGCCGATGGTCTGGTCCCGGCTCACGACGAAGTCATCAAAATCATGGATGGCCTCATCCACCCAGGGCTTTCTACGCAAACGCAAAATACTACCTCAATTCTTTATCCATTACGGCCTAGGCCATACTTTTTCAAATAACGATAGAGCGTCACCCGGCTCACGTTCAGGAGGTTGGCCAGGCGGCTGACGTTGCCGCCGGCGGCTTTCCAGGCCTTGACGAAGATTTCCTTGTCTTCCTTCCACTTGCTGTCCGGGCGCACGTCCCCCATGAGGAGGATAGCCTCGGGGCCGATGGTGCTGCCCTGGGTGTTGAAGAAGGCGTACTCCAGCACACTCTGGAGCTGCTTGATATTGCCGGGCCAGTCGTAGGCCTGGAGCTTTTCCTCCGCCTCGGCCGTCAGGGTCTTCCTTTCCATCTGATGCTGGGCCGCCAGCTCGTTTGCGATATGGCGGGCAAGGAGAGGGATGTCCTCCTTCCGGCTCCGGAGGGCCGGTATGCGGATGACGCTTTTGGCGAGAAGCGTGTAGAGCGTCTCATCGAAGAGGCCCCGCTCCACCAGCCGCTTCAGATCGCTGTCACAGGCGGCGATGATGCGCACGTCAATGTCCCGGGCCACCGTGTCCCCAATCCGGCGCACCTTCCCGGTGGATAGGGCCGCCGCCAGAGCTCTTGCCACCCCCAGGGGCAGCTTTTCGATTTCGTCCAGGAAGAGGGTGCCGCCGGAGGCCAGCTCCAGCCGGCCCGGGTGGCTCGCATCAGCTCCCCGCACCGTCCCAAAGAGCTCCTGCTCCAGAAGCTCGGAGGCAGAGTCGCCGCAGCGCAGCACGATGAGGGGTCCGGCCGCCCGCGGGCTCCCCTGATGGATGCCGTGGGCCATGCGCTGCTTTCCCGTGCCCGACTCCCCCTGCAGGAGCACGTGGTTCTTGTTTTTCGCCACGCGCCCCGCCTTGGCCCGGACTGCCGCAAAGACGGCGCTCTCCCCCACCATGGAGGAGAGGCTGTATTTCGCCGTATAGCCTGCCGCATGGGCCACGAGGGTCCGCAGGTCCTCGATGGGCATGGAGACCACCACGACGGACTCCACCTCCTCATCCGCATCCCGGCCCAGGGGGACGACGGTGGTGATGTCCTCATAGGTCTTCTTCTGGGTGATCCAAGTGCACTCCTTATTGTAGGAGGGGACCCCGTGGAAGCCCTTGTAGATGGGGGTGTGCTGATAGTTCATCACCACATCCGCCAGATTCCGCTGGAGGCCGCCCTCGCTCTGGGCGCCGATGCCCGCCAGGCGCGACCGGCCCAGCCGGTTGGCATAGGCCACCTCCCCGCCGGGCATCACGTGGTAGACGGCAAAGGGGGTGGCGTCGAGGATTGCCGCCGCCGCCGCCAGCTGGATTCTCTCCTCCAGCTGCCGCTCCAGAGCCCGCCGCAGCGTCAAAAGAAGGGCCACCATGGCATTGCAGCCGGCCTCCCGGTCGCTTTCCTCATCCACGGAGACCAGGGTGATGATGTAGGCGAGGCTCCCCTGGAGCAGGACGGGGGCGGAGCAGGCATTGCCCGCCTGGCATTCCTTCACCCACATCTCCGGCCCAAACATAAGAAAAGGCCCCTGCTCTGCATAGCAGACGGAGATGGAGGAGGTGCCCACCTCCTCCACGCCGACCCGGGCCCCTTCGATTTCTCCCGGGGTCTTCTGGTAGAAGGGCAGGGAGTAGCTCTTGAGCACTCGGCAGTCCGCGTCGATGAGGAGGAGGGAGAGGTTGTTCTCCTGGAAGAACTCCTGGATTTCCTCGGAGAGGGCAGCGAGGCAGTCGATGGCCTCCCGATGCTTTTCCTGGAGAGCCTGGAACTCCTCCCGGGGCAGCCGGTTCGAGGTGTCCATGGTCTCCCTGCCGATGCCAAGGCGTCGGCTGATTGCCCAGGACTTCGCCACCCAGGGATGGACGTTCGGATCGATCTGGCCTCCCTGGATGTACTGCTTATAGTATTGTATGAGTTTTTCTCTGCTGCGATGCTCCCTGAGCATGACCCTGCCTCCCCTTCGCGCTGCTTCCCGGCCAACCGCAACGTACGTTACGTGTACACAATCATGCGATTCCACTTGACAAAATGCAGCCAAAACAGCGCATATCTACCCTTTATTGTAACAAGCATTTCTATTCCCTGCAATGTTATTTTTGCTGACCTGTCCAAGAAGGCAGCCGGAGGCTGACGGATTGGCTAACAGGTCACACGCGAAAGCGTCCCAAGAGCCATAGGCGATTGGCTTGACGCGGACCGCCGCAATTTTTTTTGCAAAAGATAATTTTACCATATATAATGGAAACTATCACACTGCAGAAAGAAAGGGAATCGCCCATGGCAAAGCAATCGAAGAAAATCCAGCATAAAATTGCACCGAAAAAACAGGAGACCACGCCTGCGCCAAAACCGCCGGGGAAGGACTACGTGCTCCTCTTCGTCATCGCCTTCACCCTCGGCATGAGCATCCTGGGCTGGGGCACCTTTGACAACCTGAACCGGGGCATGTACGCCATGCTCTCCCTCTCCCTCATCATGACCTACACCCAGCGCCACGCAAAGCTCTCTGAGGAGCGGCTGACCCTCGTCTCCCGCATCGGCCTCGCCGCCATGATCCTCGCCATCGCCCTCTTCGGTGTCACGCTCTACCAGCGCTACATGTAAGAAAAAAGGAACTGCCGCAGCAGTTCCTTTTTTCTTATGAAACCCCAAGAAGTCAAGCCGTAGGCGCAGACTGATTGGGCTGGCATTTTGCAAGGGCGGCGCACAGACCCGCAAGTGGACGTTTGTGCGTGTAGTTTTATTAGTCGAGCTCCGTCTGCTCAACGAGACGTTCTTTTTTTTTGCGCCGATGGCGAAGGTAGAGCACCCCGATGACGAGGGCGGCGACCACGACGAAGGCGATGCTCGCCTCGTGGCCGATGGAAAGCATGATTTCCCAGCTCTCCCCCAGCATCATCCCCGCAAAGAGGATGAGCGCCGTCCAGGGCAGGGAGCCTAAAAACGTCAGGGTCAGGAACCTCTTCATGTCCACATGGGCAAAACCCGCGGGCAGCGAGATAAAGGTCCGCACCACCGGCAGGAGGCGGCTGAAGAACACCGCCTTCAGGCCATACTTGTCAAACCACTCCTGGGCGAGATCCACATGGCTCTTCTTGATGAAGAAATACTTGCCATAGCTATCCACGAAGGAGCGTCCCCCATAGTGGCCCACCAGATAGGCGAAGATGGAGCCCGCCATGCCCCCCACCATGCCGCCGATAAGGGCTCCTGTGAAGTGCATCTTCCCGACAAAGATAAGGTATCCGGAAAAGCCCAGGATGAGCTCGCTGGGAATGGGGATGCAGGCATTCTCCGCCGCCATAAGCACCGCCACCGCCACATAGCCCCAGGAGGCGATAAAGTCCAGAAAAATCGTCGAAAGCTGTTCCATGTTTTCTCCTATGATGCAATCAGATTGCTGCTCACTGTAGTCTCATCCTATCACAACGGAGGTCGGGAAACAATAGACTTTTGAAAAAGTTAAGAGCCCGGTTTCTCGCCGAAAGACAACAAAAGACTTTTATTTCCTATCCTTCCAAAAAATCATGGCTTCCAAAAGTGTAATGGAATCTGCCAGCCGGATTTCATTGTATTGATTCTTTTCTGTCAGCGCAATACCTGTATTTCTCCTTATCGTATGTAATTCGGAAATCCGTCTTCTGTCAGGAAGAAGATTTGATTGCTGAGCCGTAGCGGATGAGCTGCCAGCTGAGGGTCCTGGCTATCCTTATCCAGTGGTCGGTCTTTTGGCGCTCGGCGTCGAGATCAAAAGAGGCGGCCCAGGGCAGGGGCTCTGCTGTATCCGTGCCCACGCGGCCCACGGCATTCCGTGTGACCCAGGTGCTGCGGTTGAAGCCTGCGCCCATGCCGTCCGGCTCCTCCGTGAGGGGCGGGACGATGGAGGTGTAGGAAAAGCCTGCGGGTGCGATGAGCTCCAGAAGGGTGGGCAGCACGTTTGTGAGGCCGCCTGCGGTGTCCTCCGGCAGGATGTCCTTTGTGACGCCCTTGCCATAGAGGACGAAGGGGACGCTTTGCTCCTCGTACATGGTCGGATGCTGGCTGGGATTCGTGCGGACGGCGTGGTCGCTGGTGAGGATAAAGAGGGAGTCGGGGTACTCCGCCTCCGTCCGCTTCACGAAGTCCGTCACCACCTTGTCCATATACCAGTAGTGGCCCAGCTCCACGGCGAGGCTATCCGGATCCTTTACATCCTCCATTTGGCGAACCCTTTCCTTCAGGGCTGCGAGATCCAGGCCCTCCGCCTCAAGATCCAGATTGTAGGGCGGGTGGTTCGACACGGTCATGATGACGTGGACCGCGGGCGGCTCCTCCGAAAGGTGCGCGGATATCGCCTTGAAGAGCTCCCCGTCCGTCGTGCCCCAGGTATTCTGCTTCGGGGCGTGGTAGTCCGGGTAGCCGTAGTAGTCGTCAAAGCCCTGGGCGAGGGCGAGGCGCTTGATGCCATCCCAGGAGGGGGTGCCCCCGTACCAGAAGTCCACCTTGTACCCCAGCTTCTTCAGCTGGGGGGCGAAGGCGGTGGGATAGACCTCCTTCAGGCTCCTGGGCTCGTAGTTCACAGGGATGGCCACGTCGCTGAGCCCCGTGATGATGCCGGTGAGCGCCACAGAGGTGAACTCCCCATTCGGCATAAAGGCGCGGCTCTCGTAGCCCTTTGGCGAGGCCACAAGCTCCTTTATGCCGTCGGCAATATGTAGATCCGCATATTTTTCCAGCATAGGCCAGCGAGCCCAGGACTCCCCGAGGACGATGAAGATATGACGGGGCCTCTCCATGCGTGGGCCCTTTGTATGGCGGGTAAGATAGGCGGGAAGATCACCACCCTGTTCCTCCGAATGGCCGGCGGCGAGGCGCGCCAGCTCCCGTATGTTATCCTTTTCCACCCCGTAGAGATTTCCCGCCTGGAGTGCCTTGTTCATGCTATAGGCCCGGTACATGGCCTGGCCATCGTCCAATATGCACTCATTGAGGAAGTCGTCGCGGGTCACGCCGGCGTTCTCCCAGTTAATCCCCGCCGAGTAGGAAAAGGCCCCGCCGAAGCGGACGAAGAGGAAGAACAGGGCAAAGGCGACGAGGAAGGCCGGCACAAAGCGCAGGGGCCGCCCCGCAAAGACGCGAGGAAGGGCGAGAGTCCCCCGCCGCAAAGAAAAGCGAAGGGCGAGTGTCAGCGCCGTCGCCAGGAGGACCGCCAGCCCCAGCCGCCAAAAGAGGCCATACTCCGCCACCAGCATGGAAAATACGGCGGCGATATCGTCATTGGCCCCGGCCGCCACCTGGAGATTGTAGGTGGAGCGGAAGGTGGCATAGAAGGGAAAGCGGCCCAAAAAGAGCACTGTAAAGACGAGGGTGGCAAGGGCCCCAATTCCTAGCCGCAGCTGCTCGAAAAGGACACGCCCCTTTGGATAGAGGAGCGCACCGACCGTGCAGAGGAGGAAGGAGGGCAGCGCCACCCACCCCGCTGTCTTCAGCGACAGGCGAAGCCCCGTGAGATTTGCGAGGGCCACATCCCCCAGTGTAGCCGCGCTATCCATAAAGCCCGAAAAGAGCCCGAGGAAGAGAGCTCGGTACAGGCATAAAAGAAGCAGGATATAGAAGAATAGCTTCAAATCCTGCTGAATGTCTCGAAAAAAATTTTCAGTGCGCATCCAAAAGACGCTCCTTTACCATATCCGGCGTGATGACCGCGAGGCAGTCAAGCCCCTTCGGGCAGCTGCGCTTCCAGCAGCCCCGGCAGGGGTGATCCGCCTCAATGGCATTTTCCATCTGGCCGTAGGGGCCGTTCCGATTCGCATCCGTTGGCCCCATGAGCATGATGGTCTTCCGCCCTAAGCCGGCGGCCAGATGCACAGGACCCGTATCGCCCCCCACTACGGCTTTGGCCCCCTTCATGAGGCCTGCCAGCTGCGGCAGCGTGGTCTTTCCCACGAGATTCACCGGCGGGATGTCAGCAAGATGCAGAATCCTTGCTGCCCGCTCCTCGTCCACCGGGCCACCGCCTGCGAGGACCGGCACGAGACCCGCCTCGCTCAGCATATCGCTGAGCCTGGCGAAGTGCTCCTCCGGCCACCGCTTGTTGGGCCAGTTGGCCCCCACGGCCAGGGCCACATAGGGCCGGGAAAGATCCGCCCCTTCCTGCTGGAAGAGCCAAGAAAGCCGCGCCTTGTCCCTTTCGAGGATTTCCAGCGGGAAGCGCACCTCCTTCACGGGGCAGCCGAGGGCCCGTGCCACGTCGAGATACCGCTCTACGATATGGCCCTGGGCATTCGGCCCTAGGACGGGCTTTGATACGTAGCCGCTCCCTTCCCGCATGTTGCACATGCCGAGCTTCACGGGAGCCTTGGCGAGGAATGCCACCGCCGCCGACTTGAAGAGGCCCTGGAGATCCAGCACCGCGTCGTACTCGGCCGCCTGGAGCTTCTCCTTCAGGCGGCCGAAATTTTTCAGAAAGCCTCCGAGGCTGCGAAACTCCTTCTTCCGGAAGGTGATGAGCTCATCCACACAGGGATTGAGCGCAAGAAGCGGCCTTGCGGGAGGCTCCACCACCCAGGTGATGCGGCACGCGGGCCAGGCTTCCTTTATGGCATGGCTTACGGGGAGTGCGTGGATCACGTCCCCGATGGCCGATAGCTTTACAATCAGGATGTTTTTCATTTCGTCTCTTCGATGCGCTTGATGATACTTGTGGTGGAGCGGCCCGGCACCATCGGGAGGAAGGCCACCTCGCCCCCATAGGAGCGGACGATAGCCGCCTCTGGCAGGGGCTTATGCTCGTAGTCCGCCCCCTTGGCGTAGACATCGGGCTGAACCTTTTGGAGCACTGTCTCCGCCGTCTGCTCCCCGAAGAGCACCACATAGTCCACGGAGGCCAGCGATCCCACCACCTCCGCCCGATCCAACTCATTATTTACAGGGCGCGTCGGCCCTTTGAGCCTTCGGACGGATTCGTCCGTATTGAGGCCGAGGACGAGGATGTCCCCCAGCTTCTTCGCCGCAGCCAGATACCGCACGTGGCCCGCATGGAGGATGTCAAAGCAGCCATTCGTGAAGACGATGCGCTTGCCGCCCTTCTTGAGGATTTCCACGAGGGCCGTAATATCGTCGGATGCCACAAGCATGTTATTTCTTCCTTTCTGCCGCCGCCCGGAGCTCGGCTGCGCTGACGGTGGCTGTGCCCAGCTTCCGGACGGCGATGCCGCTGGCGATGTTGCTGAGACGGGCTGCCTCCACCGGATCGCTGCCCCCGGCGAGGGCCAGTGCCATGGCAGCGACGCAGGTATCGCCCGCGCCGGACACGTCGAAGACCTCGCTCTTGTCCGACACAGGGATGTTTGCCACGCGCCCATCGACGAGCACCAAAAGCATGCCCTTTTCCCCGCGGGTCACCAGGATCCCGTCCGCCCGGAGCCTCTCCCGAAGCTCCCGGGCCCCGGCCTCGATGGCCGCCCGGTCCTTTAGCTCCCGCCCGAGGACTGCGGAGAGCTCCGCGTCATTCTGCTTCACGTAGCCCACGCCGCGAAAACTCGCCACATCATAGCGGGAGTCCACAAGGCTCACGAGTCCCTTCTCCCGGCAGTAGCCAAGGATGCGCTGCCGGAGACGCTCCGTTACCGTCCCCGTCCCATAGTCGCTGAGGACAACGCCCTCCATCTGCGGGAGAAGCTCCTCCACTTTCGCGAGGAGCTCCTCCTCCACCTCGGCGCAGAGAGGTGCCTCGCTTTCGTTGTCGATGCGCACGATCTGCTGGCTCACGGTGGCCCGTCCCCCGGCGATGATGCGGGTCTTCGTGATGGTGGGGCGACTATCGTCCACCAGGAGGCCCGTGGTGTCCACGCCCTTCCCCTCGAGGATGGAGCGGAGGCCCACCCCTGCCCGATCGTCCCCCAGGATGCCCACCGCGTAGGCCTCTCCCCCCAGGGTCTCTACATTGTGCACCACATTTGCCGCGCCGCCGGCCACCACGGTCTCCCCCGCCTGCTTCAGCACCAGCACCGGTGCCTCCCGGGAGATGCGGGAGATTCGGCCGTCCACGTAGATATCGGCTACCATGTCGCCGAGAATGAGGATTTTCCTCCCCTGCATGGCCCGAAGGCTCGTCTCAAACGCTCCCATTTTTTCCCTTTCCTTTACCACGGGGTGAACTCCAGCTTGATATTCCAGGTATTCGCCATGGAGCGATACCGGAGGATGAGCGACGTGCAGTGCATATCGTGGTACCAGTAGTAGTCGATGTCGTCCATTTCCCCGTCATCCAGATTGTACCGGGTGCCGATGACGAACCGGTCCCTTTCTGTCAACCGGTAGCTCACGCCCCCCTCCAGCTTTTTCTTGTAGTCATCGAGGCCGTACTCGAAGACGGAGTTCCGGGTGGTGGTGGTGCGGTAGTGGAAGCTCGTATAGGCGGCCCAGCGGGCATCGAATTCCTTCGTCAGCACGAAGTCCGCATTCATGCCATCCACCCGGGAGTGGTCGTAGCCCTCCTGGGTGATGGAGTAGCCGAGATAGGAGTGGAACGTATAGCCATCCCAGGCAATCGGATCCCGGGAAAGGCCCGCCGTGTAGGCCGTGTGGGTGCTGTGGACGCCATTGCCATACCAGCGACCCTTCTCAAAACCCAGGCTGTAGGAGAAGGGGGTGCCTGCGATATGGGCGCCGTAATCCCAGAAAAAGGAGGGGAGCTTGCGAATCCAGTTGTTGTTCCCATCCTCGTAGTGGCCATAGCGGATGCCCGCACGCATGTCAGCGTTTTGCCAGGTCACATCGTAGTGACTCCGCCAGCCCTCCCGGTTCATCCAGAGGAGGTTCAGGTTGAGCGCCGTATTTTTCGCGATGGAGTTATGGATATCGTAGCTCACCCAGGCCCCATCATCGGAGTCATAACCCACCCTAGGGTATTTCGGCCCCTCCTTCGAGGGATCGATGCTCGAGGTGTAGTTGTCCCGGGTATACACGGTGCGCCCCTTGATGCGGAAGCGCATCTTCTCCATGACAATCCTGTCGTTCGGATAAATCGTAATCTTGTCCGCCGCCCAGTCGTAGTCCGGCTTTACGGCGCTGCACTTCGTCGCCGTGCCCTTATACACCACGTAGTGATCCGGGTAGAACTCAAAGCGCTTCCCCGTGATGTAGTAGCGGTCGACCTTTCCCTTGGCCTCCTCCATGGTGCCCGTCCGGGTGCCATAGTTGTACCGGGTCTTGAAGCCATCCAGGGTGACGCGGGACTGCCCTTCTGTCATCTGGACCACATGGATCTTTTCGGGGAAATAGACCTCTTTTTTTGCGAGGCTGCCCTCTGCGTCCGCTCCATCAAAGGAGTGGGCATCCGCCATGAGGATGTGGACGCTTCCCTTTGCCACGAAGTCGCCGGTCCGCTCATCGTAGCTAAGGTCGTCCCCCTCGAAGGCCACGGGCACGCTCTGGCTCTTGTCCTTCGGATCCCAGGGATAGCGGAGGTTTGCCTGCATATCCTCTGCAGCCTTCTGGAGGGCCTTCTGCTCCTCGGTCAGCCGGTTTTCCCGCTCTGTGCGCCGCGCATTCTCGATGTAGTCCAGCGCCTCCACGCCCGTATCGGAGCTGGCCGAATAGGCCGCTGCTGTGCCGCCGGGCAAAAGCGCCGCCGCTGCGAGCGCCCCTGCAAGGAGTCTTCCTGCTCTTTTCTTCAATGCCTTTCCCCTCAATTCCCGGGCACAAGCCCAACGCGTCAGATTCCTTCGACGCCCTCGTTCATGCTGCCCCTCCGGTAGCCGGTGAGATCGAGGGCCACATGGCTATAGCCCATGGCCCGGAGCGTCTCCTCCACGCTGGTGCGGGTGGAGGGCTCTAGGAACCTATCGATTTCAGAGGGCGCAAGCTCGATGCGGGCCGTGGTGCCCTTGGTCCCCTCCACCCGGACCCGCAGCTCCGAAAAGCCCGCCTGATGGAGGAACTCCTCTGCCCCCTCCACGGTCTTCAGCTTCTCCGGCGTGAGATGCGTCCCATAGGCAAAGCGGGTGGCGAGGCACGCAGAGGAGGGCCGGTCCCAGCCCTCGACGCCGAGCTCCTTCGAGAGGGCCCTGACATCCGCCTTCCGAAAGCCGCAGTCGTGGAGGGGACTTTCGATATGGAGCTCCATGAGGGCTGTGCGGCCCGGCCGGTAGTCCCCATCGTCATCCCGGTTCGTCCCGTCCACCACATAGGCGAGCCCCTTCTCCCCCGCCATGGCCTTCAGGTGCTTGAAAAGAGCATACTTGCAATAGTAGCAGCGATCCGGCGGGTTCTCCTTCACATGGGGCACATCGAGGATGGGAAAATCGATGAGCTCGAAGGCGATGCCCTCCTGCCGGCAAAAGGCCTGGGCCTTGGCTGTATCCTCCTCCAGCACGAAGTCGGAGGAGGCAGTAAAGGCCGCGCATTTATCCCCCAGGGTATCATGGGCCACCTTTGCCAGAAGCGTGGAGTCCACACCGCCGGAAAAGGCAACGGCGACGCTCCCGAGGGCGCGGAGCCTCTCCTGCAGGGCCGTGTACATTGCTTGTAGCTCATTTGTCATGGGATTCACTCCTTCGGATTCAGCATGCCGTTCTGGTAGGCAAGCAAGAGATTATAGAGATCTGTGATTTCGTCCTGTATGGCGCGGCCCTCATCCGTCTCCCCCACGGTGGTGCTCATGGACTGGAGCTCCACCGTCTCGGAGACGGACTCGATGTCGTGGTTTTCCCGAAGGGCCGCCCGGACGTCTGCGATTTTCTGATGCTCCAGGAGCCGGAGGCCTCGGGAATTGGAGATAAGGGTGTAGCCGGAGATGCCTGTCTTCTTATGGTAGGCCCGGCAGAAGCCCCCGTCGATGACGATGGCCCGGCCGCCTGCCTTCACGGGGGTCTCCCCCTTCTTCACCTTCACCGGCACATGGCCGTTGATGATATGGCCCCGCTTCGGATCGAGGCCAAACTCCGCGAGCACCTGCTCGCAGCAGTCCACCTGGTCGATTTTTTTGAAATAGGGGTCTGAGGGCTCCTTCCAGGTGGACTCATCTGCAATGAGGGCCCGCTCGAAGGTCTTGAACTCCCGGCCCGATAGGGGCGATATGCGGCCGCACCACAGGAAGTAGAGGAAGTCCAGGCCGCTCTCCGTGCCGTGAAGGTAGGCCTCCCTCGCCTGCCTCTCGCAAAAGTCGAACCAGCTCTTTCCTTGATACGTCTTGCCGCCGTAGGAAATCGCCCGGAAGCTGCCCTCCTCATTCATGGGCACACAGCCGTGGAAAAGCAGGTTGCCATTGAAGGTCGTGTAGAGGCTCCCCTTCTGGTAGAGGTAGTCCACATGGCGGCGGAGGGCCTTGCTCTCCATAAAGTAGGAGCGAAGGTCCGCGAGAATTTCCGCCTCCTCCTCCGTGAAGGCGTAGGGATCTTCCGTGTCCACGTCAATAGTGGGAAAGTAGGCGTGCTCCAGCTCGTAGCGCTTGCCATCCCCCAATACCGCGCAGGAGGAGCGGAAGTCGATTTTATGGAGGAGCAGCCGGCTATCCATCTGCATATCGGGATTTCGCCGGATGAGCTGGCCCTCCGTCTTGAACATCATCATGGTCATAGCCCGCTCCGCCGCCTTGATGGGGGACTCATCCGGGTAGAGGTGGGAGGCGAAGGTGGTGAGGGGCCGGAGGCTCACCCCGTAACCCCGCTCCAGCACGTCCGTATTCTTGTACCGGAGAGAGTTTCGCACCACGGTGGCGATGCAGGCCTCGCTCCCCAGGGCCGCCCCCATCCAGAGCACGTCGTGATTGCCCCACTGGATGTCCACGGAGGGGTGCTCCATGAGGAGGTCCAGGATGGCATCGGGCCGGTCCCCCCGGTCGAAGAAGTCCCCCACGATGTGGAGCCTGTCCACCGCCAGCCGCTTCACGAGCACGGCGAAGGCCTCGATGAAGTCGGCGCTGCTGTCGATCTGGACGATGGTGCTGATGAGCTTGCGCAGATACACGCCCTGGGCCGCGTCCCGCTCCGGTCGGGTATTCATGAGCTCCACGATGATGGAGGCGTAGCGCTTCGGGATGAAGCCCGCCACCTTGGAGGCGGGGTATTTGTAGCTCATGAGCTTTGCGAGGGAGAGGAGGTTCTCGAGGTTTTTCCGATACCAGGCGGGGGTCGCCTCCCGCCGCTCTCGCATCTGCTCGATTTTTTCCTTCGGATAATAGATGAGGGTGCACAGCTCCGCCTTTTCCTCCGCCGTGAGGCTTTCGCCGAAGACGTAGTCCACCTTTTCCCGAATGACGCCGGAACAGTTGTTGAGGATGTGGAAGAAGGAATCGTACTCCCCGTGAAGGTCGCTCATGAAGTGCTCGATGCCCTTGGGGAGGGCGAGCCTTGACTGGAGGTAGATGAGGGATTCATAGACGGCTTCCTTCGTGGGATATTTTTCCGCCAGCAGCAGGAGAAGCTTGCTGGGCTTTGCGGTGCCATTGATGCAGCGGGGCATGGATTTCCCTCCTTTCAGGGGCTGGACAGGGGGATGATGGTGGATAGAAAATAGCAGAGGAGGACGCAGAGGATGGTGATGAAGTATTCCCGGAAGGAGCCCACCTTGAAGAGGCGAAGGCCGACCTTCTTGTCGGGGCGCAGAAGCGGCACCTTGCCACAGAGGGCGTCCTCGGCGATGTGGAGGAGGGCGCCAATGGCGAGGAAGAGACCGCCTCGGCGGGCCTCCTCGGGAAGGGCCGGGACGGGGGTATCGGCGAGGCCCAGCAGGATGCCCATGAGGCCGATGTAGAGGAGGGGCCAGTGGGACCAGCCCCGATGGCGGCTGCGCCAAAAGAGGGAGCCGGGGCGGCCTTCGATTTTATCCGGGATAATAGCGCCTGCCATGGAAAAGGCAGTGCTGAGCGGATCTCGGGTGGCCGTATAGACAAGGACCCCCGTCAAAATCTCATGGTTCACCCATTTCATGGGAGTTTACCCTTTCTTCACGCGATAGCCGATATAGAGGACAAGCACCCAGACCGGGAGGATTCCAACGGCCAGCTGCATGTCGGGGATCTGGGCCATGAAGAAGAGGATGCCGGCGAGGAAAAGCAGGCAGAGGTAGTTGGCTGCGGGATAGAGGAGGGCGTGGAATTTCGTCTCCTTTCCCGTCCGATCGCAGTGGTGGCGGAAGCGCAGGTGGGTGATGCAGATGGTGCCCCAGCTGATGACGGCGGCGCAGGTGGCGATGGAGATGAGGAAGAGGAATACCTTCCCCGGGAAGAAGTAGTTCAGTGCCACGCAGATAAGGGTGATGCCGGAGGAGACGAGGATACCCCGCACGGGGACGCCGCTTCCCGAGAGCTTCCGGAGGAACTTCGGGGCATCATCCGTGGAGGCCAGGCCGTAGAGCATGCGGCTGTTGCTGTAGATGGCGGAATTGTAGACAGAGAGCGCGGCCAGGAGCACCACGATATTCAAAAGGTTTGCCGCCGACCCCACGCCGATGTCGGCAAATATCTGGACGAAGGGGCTCGCCTCCTTGCCCACCTCGCTCCAGGGCCAGAGGGACATGAGGACAAACATGGTGCCCACATAGAAGATGAGGATACGCCAGATGACCTGGTTGATGGCGCGAGGAATGGTCGTATCCGGGTCCTCCGCCTCCCCCGCCGTGATGCCGATGAGCTCGATGCCGCCGAAGGAGAACATGACCACCGTGATGGATAGGGCAAGGCCATACCAGCCATTGGGCAGGAACCCGCCGTTTATCCAGAGGTTCTGGAACATATCGGGGAAAGGCGCGCCGCTGGTGAAAATCAGGAAGAGGCCAAAGAGAATCATGCAGCCGATGGCGACGATTTTCACCAAGGCCATCCAGAACTCCGACTCCCCGTAGGCTCGAACATTGATGAGATTGAAGGCGGTAATGACCAGGAGGGCCGCCAGGGCGCTGATCCACTGGGGCAGCTCCGGCAGCCAGAAGTTCATGTAGATGCCCACGGCCGTGAGCTCCGCCATGGAGACGATGACGTAGTTGAACCAGTAGTTCCAGCCGGAGAGAAAGCCCGGGAAGGCCCCCCAATACTTCGTGGCATAGTGGCTGAAGGAGCCGGACACGGGCTCGTCCACCGCCATCTCCCCCAGCATCCGCATGATAAAGAAGATGACGATGCCCCCCAGGAGATAGGCCAGCATGACGGAGGGCCCCGCGAGGGCAATGGTGGAAGCGGATCCATAGAAGAGCCCCGTGCCGATGGCACCGCCGAGGGCGATCATCTGCAGGTGGCGGTTCTTGAGGCCCCGCTTCATCTGGGTCGTTGCTTTCTCCATGTCTCAGGCCTCCTCCGAAGCATTCCCGCAATCCAGGGAGGGCACCCGGGCGCGGATGACCGCCATGCAAATAGCAAGGGCGGCTATGCCGACGGCCAGCCCCAGCCAGCCATTCGTCGTAAAGCCGTCCACGATATAGCCGATAAGGCTGCAGGTGGCGACGACGGCCACATAGGGGATCTGTGTGGACACGTGGTCCAGATGGTTGCACTGGGCCCCCGCCGAGGCGAGGATGGTCGTGTCGGAGATGGGCGAGGCATGGTCGCCACAGACGGCACCGGAGAGGATGGCCGCCACGCTCACCACCAGGATGTCCCCGGAGGCTGCGTCCAGGACGGCGATAGCGATGGGGATGAGGATGCCGAAGGTACCCCAGCTGGTGCCGGTGGCAAAGGCAAGGCCAGCCGCCACCAGAAAGAAGATGGGGGGCAGGAACATGATGATGGAGGCGTGGGCGCTTACCACAGCCCCCACGAAGCCGCCGAGATTCAGATAGTCCTTGCTGCAGATGCCCGAGAGCGTCCAGGCAAGGCACAGGATGAAGATAGCGGGCGTCATGGCCTTGAAGCCCCAGCCGAAGCTGTCGCAGAAGGAGTTGAAGGAAATGACCCGCCGCGGCAGGTACAAAAGCCCCGTGAAGACGAAGGCGATGAAGGAGCCCAGCACGAGGGACTTGGAGGAGTCGCAGTCGGCGAAGGCCTCCGCAATGGATTTGCCCTCGTGGATGCCGCCGGTGTAGAGCATGCCGTAGACGCAGGCGGCGATGAGGACGACGAGGGGGAGGATGAGGTCGATGATGCGGCCCTTGCCCTCCTCCCTGCTGACAGACGCCTCCGCCGTGTCCTGGTACTCCTTCGGGATCTCGAAGTGCTCATTGTTTCGCTCGATGCTCTTGCCCATGGCGGCAAAGTCCCGGCCGGACCAGATGATGAAGAGCATGAAGAGGATGGTGAGCCAGGCATAGAGGTTGAAGGGGATGGTCTGGAGAAAGAGGGAGAACCCGTCGATGGTGGAGTCCTCAGGGAGCGACGACCCCACCGCCGCCGCCCAGCTGGACACCGGCGCGATGATGCAGATGGGTGCCGCCGTGGCATCGATGATGTAGGCAAGCTTCGTCCGAGCGATCTGGAACTTGTCCGTTACAGGCCGCATGACGGTGCCCACCGTCAGGCAGTTGAAGTAGTCATCGATGAAGATGACGAGGCCGAGGAGTGCCGTGAGAAGGAGGGAGCTCCTGCGCCCATGGATGGTGCGGGCCGCCCACTCCCCGTAGGCCCGAGTGGCCCCGGAGCGGGTGATAGCCGCCACCAGGATGCCCAGGATGACGAGGAACACGAGGATGTTGACATTGCTCCCCACCTTGTCCGCCATGACGGCGAACATGGTAAGGATAGATTCCAGGAAGCTCCCGCCCGTGAAGAGCAGAGCCCCGGAGAAGATGCCGATGATAAGCGACATATAGACTTCCTTCGTCCAGAGCGCCAGCACGATGGTGATGACCGGCGGCAGCACGGACCAGGCTGTTTCTGCCATAAGAATGTTACCTCTTTCTATCAAAGTGTGTAGTAGGTGTTATCATGCTCCATTGTATAATAGAACGATGTTTCATGCAAGAAAGTTAAGGAAAGAACCATTCATTTTCCAAAAACAAAAGAACCCGGCCGCAAGGACCGGGGACTTCCTGCACGAAAGACGGAACGTGTGCCCCACGATCACCCGTCTTTGCAAGCTGCTATGCCAATTCGTCGGAAAGGCGGGCGAATTCTTCCAAAGAGAGGGTCTCGCCGCGGCGCTTGGGGTCGATTTCTGCCTTGGCGAGGGCATTTACTACGGTCTCCGGCTGAAAGCCGCCGCCCTTTAGGGCGTTGGCGAGGGTCTTTCGTCTCTGGCCGAAGGCGGCGCGGACGACGCGGAAGAAGAGCTTCTCATCCTGCACGGCGACGGCGGGCGCCATCCGCACGCGGCAGGCCACCACGGCGCTGTCCACCTCGGGGGCGGGCAGGAAGGAGCGGGGCGGGACGGCGAGGACCTTTTCCACCTCGGTGTAGTACTGGACGGCGACAGAGAGAGAGCCGTAGTCCTTCGACCCCGGCCTTGCCCTCATGCGGTCCGCCACCTCCTTCTGCACCATGGTCACCATGTCCGTGATGGAAAGGCGCCTTTCCAGAAGCGTCATGAGGATGGGGGTGGTGATGTAGTAAGGGAGGTTCGCCACCACCTTGAAGGGCCCCTCCCCCATGATAGCGGGGATATCCACCTTCAGGATGTCCCCGGGCACCAAGGTGAAGCGCTCGTAGCCCTTCAGAGTCTCTGCCAGCACCGTGGGGAGCTTCTTATCCAGCTCCACCGCCGTCACGTGAGCCCCCGCCTCCAGGAGCCCCTGGGTGAGCGTCCCGATGCCGGGGCCGATTTCCAGCACCCGATCCCCCTCGATGATGCCGGCCGCCCGGACGATGCCATTGACGATGCCCGGGTCGATGAGGAAGTTCTGCCCCAGCCGCTTCGAGGCGTGGAGGCCAAAGGCCTTCAGAATACGCAGGGTCGCCTCCCGGCTCGCGATATTCGGGTGGATTACCTCATTTGCTGCCATCTTCTTCCTCCATTTCCCTGCGTGCTATGTCGAATTCCTCCCGGGTCACCCCGTAGCGATTGAGCCGGTGGAGGAAGGTCTTGGCGTTCGCAAACCCCAGGCCCAGCTTCTCCCCCAGGCGGGCCCGCCGGTCACTGGCATCTGCCGCTCCCGAGAGGTTATTTTGCACGAGATCCCGGCTGTCAAAGAGCTCCGTGGCCTCCCAGCCGAGGGTCCGGACCTTCGCGAGGGCCTTTCGGATGGACTCGGGGCTCGCCTGCTCCACGCCGATATCATTGTTGGCCGTGGCCTCCTCCCGGGGGATAAAGGCGTGCTTGGCCTTAGGGAAGCGCTTGGCGAGGAACTTCCGAATGCGCTCGCCGGCGGAGTCCGGATCCGTCAGGATGATGATGCCCCGCCGCTTCTCGGCATCGGCGATATCCTTCAGGCTGCGGGGGGAGAGGGAAAAGCCCCCCGTGGTGATGCAGTCCGCCTCCACCGCCTTATGGATAGCGACCACATCCATCTTTCCCTCGACGACGAGAACCTCTTTTATCATGATAGCTCCTTTATCGTATGTCCTTTACCGCCTGCCACACGTCCTCCTGTATGGTCTCAATGGGGAGGGGCTCGCCGCCCTCGCTGCAGCGCACCGTCTTCCAGCCGTAGCGCTCCGCGAGCATCCGGTAGGCCTCGTGGCAGCGGACGAGGTATTCCTTGTCCTGCTCGTGGATATCCTCCGCCGTGCCCGTCTCCCGTGCCCTGGCATCGATGAGCCGGGCCGCCACCTCCGGGGCCATGTCGAGGAAGACCACCCGGTCCGGCACCGGGAGACCGAGCTTCCGGAATTCGAAGTCCCAGAGCCAATCGAGAAAGGCATCCCGCTCCGCTGAATTCTGCAGCTTTACTGCCTGATGCACCATATTCGACGTGGTGTAGCGATCGGCCAGCACGATGCCACCGGCCTCGTAGAAATCCTTCCACTTCGTCCGATAAGAGGCGAACCGATCCACCGCGAAAAAGGTGGAGGCGGCATAGGCATTCACATCCTCCGGCCGCTTTCCAAAGGCGCCGCCGAGATAGAGCCGCACGAGGACGGATCCCTCCGCCTCGTAGTCGGGGAACTCCACCCTTTTGACCGACCGCCCCTCCTTCATCAGCCGCTCATAGAGAAGACGCGTCTGGGTCGCCTTGCCGGAGCCGTCCCCCGCCTCCAGGATGATAAGCTTTCCCTTGCTCATATTCTCTCCTTCACAACGCAAAGGGCAGAGAGCATCTCTGCCCCCGACCCCAGGACCCGGCCCCCGAGGGCCTGCAGCTCACGCACATAGGAAAGTGCCTCCTCCGTCACATAGTCTCCCGGCGAGAGTACCGGCACCCCCGGCGGGTAGAAGGTGACCTCCTCCGCCGCAATGCGTCCGATGGTCTCCTCCAGGGGCAGCCGCTCCTTTTCGGCAAAAAAGGCCTCCCGAGGCGACAGGGCAGAGCTCGCCGCCGGTGGCAGGGCGATCCGTTCCATAGGGATAGCCCCCGCCTCCCGCCGATGGTCCCGGGCGAGAGCCGCCAGGGCCTCCACAAGCCTCTCCGCCTCCTGCTCCCCATCCGCATAGGTCAGCAGGAAAAGCACATTCCGGGCATCCGAGAGCTCGCACTGGATTTTGTACCGGTGGCGGAGGATATCCTCCGCCTGGGGGCCCGTGAGGCCGATTCCCGTGACCTGTACCGTGAGCTTCGTCATGTCGAGATCCTCAGCCCCGGCCTCCCGGGCATAGGCTTTGTCAAAGCACCAGAGGCCCTCGATTTCATTGATGTGCGCACGGGTCTTCTCCGAAAGCTCCACTGCCCGTCCCCAGAGTGCCTCGCCCTCCTCCGCCATTTGGAGCCTCGCGATATCGATGGAGGCCATGAGGAGCTGGTTCGGGCTCGTAGTCTGCAGGAGACTCGAGGCCTCCCGCACCCGCGCGGGAGAAACGCGCCCGCCCTTGGCGAGGAGCATGGAGCCCTGGGTCATAGCCCCCAGAAGCTTGTGGGTGGACTGGGCGGCAAGATCCGCCCCGGCATCGATGGCCTGCCGGGGGAGCCCTTCCGAAAAGGCGAGATGGGCCCCGTGGGCCTCATCCACCGCCAGCACCATGCCGGCCTCGTGGAGGAGCCCTGCGATTTCCGTGAGCCTCGTCGTCATACCATAGTAGGTGGGATTCACGAGGATAGCACCCTTTGCCTCCGGGTGGGCCTCGATGGCCCGCCGTACCGTCTCCGGTGTCACCCCCATGGGGATGGCGAGCCGCTCCTCCGTCTCCGGGGCGAGATAGACAGGCCTCGCCCCTGCGAGCACCAGGGCCCCCTGGACGGAGCGGTGGGCATTTCGCTGGACGAGAACCGTGTCCCCCGGCCCCGCCATCGCCAGCACCATGGTCTGAATGGCCCCGGTCGTGCCGTTCACCATGAGATAGGCCGCATCTGCCCCATAGAGAGCCGCCGCAAGGCGCTCCGCCTCGGCGATGGCCCCATGGGGATCGTGGAGGTCGTCCAGCTCCTCCATGAGGGAGACCTCCTCCCGGAGGCCCTCCTCCGTGATAAGCCGGCGCAGGAGCCCGTGGGCGCCCCGCCCCTGCTTGTGGCCCGGCGTGTGGAAGGCCAGGGCTCCGTCCGATGCGTAGGCCGCCATGGCCTCGGCGATGGGGGCCGCGGGCTTTCCCCTCATGACCGCTCCAGCCGCATGCCGGAGGAGCGGCGGGAAGAGTCCGCGTTCCCGACAGACCGGGACTTGACCTCCCGGGCCTTGTTCGCCAGCCCCTTTACTTCCTTGGCATCCAGATCCTGGGGAGCCCTGTTCGGGATGCGCAGGTGGACACGGGTGCCCTTCCCCGGCGCACTCATGACCTGGAACTCCGCCCCGATGATATGGGCTCGCTCCCCCATGCCCAGCATGCCGAAGTGGCCCCGGGTCTCGCCCTCCTCGTCCTCGACATTTTCCTCCGGCTTCTTGTCCATGTCGAAGCCCTTTCCGTTATCCTCGATGAGGATGGAGAGGGCCTGGGTGCTGTAGAGCATCCGCACCCGGGCCTTGTCCGTCTCCGCATGATGGGCCACGTTATTGAGTGCCTCCTGCACGATGCGAAAGATGGCCGTGGACACGTGCTTCGGCAGGTCATACTGCTTGCCGTCCATGCTGAAGGAGGCATGCAGGAGCCCCCTGGCATCCATCTTGTCGATGAGCTGCCCGATGGCCGCCGGCAGGCCAATGTCATCCAGCTCCATGGGGCGCATGTCGAAGATGACGGCCCGGATATCCCGGAGGCAGGCCTTGATTTCACCCCGGAGCTCCTTGACCTCCACCTTCGCCTGATCGAGATTCCGGTCCATGAGCTTTTCCACGATGGAGGTATGGAAGATGAGGTTTGCCATGTCCTGGGCAGGTCCGTCGTGGAGCTCGCGGGAGATGCGATACCGCTCGTCCTCCTGGGCCTTGATGACCCGGGCCCCCACGAACTGCTTCTGCTGCACCGCCTCGATTTTCCACACGACCCCGTGGATCTGGGTGGAAAGGTAGGAGAGGACAGACCCCACCGCCATGGCGAGGTGCTCCGCCTGGTTCAGCATGGTGCCGAGGGACCGGAGGCGCCTCTCCAGCTTGTCCCGCTCCTGCCGGAGCCCCTTCTCCGTCTCCCGGGCGACCGAGAGGGCCACCTGGGCACTGGCCACCCGCTCGTAGCAGGCCCGGATGCTCTCCTCGGAGAACTCGCCGAAGTTGCTGCTGACCCGCACCAGCTCCTGCTTCTCCTTCTGCTCCTCCGCCGCGAGGGCATCCACCTCGTCGATGGTCACCCAGATCTTCTCCTTCAGCTCCGCCAGCTGCCGGCGCGCCTCCTCCACCTCGCTGCGGGCCGTCTCGTAGATTTCAAATATCTTCTGCTTGTTGGACTCGATGGTATCGATCGTATTGTTCAGGATCTGATGCAGCGACTTGCTCGCGTCATCGCCATTGAACTCCAGCTGCACTTCTTTCACCTTTGCGCACCTCCCAAATCATTACTATTCTACTCTACAGCGGCCACTTTGGCAAAGCTTTTCTGGCAAATTCCAGCTGGCTCCTCCCGAGGGACCTCTCCTCCCCAATGTGCGCCGATCACCCTGTTATCCACAAACCGTTTTCAGCTTTTCCGCCTTTTTCGTGGATTTCGTCGAAGTTATCCACAGCTTTACCCCCTACCTCTGTGGATAGAGTGGATAACTCCTGTGGATTGCCCCAAGCAAGCCGAAGACTTCCAAAGTCCCCGGCTTGCAATTCTTGCCATTACCCTATACAATGATAGGAGTATTTTATCGAAAGGAGATACTCCATGCGTATATTCTCGCGCTTTCTGCCGAAGAAGAAGCCGGTGGAAATCAAGAACAATATCCCGAAGGAAAAAGCAATCATCAAGAAGCGCTTTGCCATCTACTGCCACAAGCACCACGGCACCGGCGGCGACAAGCTCTGCCCGAAATGCCAGGGCCTCCTCATGACCGTCCTGACGAAAATCAGCCGCTGCCCCTACGGCATCACGAAGCCCACCTGTGACCGCTGCGAGCGTCCCTGCTTCGGCGAGGCGAAGACGAAGGAATTCCTGACCATCATGCACACCGGCGGCACCCGGATGCTTTTCACTCACCCCATCATGACCGTCCGCCAGAAGCTCATGGACATGGGCTACGACTACGCCAAGTACCAGCAGGAAAAGAAGGCCTCGGACAAGGCAAAGGCCAAGGAAAAGGGAAAAGACAAGGAAAAGAAGTAATACGTCCTCGCACACAAAAAATCCGCTTGCGTTGCAGGCGGAATTTTTGTATTATGAACGAATAAGAGGCACTGCACACGGCAGGCGGTTTTCCTCCCTGCATCCACTCTATCCGGGCTATACCCGAGATACATGGAAAAGGGAGGTGATGGAATGGATCATGATACGATGATGCTCATGCTCATCCTTCTGTTGGTTCTCGCCATAAAAAAATAGCCGCCCCTCCCCAGGTCACGGCTATTTAAAGTCAAACCGAGGAAAACCGTTTGTCGCGGTACCTCTTTCTATGCTTATTATACAGCAGCGCTCCCCTATTGTCAAAGAAAACCACGCAGAGCCTGCAGCACCCTTTCGCTGTGGTGGCAGGTATTGCGGACGAAGTCGGCGAGGTACTCGAAGAAGATGCCCTCCCGCTCACAGAGGACGCAGAGCTCCTTTACCGCCTCTGCCCTTTGGACATCGTACTCGATGCGATGGAGAAGCCTGGCAAGCTCTTTTCGCGTGGCGGGCGTGAATATGGACTTCAGGGCTGCGGCCTCCGCCGTGGACCTTTCCGCCCGGAGGAGCCAGACCCGGGTGGATAGATCATGGCTGTAGTCCGAAAAGCCTCGGGCCGCCCAGGCCGCCCCCGCCGCCGCGTCCTCCTCCTGCTCCCCCGGGACGAAGTGGAGCTCCTGGAAAAGGGCCCGCTCCATGAGGCGCACCACCTCCGCCTTGGCGTAGTAATGCTCCTGCTGAACGGGAAACTCTCCCGCCTGCAGGAAATCCAGCACCTTGTGGTAGCGGATATTCAGAAAACTCGTGAGGAGTGCCCCCGTCCCCTTCAAGAGGCGATTCATCCCCAAGAGGCACCGATAGACCTCATAGGCATCCGTCAGTGCCCCCTCGGCGAGGATGAGGTCGAAGCTCTCCTCCGGGAAGGGGAGGACGCCTGGCCGGTAATCAAGCCCATGCCAGGCATCGGCGAGCCCCCAGTACTCCTGCGTCTCCTGCACCTCCGGAAGATCCGTCACCACCTCGATATGGGCCTCCGGATAGAGCCGACGCACCGCCGGCAGATAGGGGGTGCTCTCCACCAGGAGGAGGTCGAGGGGTGCCACGCCCCCCGACAGAAAAGCCGTCAGATCGTTTTTCATGCTCTTGCCTCCCAAAGCCGCAGAAGAGCCGCCCGCACGCTTTTTCCATAGAGCACTTCATCCATCAGGGTGGAGTGCTCTATTTTTTTGCGCAAATCCAGCTGCAACACCTCCAAAGCCTCCCTATCCGAGGCCAGCTGCCGGACGATTGCCACATATTCTGCCTCGTCCCCGGCAATCCACTCGCCGCAGCCCGCAGCCCTCAGGATAGAGGCGGCGAAGCGGCCGCTCCGTCGCCTCCCAGAGAGCGTCACCACCGGCACCCCCATGTAGAGGGCGATGGCCGTCATGGCCCCGCCGGGATACGGCACGGCATCCAGCAGGATATCGATATCCTGATAGGCCGAGAGATAGTCCGTGCTGCCGGGGCGGATGGCAATCCGATCCGTGGCGATTCCCGCCTCCTCCGCCCGCTTCCGAAGGGCCGCCCCTCGGCCCGGCTCCCGCGTCACATCCTGCAGGAGAAGCGTCGCCTCCGGCAAAGCCTCCAGCACCGCCCGGTAGAGGGCGAGGGCGGCCTCCCCCAGCTTCAGGAAATTGTGAAGGGCCCCCAGGCGCACCGGGCCTGCCCGCCGCGGGCCCCGCCGGATTCGCACCATAGCCTCCCGTGGGGAAAAGGAGAGCATGGAGGGAAGCCTTATGGGCGGCTCCGCGAGGAACCTCTCCGTACCGGCAGGGTCCATGACCTCGTCCGACAGCACTCCATCGAGGAAGAGAAGCCCCGTGGTATCGAAGTAGCCGATTCCAGAGAGCAGGATAGGTGCCGGCCGAAGCCCCAGCACAGAGAGCGTCACGCCCCCCGCTGAGTGGCCCCCGAGATCTGCGAGGATGCCAATGCCGTCCTCGCGGATGCGCCTCGCCACCTCCTCCGGCGCAAGGCCGCCCACGTTTCGATACGTATGGGGCACCTGCGTCAACCCCGGCTCCAGCGCCTCCCCATCTCCCATATCGTAGAGATAGACGGGGAATCGGGCAGCGGCGCGCATTAGCGGCAGGGAAAAAAGCGACACGGAGGAGGGGGCAAAGTCCGGTGCCAGAAAGCCCACCCGAAGAGCCTCCCCCCGCCTGGGGGCCTCCGGCACCTGACCCAGGATTTTCCCATAGGCCATGTGCTGGCGCATCATCTCCTCCGGCCCGATATCCGGGAGGTAGTGGAGCGCAAAGAGATAGTTGGAGAAGTGGCGGAGCTGCGTAATCCGAAGACCATCGGCCATAGCCGCCCGATAATACGCCGCCGCCACCCCCTCCCCATCGGCCAGATGAGAAAAGGCCAGGGCGTAGAGCTCATGGAGCCGCCAGCCCTCGCCTCCCTCCAGAAAATGCGGGTGGATCTTGCGAAAGGCGGAAAGCCGCGCCAGAAGACTCTCCCCATCCTCTGTCTTTGCAGCCGCCCAAAGCGCTTCCAGCTCCTGTCTTTGCTCCGACCTCATGCCTTTGCCTCCTCTGCCCTCAGCCGGAAATAGGCAATCTCCGGCGGACAGCCGAAGCGGAAGGGGAACCAGCTGCCATTTCCCACATGGACATAGCCCAGGCTCTCCCCTATGCGCACGAAGCCCCGGGTATACTTGAATACCGGGAAAAGGGGCAGGCCGAAGAGGCCGAACTGGCTGCCGTGGGTGTGGCCCGTGAGGGTGAGCTTTGCCCCCAGCTCTGCCCCATCGTCGATGAACTCCGGATGATGGGCGAGAAGCACCGAGGGCGCCTCCGCCGGGACCTCCCGCATGGCCGCCCTTGCATAGGCCCGCTTCAGCTCGGCAAAGTGGGCCCGGTCCATGGGGTAGTCCGTCCCCGCCAGATACAGCCCGTTCACGAGGCGCACCGAGCTATTCCGCAGGAAGCGCACCCGGGTCCTTCCCAAAAAGGAGAGCGTCCTGTCCACATTGCGATAGTACTCGTGATTGCCCAGGATAAAGGTGATGCCCAAAGGAAAATCGTCCACATGGCGGCCAAGGATCTGGGCCGCCTCCTCATTTTGCGCCATATCGTCAAAGAGATCCCCCGTGATGACGAGAAGCTCCGGCCGGCGCGCCGCCACCTGCTGAAGCAGGGCCTCCAGCGCCTGCCCGTCAAAATAGGCCCCCAGATGGATATCGCTGATCTGGGCCAGAGTGCAGTCAGCGACCAGCCCCTTCATGGGGATATCATAGAAATGCTCCACCACCGACTGTCGCCCCAGCGTCCCTCCATAGAGAGCCGCCCCAGCCCCCAGTGCCGGGAGGAGCGCCCCCCGGGCCAGCACCCGCCGGCGCCCTGGATCATAGGGGGCGCGAAGCATCCGCCGCCACAGGAATCGGAAAAGTGCTGCCAGGAGCAGGAGAAGTGCCCCGAAGATCTGTGCCATGAAGACAAAAATCGTCACATTGCCCACCAGGGGCACGCCGATATGGTAGGGGGCATCCCGCCAGAGAAAGACAGCGGCCAGGACTGCATCCATCAGGAAGATGGCGAGCCGAAGCCGAAAGAGGAGCCGCCCCTCTGCCACATAGCGCAGGGCAAAGAGAAAGACCAGCATAAAGGAGGTCAAAACAGCGCATATAATCGTAAAAAACATAAATCCTCCTGCCGCGCACATAGCTCGTCCGGCGGGCTAAGATCCCGGGAGCCTCGGTGAAGACGCAGGCTTCCAAAAAAATAAAGCCGCAGAAGGTCTCTGCAGCTATCCATAGCGAGGGTTTACCGGCCACTAGGCCAGTCCGCGAAGATGTGCATTTTCCGCTTGACGCTCCCGATAATACCACCGGGTAGATGAGCCAATGGCCAGGCGCACCGCATCCAGCTGCCCCTGCTTAGCCAGGCGCTTTAGGGATGCCACATCGAAGCCATTGACAGAGAGGTAGCTTGCCGACAGGAAGCCCACCTGCTTGAGTTGCTTTCTGTACCAGGTACTGTCACGACGGTCCATCTGAATGCTCTTGATTGCCATTTCAATCCCCTCCATGAACGTGCACTTCGGTCGATCTTTCTAGCTTACATGTCACCCTTCGCTATTATCAGATTATAGCAGAAATTGTAACGATAATCAAGCTGCTGCACGTCCGGGAAGGTACAAAAGTCCATGGATTTACAATTTCTTTGCAATCAGCTCCTGGCGCCTCAGTCTGCAGGACCTTATCGGCCCGACCAGCCCATGACCTGGAGGACGGCGCTCTGCCAGCCGTCGTAGTGCGCCTCCCGCTCCTCCGGGGAAAGCTTGGGCGTGAAGAGGCGGGTCTTCTGGGGAAGACGCGCGAGCTCCTCCACACTTCTCCAGAAGCCCGTGGCGAGACCGGCGAGGAAGGCGATGCCCCGCGCCGTCATCTCCTCCGTCTCCTGCCGGCGCACCGGGAGGCCCAGGATATCCGCCTGGAGCTGCATGAGAAGATCCGACTTCGCCCCGCCCCCGTCGGCGGAGAGCTCCGCCAGCGGCACGGGGATATCGGCCCCCAGGGCCTCGGCGATGTCCCGGATGCGGTAGGCCATGGACGAAAGCGCCGCCCGGGCGATATCGGCCCGGGTCGTGGTCTCCGAGAGGCCCAGGAGCATGCCCCGGGCCCCCGCATCCCAGTAGGGGGCACTGAGGCCACGGAAGGCGGGGACGAAGTAGAGGCCGCTCTCCTTTGCCGTCCCCGCAAGGGCCGTGGCCTCCTCCGGGGAGGTGATGAGGCCCAGGCCCTCCAGCCAGTCGAGGGCATAGCCCGCCACCATGACGCTCCCCTCCAGAGCGTAGGTGGTGGCATTGCCAAAGGTCCAGGCAATCGTCGTATTGAGGCCGTTTTGCGAGGGCAGAAGCCTATCCCCCGTATTGAGCAGGAAGAAGGAGCCCTTGCCGTAGGTGTTCTTCGCCATGCCAGGGGCGAAGCAGCGCTGGCCGAAGAGATCCGCCTGCTGGTTGCCGGCCAGCGCCGTGATGGGGATCTCCACGCCGAAGACCTCCTTTGCCGTGGTGCCGTAGAAGGCGCTCGTCGGATAGACCACGGGCATGATCCCCTCCGGGATGCCCGCATGCGCGAGAAGCGTGGCGTCCCAGCGGAGCTCCTTCAAGTGAAAGAGCATGGTGCGGGAGGCATTGGAGCAGTCCGTGGCATGTATCCTGTCGCCGGAGAGTCTGTAGAGGAGCCAGGAGTCCACGGTGCCAAAGAGGAGGTCGCCGGCCTCCGCCTTTTCGCGGGCCCCCGGTACGTGGTCCAGGAGCCAGATGATTTTCGAGATGGAGAAATAGGGGGTGAAGACCATGGAGGTCTTTTGCCGAAATTCCTCGGCGATGCCCTCCGCCTCCTGCAGCCGCCGGAGCTCGCCGAGGGACTGCTGGGACTGCCAGCAGATAGCAGGGGCGATGGGCTCTCCCGTTGCGCGATCCCAAAGGACGGTGGTCTCCCGCTGGTTCGTGATGCCGATGGCCTCCACCTCGGAGGCCTCGATGCCGCTTCGCCGAAGGGCCTCCGCCGCCACGAGCCGCTGGATCTCATAGATTTCCTCCGCATCCTGCTCTGCCCAGCCAGGATGCCGGTGTGTCACCGTCAGCGGCCGCTCCGCATACCCCGCCATGCGCCCCGTCCTGTCAAAGAGCACCGCCCGATTCTTCACCGTCCCGGAGTCAAGGGCCAGTATATATTTCTTCACACGCCTCCTCCTTTCTTTTATGTTCCAAGCACAGGCTTGCCCTTGCTATCATCGAAGGTCGCTGTGCAGCGGGGGTAGTTGCTGCAGCCCCAGAAGGCGCCGTTGCGCCCCTTTATGAGCCGGAGCGTCCCCTCCCTGCAGCGGGGGCAGAGGATGCCCTCCTCCTTCTTCGGTGCCTTCCCCCGCTCCGCCCTTGCCATGGCCTCCTGGGGGCTTGCCGAGTATTTTGGCTTCTCCTGCCAGCTGCGCCTGGACTTTGCCATTGCGACGTAGCTTCTCGCTGCCTCCTCCATCTGGGCCTCGTAGTCAGCGGGCGAAAAGAGCGCGGCGAGCTCCGCCTCCTCGCTGGCAGTAGGCCTTGATCCCCCTTGTGCTGTGGCCACCTGCGCGGAGCGCGGCGCGTATTGCCGTCGCTTCGCCGCCCCCTCGAGATCCGGCTTTCCATCCTTGTCATCGCAGGTCATGCGGCACCTGGGGTAGTTGGAGCAGCCCCAGAACAGGCCATTCTTTCCCTTTCGCTGCTGGAGCACCCCCGCCTTGCACCGGGGGCAGATGTTTTCCCCCGTGACCTCCATGCGGACGCCCAGGGCCTTCTCGCAGAGCTTCTTCGTAAAAGCAATCTGCCCGGCGAGGAACTCCTCCAGCGTCCCCACCCCCTCGGACATGGAGTGGAGCTTGTCCTCCCAGATGGCCGTGGAGTCCGGGTACGTCATCTCATCCGGCAGAGCGTCAATGAGAAGGTACGCCGAGGGCATGGGCACGAGATACTTCTTCTTCCCCTCCGCCTTCAGGAATTTCCGGCGGATCAGGTCGTCGATGATGGTGGCCCGGGTCGCCTCCGTGCCGATGCCATACACATCCTTCAGCTGCTTCTTCGCCTCGGGATTCTTCACGTACTTGTGGATTTCCTTCATGCCCGCGAGGAGCGTCGCCGCCGTGAAGCGGGTGGGGGGCTTCGTGGTGCTGGTCTTCAGCTCTCCCTGCTGCCAGTTTACAGCGTCTCCCTTCTTCATGGCAGGGAGCGACGCGCTCTCGTCCTCTGCCCTTTCCTCCTCCGCCGCCCCCTTCTTTTTCTTCGTGGGGTAGAGGGCCTTCCATCCCGCCGACCGCTCCGTGCGGCCGCTGGCGGTGAACCGCTCCCCGTGATGGGTCACCTCGAGCTTCGTCTGGTCGTAGACATGGGGCGGATAGAACTGGGCCACATAGGCCCTGGCGATGAGATAGTAGAGGTTCCGCTCCTCCGGCGTCATGGCATCGAGCTTAGCGGGCACCGTGGTGGGGATGATGGCGTGGTGGGCCGATATCTTCTTGTCATTCCAGGCCCGGCTCTTTTTCTTCGTGTCCGCGCCCCTTGTCCAGGCAGCGATTTGTTCATTCCCCGCCGCCGCGAGATTCGATAGAATCCTGGGCGCATCGGAGAATTGGCTGTTTGGCAGGTACTCGCAGTCGGAGCGGGGGTAGGTGGTGAGCTTCTTCTCGTAGAGCTTCTGGGCCGTATCCAGCACCAGCTGGGGCGCGTAGCCATACAGCTTGCCCGCCAGCACCTGCAGGGACGACAGGGAAAAGGGGAGAGGCGCCGCCTCCTCCTTTTTCGCCTTCGTGTAGCCCGTGAGCTTCGCCTCCACCGGTGCCTCCCCGAAGGAGGCCAGCATCCTCTCCGCCAGAGCCTTGTCCACCAGCCGGTTCTCGCTATCGAGGCCCGCCAGGGTGTCCTGGGGCTTCCAGAGGGCAGCAAATATCCCGTTCGGATGGGCGAAAAGGCCGCGGATGGTGTAGTAGTCCACGGGCTTGAAGTTCTCAATCTCCCGCTCCCGCCGCACCACCAGGGCCAGCGTCGGGGTCTTCACCCGCCCCACGGGGAGCACCAGCTTCTCGTGGCCCGCCCGCCGGGCCGCCAGCGTATAGGCCCTCGAGAGGTTCATGCCGATGAGCCAGTCCGCCCGGGCCCTCGCGAGGGCCGACTGCTTCAGTGGGAAAAAGTCCCGGTTGTCCCGGAGGTCTCCATTCGCCCGCTTGATGCTCTCCTCGTCGAGGGCGTTCAGCAGGATGCGGCGCACGGGCTTTTTCACCTGCAGATAGTCCAGCACCTCGTCCACGAGAAGCTGTCCCTCCCGATCCGGGTCCCCGCCATGGACGATTTCGTCCGCCTTTTCGATGAGTCCCTTCACGATGGCGAACTGCTTCACCGCCTTCTCATCCACCACCAGCTGCCAGGCCTTCGGAATGATAGGGAGATCCTCGGCCCGCCAGCTCTTGTACCTGGGGTCGTACTCCTGGGGCTCCGCCTGCCGGAGGATGTGGCCGAAGAGCCAGGTCACGACCCCCTCCCCGGTGGTGAGATAGCCGTCAGCACGCTGGATGGGCCCCCGTAGGCACTTGGCCAGCTCCCGCCCCATGCTGGGCTTCTCGGCAATGTAAAGACGCAAAGACGACACTCCTCCGGAAAACGCAGATAGCTCTCCTCGCCCCAGACCCAGGGACAAAAATCAGGAAAAGAGCCTATAAAGGATATAGATGACAAGCCCCGTCCAAAGGGCCACCACGGCCGTCGCGATAAGGAGCAGCAGCCTGAGGTGACGGATGAGATAGTCCGCCTCCTCCTCGCTCTCCCGCCGCACGTAGGGAGGCAGGAGGTTCATCAGCCCCATGACCGCCGCCGGCACGAGGACCGCATCGTCCACCAGCCCAAGGAAGGGGATGGAGTCGGGGATGAGGTCGATGGGGCTCAGGAAATAGAGCACCGCCGCCAGCATGAGATACTTCACCCGCCTCGGCGTCCCCCGCTTCCGGAGTGCCAGCAGCATAATGATCAGGTCGCGGCGAAACAGCCGCAAAAACGAAAGGATTCTCGCCATGGAAAGCTCCCCCCACGCAATAGTCAAATAGTTCCTATCCATAATACCCGCTTTTCCCTGCCCCGTCAATCACAGGCACTTGGCAGTGTGGTCTTGTATGCAACGTCGCTACATGGATGCATTGCATCGCAGTATGGTCGGGTGAATGCAGGGCGCACGGCGCATACCGTAACTTGTCATAGCATATCACTTTTATTATACGAATTGACTACACTATACCGTTCTGCTATAATTTACCCAAGAAAAAGAGAACTATTTTCTATCCCATATACACAAGGAGCAAGACCATGAGCGAAAAGACCTTTCCCCTCTCCAAGGAGCGCCTGGAGGAAATCATCAAGACATATCCCACCCCCTTCCACATCTATAGCGAGAAGAAGATTCGCGAGAGCGTCCGGGCCCTCAAGAAGGCCTTCTCCTGGTCTCCCGGCTATCGGAACCAGTTCGCCGTCAAGGCCCTGCCGAACCCCCGCATCCTCCAGATTGTCCACGAGGAGGGCAGCGGCACGGATAACTCCAGCCTCGCCGAGCTCCTCCTCTCCGAGGCCGCCGACTTCCGTGGCGAGGAAATCCTCCTGACGTCGAACGACACCCCCGCCGACGAATTCCAGAAGGCCATCGAGCTCGGCGCCATCATCAATCTTGATGACATCAGCCATCTGGACTATCTCGCGGAAAACGCAGGCCTGCCGGAGGTCCTCTGCTTCCGCTACAATCCCGGGGATCTCGTGGACGGCAACGACATCATCGGAAAGCCCCGAGAGGCCAAGTACGGCCTGACCCGCGACCAGATGTTTGAGGCCTACAAGCGGGCCAAGGACATGGGCGTGAAGCGCTTCGGCCTCCACACCATGGTGGCGTCGAACGAGCGCCGCCCCGAGGCCTTCCTCCTCACCGCCACCATCATGTTCGACATGGCCGTGGCCCTGAAGGAGCGGGTTGGCATCCAGGTGGAGTTCATCAACATCGGCGGCGGCCTCGGCATCCCCTACCGCCCCGAGGAGGAGCCCCTGGATGTCGTAGCCATCGGCGAGGGCATCCGGGGACTCTTCCAGGAGAAGATGGTCCCCGCCGGTCTCGGCTCCGCCCGCATGATGACAGAGAGCGGCCGCGCCATCACCGGCCCCGCCGGCTGGCTCGTCTCCACCGCCATCCACGAGAAGAAGACCTACAAGGACTACATCGGCCTCGACTCCTGCATGGCGAACCTCATGCGCCCCGCCATGTACGGCGCCTACCACCACATCACCGTGGCCGGCAAGGAGCACGCCCCCATCGACCACGTCTACGATGTCACGGGGTCCCTCTGCGAGAACAACGACAAGTTCGCCATCGACCGTCGCCTGCCGAAGATCGCCATCGGCGACCGGGTCATCATCCACGACACCGGCGCCCACGGCAGCGCCATGGGCTTCAACTACAATGGCAAGCTCTGGTGCGCCGAGCTCCTCCTCCGGGAGGACGGCAGCGTAGAGCTCATCCGCCGGGCCCAGACCCTCGACGACTACTTCGCCACCCTCCGTGGCTTTGCGGGCAGCATTATCTGACCTCCCCATAGAAACAGCGGCTTCCATGGGGGTGGCCGCACGACGGTGCAGGCCCTGTATCTGGCAGCGCAAAGGCATATTGCCGGGTGCCTGGTGGAGGGCCGCCCCCTATGTATCGAGGGCGGCAGCTTCGAGCTCTGCGGAGCCGGGGCGGGCCGCTCCCTCACGAGAATCGCAAAGGCGAAAGGAGCGAGCAGCATGAAAATCGCAGTACCCTATGACAATGGAGAAATCTTCCAGCACTTCGGCAAGAGCGAGGCCTTCCGGCTCTATGAGGTGGAGGACGGGAGCGTAAGGGAGTCCCATGATCTCAGCAGTAATGGCTCCGGCCACGGGGCCCTGGTGGGGCTCCTGAAGGACGAGGGAGTGGACACGCTGATCTGCGGCGGCATCGGCGCGGGGGCCCAGAGTGCCCTAAAGGAGGCGGGCCTCACCCTCTACGGCGGCGTAAAGGGTAAGGCGGATACGGCAGTCTCGGACTTCCTGGCGGGAAAGCTCGCCTATGACCCGGCCGTCCACTGCGACCACCACGGCCACGAGCACGGTCATGGCCACGGCTGCGGCAGCCATGGGCACTGATTTGCCCTCAGAAAATAGACACATAGGGGTGTTTCTCATGGTACAGATTCCATGGGAAACACCCCTTTTCGTGCGAACAGCGAAGACCCCCGTAGAGCGCTTCACGGAGTTCTGAGGGCTACTTGCATAGGCCGAGAGCCGGGGCTTCAGCGCTACATCGACAGCGATATTCGTCTCAGAGACCTTGGCAATTTCCTCCAGTGTCCTTCGAATGTCCGCGACCTCCGCCCGAAAATCCGCCATCCGCTCTAAGTCCGCCGCAATCCTTTCCGCCTCCCGCTCACTTAGTCCATCGGACCTGCGGAGGCACTCGAAGGAGTACGCTGCAAGCCTGCACAGGGAAGAGAGTTTTCTTCAGCTTCGCACGCGCTTTCAAAAAATATTTCAACTTTCTAGGAAAAAAGTCTTGACGGGATGTTTTTCCTATGGTATACTCTAGCCATAGAGTTCAAGAGAAACAACCGCGATTGGAAAGAAGCGATTTATATGATAAAGACACTGACAAAGACCTTCGGTCTTTTCCTCACAGCCGGCGTCCTGCTCCTAGGATTTACCGGCACCGGCGAGGCAGCCACACCCCAGGCGGTGCAATCGCCTCCGGCAGTCACCATGAACGTCACAGCGGACATGACCCAGCAGAGCACCCTCTCCTCCGATGCAGAGGCCATCATCAACAGTCTCAAGGCAAAGGGAACCCCCGAGAGTGCTTATAAGGTCGCAGAAGCCGATGTGGATATCGTTCTCGACGCTGTCGCATTCTCCGCAGGTCCGATGGACTAAGAAAAGAAAACAAGAAAAAAAGCCCTGTCTGAGCGTCAGACAGGGCTTTTTCGTGACTTTTGAGCGCACCCCGAACCTCGCCACCGACTCCACCCTGCAGCTGATTCTTGACTGCACGGGGTATAAGGAGCTTGCTTCCGGGGGTGATATTGTGCTTATGTGGTATCAGTCCAGCACGTATACCTGGATATTGCGGCGGCCGAAGGCCATGGCGCTGCCGTAGTCCTCCATGCAGAGGTCGATCATGTTGCCGCGGATGGCGCCGCCGGTGTCGGCAGCGATGGCCACCCCGTAGCCGGGGATATAGAGTCGGGTGCCGAGAGGGATGACGCTTGGATCCACGGCCACCACGCCGTAGCGGGCCACCATGCCGGAGGCGGTGATGCCGGCTCCGCCGCCGTCAGACGGCAGATATGCGGAGGCCTCCATGGTGAGGACGGCGCTGTAGCGCTCCGTGCCCCTAGAGGTCTCGATGATCCTCCTGGCCCGCTCCTTTTCGGCGCGGATGGCGGCATTATCCTCCACATCGATGGTCATGTTCCTCGTGACAGCCGTATCGAGGCCCGTGGGGCTCTCGATGGCATCGAGCTGGTAGCCCTGCTCCAGGAGGGCCTCCCGGACGGTGGTCTTGTTCGTCAGGATTTCCTTTCTCTTCCCATCGTAGGCGATGGTGACGGGAACGGCCCGACGGATGGTGATTTCTGTATGCTTGTCATCAATATGCTGGAGCTCGTAGTCGTCGCCCTGCCAGAGGACAACGCCCGACTTCGTCAGCACATTGCTGGGATCCGTCTGTACTGTCTTTTTCTGGATGGTCCTGCCATCCACATTTATCGTAAAGTTGTGGGTTTTGTCGGGAATGCTTGCGTTCGTCTGCCCTGCCCCCGTGAAGCCCGTCGTGACGAAGAGTGCGCCAGCGAGAAGCCCGGAGCCAATGGCAATTTTCATATGCTTTTTACGACGCTCCTTGCGTCGTGACGTTGCAGTTCCTCTCAAACTCATTCAATTCCCCCTTTTGTGGGCTCCGCATGACGTGCATACGTGTCCACCTACGTGCAGGCGAAAACCTCACCGCCGCCCGCGTGAGTGCGGTTGCCGCTAACGGCTGCGCAAAGGCGCAATACAGTCTTTCTTTTTGACTTTTGCTATTCTCCCACTTCGCGCTGAATATTCCATGAAAAAAGGGAATCCACTGAAAGAATAGGCTTCTTTCGGGGATTCCCTCACCACTTTGTTCAAATATGATGTAAAATGACGACAACTTGTCCTCAGAAGAATCAGGCGTACAGGAGGCGGCGGGCGATATCCGCGTTCTTTTCGGCGGCACATCGAAGCGCCTCGGAAAGGGGCTTCTGGGTCTTGCGCCCCCCCCATTTCTCTGCCACAGCCTCGAAGAGCGCCTCGGCGGTGACGGAGGCGAGATCCCCCACGCTCTTCTCCCCGATGGTCTCGAGGAAGCGCTCCACCTTCGGGTCATAGCTCACCCCCACCATGGGCACCCCCATGACGCTGGCGAAGATAAGGGCATGGAGACGGATGGCAATCATGAGATCCATATTCCCCACGAGGGAGAGGAACTCTGCCGTGGTGTACTCGTCGGCGAGGAGGATGGCCTTCTCCTCCATCTTTTCTGCGATGGACTCGGCAGCGCAGAGATCCTCCGGGTACTGCATGGGGAGAAAGACGGGGGTGGCCTTTAGCTCCCGGGCGATGCGATCGGCCGCCCTTGCCATAGCCTCCTTGAAGCCCTCCTCCCTTTGCCAGTTCCGGACGGAGATGCCCACCACGGGCATTCCCTCGGGCACATTGTAGCGGGAAAATATCGCCTGCCCCGCCGTGAGGTTCGCCGGGTGGATGGCGAGCACCGGATCCGCCGTCTGCTCTATGGGGGGCCGGGTGATGCCAAGCCGCGCAAGCTCTGCTAGCGACCCCTCATCCCGGACGGTGATGAAGTCTGCCCGGTTCACGAGGAGGCGCATGAAGAAGGAGGCCGTTCCCCCGAGGATGGGGCCGATGCCCTGGGCGTAGAGCATGACGGGGGTGCGCAGGAGAAGCCCCAAGAGGATAATGGCGAGATAGTAATAGAGGCTCCGCTTGCTGGTCACGTTCTGCAGGAGGCTGCCGCCGCCGCTGATGAGAAGATCCGCCCGCAGGAGGGCGAGGGCGATGGCGGGAAGGTTCAGCCAGGAGATGGACGATACCCCATGGTGATTTGCCGTAGCCTCGGGCGCGGCGGAGATGACCGTGATATGAAGTTTTGGGGCCTTGTCCTCGAGCACCTCCAGCATGGCGGCGAGCATGGCTTCATCGCCGGCATTCTTTGAGCCGTAGTAGCCCGATATGACGATCCGTTTCTCCATCCGTCCGCTTACGCTCCTTTGCTATAGGACTTTGCTTTCTCAAGTATCTGCTGCCAAAGCGCGATAAGCGCCATAAGGATAGCGCCCAGGACGCCCCCCACCAGGATGCCGTCCATCCCCCGCACGAAGGACATGTAGACCGGCGTGCGCATGTGGGCAAAGGTCTCCACCATGGAGCCCTGGCCAATGGTGGCCACGAGAACGAGGGCGAAGAATACCATGGTGGGCCACTTCCGGAAAAAGGCCAGCACCGCCAGCATAAAAGCCGGGTGTCCGATCAGAAGCTCCTTCGTCCGGGGACGAGCATAGAAGAGCCCCTCCAGGTATGCCCGGAACTTCAGCTCCGTGCCGGAGACAGGGGCGCCCGAGGTATGGCCGCTGCGGGCCACGAAGTAGGCGCCGGCCGCCAGGACGAAGAAGATGCCGAGAAGCGTCTTGACGCGCACGGGCACGTCGAGCAGCTCCTTGAGCTGGGCCGTGACCCCCTGGGTATTGTCAAACTTCCCATCGAAGACATCGAACCGCTGCAAAAAGCCGATGGCCACCAGGATGATGGGCAGCACGAAGGTGAGCTTGATGCCCCGGAATATCTCGAACTCCAGGAAGTAGGCGGTGCCCGCCAGCGACGCGGAGAGGTAGGCCGCGCCGATGTAGGAGAGGGCCCCCGTCACGAGGAGCAGGGCGAAGCCCAGCACCATAAGGCGCACGACTCCGAGGCTGCGCCGCTTCGGAAGAATCCGCTTTGCATTGTCCAGCTGGAAGAGGACGGCGAGGGCCGGGAAAACATTCGCACTGGCAAGGGCCGCCAAAACGCGGACTTTGCTCCCTGCCCCCATAAGGATGGGAATGGCGAGGGCCGCTGCGAAAATCGCGAAGAGCACCAGCTGCAGCCGGCGGCGACGGTTCAGCCACCGGCTCACCAGGGAGAGGTAGAGCACCAGGGCGGCGGCGAGGCCCACCATGGCGAGAGCCCTCGCAGGGCGCGGTGCCGTGTAGTCCGCAAAGGTACCGGCCGGGCCGAAGGTATAGCCCTTGGCCGCCAGCTTGTCATGGGTATCCCGGAAATAGGTCATGTTCGTTTCCAGGAGGCTCATATTGGGCGAGGGCTTGTCGTAGATTCGCAGCAGATCGATGCGGATATTGCGCTCCTCGTCCGTATTGGACCAGCGCTCCACCGCCTCGGCAATCTTGAGCTTCGGCTGCTCGTCCTTCGGGATGGCGTAGAGGCGGGCCACATGGTCATAGCCGATCCCCTTGGCGATCTCCTCCATGCCATCCTGCTTGTAGAACTGGAGCTGGGTGGTGGCCTCGATGAGGCCGAGATTGATCTGCCGATCCTTCATCTCGTCGATGGTGGTCTGGAGGGCCTTCGGGGCACCGAGGGTCTGGGCGCCGGAAAAGACGATTTCGGAAACCTTGAAGCCCTGGAGGCGATGGAAGACCGCCTTCACGTCCGCATCGCTCACGTCCTCGTAGTTGCTGGGACGGGCCAGCACGTAGAAACCGGCCTCGTTCACCGCCTGCAGCTCATCTGTGGGCAGGCCAAGGTTCATCTTCAAAAAGGACTCGTAGTGGGCCTTTACGGCCAGCACCTCAGAGCCTCCCACCGTGAGGGGCGTGACCCTAGCCTTCCCCAGGCGGCGGTAAAGGTCCTCCTTCACCTCGCCGTAGGTGCGCGGATCATGGCCCACCACGTAAATCTCATTCCCCTTGATGGTGCCGTCTGCGACGAGTGCGCCCCAGAGCGCATCGAGGGAGCCCGCGTGGTAGCGGGCGATAAGGTCGCTGCCGGGGATGGCCGTGACCTTGCCGTTTTCGTTGAGCTTCTTAAAGGTGGTCTCATAGACGGCGAGCGACGTGATGCCCGCCTCCTTCGCCTGGCGGAGCACCTCATCTGCGGGAAGCCCCTCCCTCTGGGCCAGCTCCAGGAGTCCCTCGTAGTCGATGGCGAGATCCACCTGCCGGGATGCTCGCTCCACGTCGTTTCGCTCCACGTTGATGACGAGGGCGCCGAAGAAGCCGAGGAAAATCAGGACGACCAGAAGAATATTATACCGGAATTTTTTCATCAAAATTTTTCACCTTCACGTGTTGGTGGAACGCTCCGCGGTGATGCGGATGACCCCATCCCCCTGCTCCACATTCGTAATCTTGAGCCCCAGGGGCAGCTTTCCCGCCCCCATGAGCTCCACATCACCGAACATGTCCCCAAGCCTTGCGGTGCCGAGCATGGTGTTTTTGAGGGAAAGGGAGGTCATGCGGAAATAGAGGGCGCCGGCATCGTCTACAATCTCGCCTGTGAGCTCCACATCCGCCGTGCGGCCGAAGACCTTCGCATTGGCCTCTGCCCGGATGCCCTCTGGCGTGATGGAGACGCTGACATTTTCCAGCCGCTCCACCTTGGCTGCGAGAGCCCGACGAAGCTCCTCCTCGCCGATGCTTCCCTTGAGCTGGAGCTTCTTTGCCCGGCGCACCTTTATGCCGGAATCCTGGAGAAGCGCCGGCACGTCCACGTCCACCCCCTCGCCCGTGAGGGTAAGCTCCCGAACCGTGACGCTCCCCACGGTGGCATTTCGCGCCAGGATCTCGAGCCTGTCCCCGTGGCCTAGGGCCAGAAGGAACTCCGGGCTCGCGGAGAGGGTCACATGCACATCGTCGGTGGCGAGACGGCTCGCCACCTTTGCCTTGAGGGCCCCCGTCGCAAAGGCGGGCAGCAGGAACTCTATGAAACAGGCGGCGAAAACGAGGAGGAGGACAATAAAGCCAAACAGCTTCCTGAGCACGTCAATGTCCTCCGCTTAGAGCTCGTGATTCGCCTTGGCGGCAAGGTATGCCCGGATGAAGGGATCCAGCTCTCCGTCCATGACCGCCTGGACGTTGCCCGTCTCGCAGCTAGTGCGGTGGTCCTTCACCATGGTGTAGGGCTGGAAGACGTAGGAGCGAATCTGGCTGCCCCACTCGATTTTCTGCTGGTCGCCCTCGAGCTTCGCCAGCTCCGCCTCCTTCTTCTCCATCTCCAGCTCAAAGAGCTTGGCCCGGAGCATTTTGAGGCACTGCTCCCGGTTCTGGAGCTGGGAGCGCTCGTTCTGGCACTGGACGACGATGCCCGTGGGCATGTGGGTCATGCGGACGGCCGACGAGGTCTTGTTGATGTGCTGGCCGCCGGCACCGGAGGCCCGGTAGGTATCCACCCGCACATCGTTCATATTGAGGTCCACCTCCACATTGTCGTCGATTTCCGGCATGATGTCACAGGCGGCAAAGGAGGTATGGCGGCGGGCCTGGGCATCGAAGGGGGAGATGCGCACGAGACGGTGGACGCCCTTTTCCGACTTCAGGAAGCCGTAGGCATTGTGCCCCTTGATGAAGAGGGTGGCACTCTTGACGCCGGCCTCGTCGCCGGGCAGGAGGTCCGCCGTCTCCACGGTGAAGCCGTGGCGCTCGGCCCAGCGGCCGTACATCCGCAGCAGCATCTGGGTCCAGTCCTGAGCCTCGGTGCCGCCGGCGCCGGCGTGGAGGGTGAGGATGGCATTGTTGGCATCGTAGGGGCCGGAGAGAAGCACCTCCAGCTGCAATGATTCCAGGCCCTCCTCGATGGATGCGATATCGGCGGCAATGTCCGCCTCAAGGGACGTATCGTTCTCCTCGGAGGCCATTTCCCAGAGGGTCTGGGCATCGTCATACTTTTCCCGGAGGGCCTTGTACTTGTCGACGCTCCCCTTGAGGCCCGCCAGCTCCTGGTTTATCTTCTGCGCCGCTTCCGCGTCATCCCAGAAGGTGGGATCTCCCATCTTGTATTCCAGCTCCGCGATCTTCGATTCCTTCGAGGGTACCTCAAGAGAGGCTTCCATCTCGTCGAGCTTCCCCGAAAGCTCCGAAAGTCGTGGCTTCAGTTCTTCTAGCATTATAATCCTTTCTTACGCATTCCGCCCGCAGCAGTTTTTGTATTTCTTGCCGCTGCCGCAGGGGCAGGGGTCGTTGCGACCTATGGGCTTGCCGTCGGCGCGAAGAGGCTTCTTTTTCTTGGCCTCGGCCGCGCTGTGCTCGTCTCCGTGAGAGGCCATGGCGTTTGAGAGGCGATCCGTGAGCTGGCTCTTCTCCCGCGCGATGGCCGCCTCGGCGCGGGCGCGCTCGCCCTCCGTAGGCTGGGCCTGCCCTTGGGGTGCCTGGCCGCCGGGGGTCACGATGCTCACGTGGTACATGAGGGAGGCTATCTCGTCCTGGATCTGGGCCTCCATCTCCTCGAACATATCGAGGGCCTCGATCTTATACTCCACCAGCGGATTGCGCTGGCCGTAGGCCCGGAGATTGATGCCGTCCCGGAGCATGTCCATGTGGTCGAGATGCTCCATCCACTTCTTGTCCACCACGCGGAGCATGACGACCTTCTCCAGCTCCCGCATGTTCTCCTCACCAAAGAGGGTCTCCCTGTTCTTGTAGCCCTCCTCGGCGAGACCCTCGAGAGCCTCCAGGAGGTCGTCCCGGCTCATTTCCGAGAGCTTTTCCTTCGTCAGGCGGCCCTGGGGCGCGTAGATCTTCTCCGCGTCGCCGATGAGGCCGTCCAGATCCCACTCCTCGGGATAGAGCTTCTCGTTGGCGTACTGGTTCATTTCCGCCTTGATGATGTGGTTCACCATGCCCATGATATTCTCCCGGAGGTTCTCCCCCAGGAGGATCTTGCGGCGCTCGCCGTAGATGACCTCGCGCTGCTGGTTCATGACATCGTCGTACTCGAGGACGTGCTTGCGGATGTCGAAGTTCCGCGCCTCCACCTTCTTCTGGGCGTGCTCGATGGAGTTGGTGATGAGGCGGTGCTCGATGGGCTCGTCCTCCTCCATGCCCAGCTTGTCCATGATGCCCGCAATGCGGTCGGAGGCAAAGAGGCGCATGAGGTCGTCCTCCAGGGACAGGAAGAAGCGGGACGCACCGGGGTCGCCCTGGCGGCCGGCACGGCCCCGGAGCTGGTTGTCGATACGGCGGCTCTCATGGCGCTCCGTGCCCACGATGTAGAGACCGCCCAGCTCTGCGACGCCCTCTCCCAGCTTGATATCCGTGCCGCGGCCCGCCATGTTGGTGGCGATGGTCACGGCCCCCATCTGACCAGCATTGGCGATGATCTCCGCTTCCTTCTCGTGGAACTTGGCGTTCAGCACGTTGTGGGGGATGCCCAGCTTCTTCAATATGCCCGAGAGCTCCTCCGACTGGGTGATGGAGGTGGTGCCGATGAGGCAGGGCTGCTTCTTGCGGTAAAGGTCCTGGACGAAGATGCCCACGGCCTTGTACTTGGCCCGCTTCGTCTTGAAGATGAGATCCGGATGGTCGATGCGCTGGACGGGCTTGTTGGTGGGCACCACGATGACCGGGAGGTTGTAGATTTTTAGGAACTCGTCCTCCTCCGTCTTTGCCGTGCCCGTCATGCCCGAGAGCTTCTCGTACATGCGGAAGTAGTTCTGGAAGGTAATGGTGGCCAGCGTCTGGCTCTCCCGCTGGATCTTCACGCCCTCCTTCGCCTCGATGGCCTGGTGGAGACCGTCGGAGTAGCGGCGGCCCTCCATGAGGCGGCCCGTGAACTCATCCACGATGACGATTTCGCCGTTTTTCACCACGTAGTCCCGGTCCCTGTGCATGAGGGCCTTGGCCCGGAGCGCTGCGGTGAAGCAGTGGGAGAGCTCGATGTTTTCCGGGGCGTAGAGGTTCTGGATGCCGAGGATTTTCTCGATTTTCGGCACGACGGCGTCCGCCGCCGCCACGGTCTTCTGCTTTTCGTCCACCGTGTAGTCGATGCCTTCCTTGAGGCCTTTCACGGCGTTGGCCATGACGGCGTACATCTCCGTGGACTTGGCGCCGGGGCCGGAGATGATGAGCGGCGTCCGGGCCTCGTCGATGAGGATGGAGTCCACCTCGTCCACGATGGCGTAGTGGAGCGGCCGCTGGACCATCTGCTCCACGCTGATGACCATGTTGTCCCGGAGGTAGTCAAAGCCAAACTCGTTGTTCGTGCCGAAGGTGACGTCCCGGCTATAGGCGAATTTGCGCTCCGGGAAGTCCATGTCGTGAACCACCAGCCCCACAGTGAGGCCGAGATAGCGGTAGAGCTTTCCCATTTCCTCCATGTCGCGGCGGGCGAGATAGTCGTTGACGGTGATGACGTGAACGCCCCTCCCAGTCAGGGCATTGAGGTAGACGGCGGTGGTGGCGACGAGGGTCTTGCCTTCGCCCGTGCGCATCTCGGCGATGCGGCCCTCGTGAAGGCACATGCCGCCGATGAGCTGCACGTCGAAGTGGCGCATGCCAAGGACGCGCCTGGAGCCCTCCCGAACGACGGCAAAGGCCTCCGGCAATATATCATCGAGGGTCTCCCCCTTCTCGAGGCGCTCCCGGAAGACAGCCGTCTTTCCCGTCAGCTTGTCGTCCGTGAGATTCTGCATCTCCGGCTCGAGGGCGTTGATTTGCTCGACGACGGCGCGGTAGCGCTTGATTTCCTTCTCGTTGTTGTCTCCCAAAAATCGCTTGAGAAATCCCAGCAACCGAATCACTCCTTATAACATCAGGATGGTCTTGTCTATAGCAGGACGAGCTGGCTCGCTTATAATCCTGTAGTACGCGGGCGAAAAAGGCAGACTCCGCCCGCAAGCTTCCTAGCTTCTCATATTAGCAGAGTCAGGAATAGAAGTCAATGAAGAGAGGGGCTGCGGAAAAATTCTTCTTGACAGGGGAGCAAAAGGAATGATAATATACCTTTTGTTGGTTGCAAGCTTCCCTCCGGGGGCAATCGGTTCCTCGGACTGGATGCAGCAGTCAGCAGATGACTCAGTAGCTCAGCTGGATTAGAGTATTTGACTACGAATCAAAGGGTCGGGGGTTCGAATCCCTCCTGGGTCACCACTTCGAGCACACACGCCCCCGCACCTCGCGGGGGCGTTTCTTGTTACTCCCCGAGCAGCGTTTTTCCGGGATTGTATCTTCATCATTTCAATATGGAAAGGATTTATCATGCTTTACATCATCACTCGGCTCCTCACAGAAGAAGGCCGGACGGAGTTTTCGATTCTGGGAGCGACAGAGGACAAGAAGCGGGCTGCGGAGATTGCGGCGGAGGTCTACAAGGACTACAACAAGGCCGCCTCCTTCCAGAACATCGAGATGATTACCGAGTGGCTCGCCACCCGGGGGAGCTACTCCTTCCGGAAGGACAAGGCCCATCGGCTGCAGCTCGCCATCACGAAGCTCGCCGGCGAGGTGCAGGAGGCGGGCAAGGAGGTCGTCTTTCATGCGGCCGCCGAGGAGGAGGAGCTCATGCGCCGCATGAGCCAGGCCCTCTTTGAGGGAAGGCACACGGCAGAGCGGGGCGGCGAGGTTCACTCCTGCCCGCTGGAGCAATAAGAAGAAGCTTCCGCACCTGTCGTAAAGAGCATACATGTCTTGCACATACCAAACTACACGCACAAACGTCCACTTGCGGGTCTTGTGCGCCCGTCCTTGCAGTAAATCCTGCCAATCACGCTGCGCCTGCGGCTTGCGTTCTTGGGGATTTACATAGTAAAGGAGCAGCCCCCTTGGAATTTCCGCCATGGGAGGCTGCCCCTTTGTCTCTGGACCCAAACTACACGCACAAACGTCCACTTTGTGGACATTGTGCGCCGCCCTTGCAAGA
>CAMCBT010000012.1 GCA_945873115.1 uncultured Mitsuokella sp.
TCCCCCTAAAGCAGTTTGGTTATTTACCGTGTCTGCTTTAAGGGAATCATATCAAAATGGGCGGGGGTCTTTTGTCTTGATACGTATTCAGATATCGAGGTTGCGCACGAGCTTGGCGTTTTCTTCGATGAACTGGCGCCGGGGCTCTACCTTGTCTCCCATGAGGATGGTGAAGAGCTCGTCGGCGGCTTCGGCGTCCTCCATGTCCACGCGGAGCATGGTGCGGCCCTCGGGGTCCATGGTGGTCTCCCAGAGCTGCTCCGGGTTCATCTCGCCGAGGCCTTTATAGCGCTGGACAGTGCTGCCGTCGCGGCCCACCTCGTCGAGCTTTTTCGTGAGCTCCTCGTCGCTGTAGGTGTACCAGTGCTTCTTGCCCTTCCTTATCTGGTAGAGGGGCGGCTGGGCGATGAAGACGTGGCCGTGCTCGATGAGGGGCTTCATGTAGCGGTAGAGGAAGGTGAGGAGAAGCGTCCGGATATGGGCGCCGTCCACGTCCGCATCCGTCATGATGATGATCTTGCCATAGCGGCGCTTGGCCAGGTCGAAGTCGTCGCTGATGCCGGTGCCGAAGGCGGTGATCATGGTGCGGATCTCCGCATTGGCGAAGATCTTGTCGAGGCGGGCCTTCTCCACGTTGAGAATCTTGCCCCGAAGCGGCAGGATGGCCTGGAAGCGTCGGTCCCGGCCCTGCTTGGCGCTGCCGCCGGCAGAGTCGCCCTCCACGAGATAGATTTCGGCCTGATCCGGGTCCTTGATGGAGCAGTCGGCGAGCTTTCCCGGGAGGCTGGAGACCTCGAGGGCGTTCTTCCGGCGGGTGAGCTCCCGGGCCTTCCTGGCGGCCTCCCTTGCGCGGGCGGCCATGATGGCCTTTTCGATGATTTTCTTCGTGATGACGGGGTTTTCCTCGAAGTACTCGGAGAGGCCCTCGGTGACGATGGAGTCCACGATGCCCCGGACCTCGGAGTTGCCCAGCTTCGTCTTCGTCTGGCCCTCGAACTGAGGCTCCCGAATCTTCAGGCTGATGACGCAGGTGAGGCCCTCCCGGACGTCGTCGCCGGAGAGGTTGCCGTCCTTGTCCTTCAATATGCCCTGTTTCCTCGCGAAGTCATTGGCCGCACGGGTCAGTGCCAGCTTGAAGCCGGCGAGATGTGTGCCGCCCTCCTCCGTGTTGATGTTGTTGACGAAGGAGTAGATGTTTTCCTGGTAGGAGTCGTTGTACTGGAGGGCGATTTCCACCACGGTGTCGTCCTTCACGCCGTTGAAGTAGATGGGCGCCGGGTTTATCTTCTCCTTCTTCCGGTTCAGATGCTCCACAAAGGAGCTGATGCCGCCCTCGAAGTGGAAGGTCTCGCTGCGCGCCGCCTCGCCCCGCTTGTCGGCAAGCGTGATGGTGATGCCGTGATTCAGGAAAGCGAGCTCTCGCAGGCGATGGCGGAGCGTCTCATAGCTGTAGGTGGTGACGGTGAAAATCTCCGGATCCGGCACGAAGTGGACGGTGGTGCCCGTCTCCTCCGTCTCGCCCATGACGGTCAGGGGCTTTATGGTGATGCCGCGACGGAAGGCGATTTCATGAATCTTGCCATCCCGCTTTACGGTGACCTCCATGGAGGTGGACAGGGCATTGACGACGGAGACGCCCACGCCGTGGAGGCCGCCGGAGACCTTGTAGCCGTCGCCGCCGAATTTGCCGCCGGCGTGGAGGACGGTCAGGACCACCTCCACGGCAGGCTTGCCGCTCTCGTGCATGTCCACGGGGATGCCGCGGCCGTTGTCCACCACGGTGATGGAGTTGTCACTCTCGATGGTGACGGAGATATCCGTGCAGTAGCCGGCGAGAGCCTCGTCGATGGAGTTATCCACCACCTCGTAGACCAGGTGATGGAGGCCCCTTTCCGAGGTGGAGCCGATGTACATGCCCGGGCGCATGCGGACGGCCTCCAGGCCCTCCAAAATCTGGATCTGGTCGGCGCCGTAGTCCGCGTCCACGGCGGTGACCTCGGCGGCCCCCTCCTCCCGATTGATGGTGACGCCCTCGGTGTCGAGATCCTCGTCCGTCAGATCCTCCAGGGGGCCCTGGGGGACGAGGGGCTTTTCTTCCTTCGTAAAGTCGATGGAGGTCTTTTCCTTATCGCTAGCCATACACTTCTCCTTTATCAAATATCGTCCCATTTCCAAATCGCAGGCAAAGCTCCTCCCCTTCCGAGGGGATGGGCCATCCGGGCGAAGCTCTTAGGACGATTCCTGTTCTGATGGACGGGCTTTCATACCTCGTAGCCAAAAATCTGCCGGGTGCGGCGGACGAGGGTGGCGGGGGAGAGCACCGAGAGGTAGCTGCACCCCGTGGTGAGGACGAGGGAGCGGGCCTTGCTGCCCTTCTCCTCCAGATGGACGACGCGCCCGGCCTCCTCCAGCTTCGAAAGCTCCAGGCCCGGCTGCCCCAAGAGGCTGATGTCGAGTATCGCCAGGATGTCTGCCGTGCGGACGGCGGTGCCGCCGCCGAGATGGAGGAACATGATCATCTCTCCTTTTTGCCCGTCTCGTATTTCCCTTCCGTCCCCTTGCCGCGCTTTCCCAGGGGGAGCACCTCGTAGCGCTTGGGGAGCTTATACCCCGGTGGCCGGTAGAGGTCGAAGCGCAGCTCATAAAGTGCCCGTGTGACGACCTCCTCCGTGAGCTTTTCCGGAGGGATGGACTTTGCCAGCATGACAAGGGTCCGGGCCGCGAGGCTCGTCTTGTCCCGGATGTCCACGCCCGCAGCGAGCCGTTGGACCAGCTCGCTACGCTGGTCGTTCAGGAGCTTCAGTGTGCACTCGGGCACGTACTCCTGCACGTCCTTCAGCCGGGCCCAGGGGATGTCCTGCAGCACGGCCCGGACGGCGCTTCGGAGCCGTTCCTTCCTTTTGCCGGCGCAGGCAAGGCATTCCTTCCGATCCCTTTCGATGGGGGTTGTGCAGGTGGGGCAGGGGTGGTAGCCCTCTTTTTTCTGCCAGCTCTTTCGTTGCTCGCGCCGAAGGGAGAGCTTCAGAAGCACCTCACAGAGTGCCTCGTCCTCCGTGAGGGCTGCCGTCTTCCTGGCCCGTGCCATAGCCTCCTCGGACACGGGCTCCTGCCGGATGGATTGCTTCTCCCTCCGCTTCGCCGCAGACGCCCCCTCGGCCACCTCCACGCCTTCCCCCCGGGAGGGGCTGCGCCTGGTGAAGCGCAGCTCCTTTATGAGGGCACGGCCGGCGTAGTTGTTCACCTTCTGGAGGATGTCGGGCATCATCATGCGGATCTGGTTGGCCCAGACGGGCTCGATGGTGTAGAGGAGTAGGGCCCTTTTCTCGATGGCCACGGCCTTCACATGCCGGGCGATGGACTTGCCGACAAGCTTCGGCCACTCCGTGAGCACCTGCCGACGCACAAATTCCCGGGCCACCTCCGGGCCGAAGTCCCGTATGGATCTTGGAACGACCTTTTGGGTCGTCTCCAGCCAGGGCGTCCGCATTTTCTTCATGCCTTTCACCTCGAGACTCTGCCCTGATGGACCCGGTAGAAAACTCCCATAGATTCGTCGGGAAAATAGGCCTCATCCGTCGCCGTCAGGATGGTCTGGATGCGCTCCTGCCGGAGGAAGGAAAGGAGCGAGCGGCGGCGGGTGATGTCGAGCTCGCTCATGACATCGTCGAGGAGGAGCACCGGGTACTCCCCCGTCTCAGATCGGAGGAACTCCAGCTCCGAGAGCTTCAGCGCCAGGACCCCCGTCCGCTGCTGCCCCTGGGATCCAAAGGCCCGTAGATCCGTCCCATTGACGCTTAAGGAGAGGTCATCCCGGTGGGGGCCGATGCTCGTGGTGCCCCGGAGGATGTCCTTCTCCCGATTTCTTTGGAGCATTTCATTATACCACGGCGCGAGATCCTCTGTCACGCCCTCGCCCCCGTGGAGGATATAGGAGAGCACCAGGTTCTCCTCGTTGTCCGTGATGCGCCGCTGCATGAGGTTCGCCAGCATGGAGAGCTTCTTCGTGGCGGCGAGCCGCTTTTTCGTGATGGCCGCCGCCTTCTGGGCCAGCTGCGCGTCCCAGACCGAAAGCGTATCGGGCCTTAGCTGCCGCTCCCGGATGCGCTTCAGGAGCGCCCCCCGCTGCTGGAGGAGCTTATTGTAGTCCAGGAGGTCCTGGTAGTAGGCGGGGTTTGCCTGGGAGAGCTCCCCATCCAGGAACCGGCGGCGGCCGGCGGGCGCCCCCTTGATGAGGAAGAGATCCTCTGGGGAAAAAAGCACGCAGCGGAGGCCGCCTATGAGCTCCTTCGGCCGGATGGGGTGCTCATTGCGGAGGATCTGGCGCCGCTTTTCCCGGGAGAGGGTGATGGCTAGGGTGTTCTTTGCCCCAAGCCTCTCAAAGGAGAGGGCGAGCCGTCCCTTAGGAACCTCCCAGCGGATGAGCTCCGCATCCGTATGGGTCCTGTGGGAGGAGCCCATGGCCGCGTAGTAGACGGCCTCCACAATATTTGTCTTTCCCTGGGCGTTGGCCCCCAGGAAGATATTGATGCCCGGGGAGAGGGAAAGGGAGAGATGCTCATAGTTCCGGAAGCTCCGGAGATCCAGCTGGTGAATGATCATGTCCTCTCCGTGTAGTGGATGCGCCAGGCGCCCACGCCCTTAAGCTCCACCGTGTCCCCCTCGGCGAGCCTGCGGCGGCGGGCCGTCTCCACCTGGCCATTCCGTAGGATTTGACCGTCCAGCAGCAGGGGCTTTACGGCGCCGCCGGAGGCCACGGCACCGATCCATTTGAGAAACTGATCCAGCTGGATGGAGTCTCCCTCCACCTTTGTTTCTTCAATATTCATAGGAATATCCTCTAAAAGACTTTATATAAATTTAGTTTTGTGTTCGGACCGGCGTCACCACGTAGATGAACGAATTGTCCTTCTCCTCCCGGACGGCGATGGCCCCGTAGGCGTTCTTGCCGAGGCTCAGCCGGCAGTTCTCCGAGTCGATGTTTTTCAGCACATCCATGATGTACTGGGCGTTGAAGGAGATGGAGAGATCCGGCCCCTCCTTGGAGATGGGGATGGTCTCCTCCGCCCGGCCCACATCGGGACTATTGGAGGAGATGTGGAGGGAGTCCCCTACGAACTCGAAGCGGATAATATTGTAGTTGTTTGAGCGGGAGATGAGAGAGACTCGGTCCACCGCCGAGGAGAAGCCCTGGGTGGAGAGGAGCACCTCGGAGGTGAAGCTGGAGGGCACCACATTATGCACATCGGGGAACTGGCCGGCGATGAGGCGGGATGTCATGAAGAGGTTCTCGAAGGAGAAGCTGATGGCGTTGTGGGAGCAGGTGACCTCGATATCCGTGGGAATCTCCGAGCTCATGGTGTGAAGGACCTCGCCGAGGATCCGGGAGGGGATGATGAGCTTGATTTTTCCCAGCTCCTCATCGAAGACGACCTCCTTGATGGCGAGGCGGTGGGTGTTCGTTGCCGCCATGGTGAGCTTCGTGCCGTCCACCGCGAGGGAGCAACCGGTGAAGACAGGCCGGGCGGGATCCGTGCCGCAGGCGAAGACCGTCTTCTTTATGAGGCTCCGGAGCGTGTTGTCCTTGATGGTGAACTCTATATTGCCCGGCGCCTTTTTGACGGTTGGGTAGTCATTTGCGGGCATGGAGCGGAGCTTGAAGCTGGCGCTCTCCGAGGTGATGGAGATGCTCATATCTTCTAAATCATGGGCAAGGGACACGGTTTCCCCAGGGAGCCTGCGGACAACCTCCTGGAAGTAGCGTCCCGGTACCACGAGGGTGCCGCCCGCTTCGATGTCCGCATCGATGCGGACCACGAGGCCGATTTCATAATTCGTGGCGTGGAGCTCCAGCGTTCCCTCCTCTGATTTCAAGTAGATGCCCGAGAGGATAGGGGTTTGGGGTTTGGAATCCACGGCCTTCATTACGATGGATATGGCGCTAGTCAGCTCGATTTTCTTGCAGGTGATGTTCATGTAAGGGCCTCGCTTCTTGTGGGGGGCGTGGCGTTTCTTGGAGGCTGCACGCCCCCCCACGTAGGTTTTATGATGATACTCTCTTTATTTATTCAATAGCAGACGTAGTAGTAGGGGCGGGAAAAATGTGGAAAAGGGCATAGACTCCTTGCGCTATCCACCTGTGGATTGGGGATAAAGCTGTTCATAAAAGAGAGGGGATTATCCACATTGTCCACGGGAAATCCACAGCGACAAGTTATCCACAACCTATCGACAGGAAAAATACACGTCTCTGCACAGAGCTATCCACAGGGAGTCTGTGGATCCGGAAAGGACGGGCAATCAGACCTTGTTGAGGCCCTCCATCAGTTCGTGGAGGGTGTCACTGAGCTTCGGATTTTCTTCCTTTTCTCGGGAAATCTTCTCGTAGGCGTGAAGGACCGTGGTGTGGTCGCGACCGCCGAAGAAGTCGCCGATGGCGGGGAAGGAGGTGTCCGTCAGCTCCCGGCAGAGGTACATGGCGATCTGGCGCGGGTAGGCGATGGAGCGGGCCTTCTTCTTGGAGTGGAGATCTTCAATCTTGATGGCGAAGTGGGAGGCGACGATTTCCTGGATGACCTCCATGGTGATTTCCTTCGTCTTGTTGTTGGCAAAGACATCCTTCAGGGCCTCGGCGACGAGATCCGTGGTGACGGGTTTGCCATATAGGGAGGCAAAGGCCACGACGCGGGTCAGCGCCCCCTCCAGCTCGCGGATGTTCGACACGATGCGGCTGGCGATGTAGACCATGACATCGTTCGGCACGTCTACCTGGTCCAGCATGGCCTTGTTCTTCAAAATGGCGATGCGGGTCTCGAGATCCGGTGCCTGGATGTCGGTGATGAGGCCGCCCTCGAAGCGGGAGCGGAGCCTGTCCTCCAGCTTTTGCACCTCCCGGGGAGGACGGTCGGAGGAGATGATGATCTGCTTGTCCGCCACGTGGAGGGCGTTGAAGGTGTTGAAGAACTCCTCCTGGGTACTGACCTTGCCGGAGATGAACTGGATATCGTCGACCATGAGCACGTCGATGGTGCGGTACTTCTTGCGGAAGGTCTCCGGGCGGCCTTCCTGGATGGCACGGATAATCTCATTCGTAAACTGCTCGCTGGAGACGTAGAGGACCCGCATGTCCGGGTGGTTCTGCAGGACCCTATTTCCGATGGCGTGCATGAGGTGGGTCTTTCCCAGGCCGACGCCTCCGTACATGAAGAAGGGGTTGTAGACCTTGCCGGGGGACTCGGCCACCGCCACCGCCGCCGCATGGGCAAAGCGGTTCGAGCTGCCGATGACGAAGGTGTCGAAGGTGTATTTCGGGTTTAGGGAGGAATTATCCCCCGGGGCGATGATGTGTATGTCGCTCCCCTCGCCCTCGCTGCTTGGGGGATCTGTCACAAAGAGGTTCCCCTGGGCGGGGTTGGCAGTTCCCTTCTTTTTTGGGGCGGCGGGGCTCTTTTTCCTGGGATCCTCTTTGCTTTCCTCGTCCTCTTTTTCCTTCTTCTGCTTGACGAGGAGAATCTTGATGGGGACGCCCAGCGTCGCCTTCACCGCGTCCTTCATGATGGCGAGATAGTGGCTCTCAATCCACTCGCAGTGGGCATCGGTGGGGGCCCCCAGTGTCAGGGTGTCCTCCGTGAGGGAGATGGGGGTGACGGGGGAGAGCCACCGGAAGGCTGTCGGGGCCAGGGAATTTTTCAGCTCGTTCAGGATTTCCTGCCAGACAGCGTCGAGCTTTTCTTGCTCCATGAGAGACGTTCCTTTCTCCGGCACTGCCAGATTTGCAGCGCTTCTATGATGCTTGATATTTTCACGCTTTGCTGTAGATGATTTTCTTCCACCTGTTAATAGAGTTATCAACAGTTTTATACACAGCTGTGGATAACTTCGCCTTATTTCCGGGAAAAATGGCGGGAAGCCCGCTCTTTCGGGCATGAAAAGGATAGCCCCCGAGGGGGCCTCATCCTGTTTCTGGGAAGAAATGCACAGGCAACTATCGCATTATCAACTGCTATCTTACCAAAATCGGGGGAAGTTATCAACAACTTTCCTGTGTACAGATGGGAAAAATCCTTTATTTATCCACAGAAAACCGTGGAAAAGAAGCGGCTTTTTCCTTGACACTCCGGGTGCCTTACTATATAATTGCCCATAGTCAGGCTTTTGCGGGGAAAGTGTCCGCACTGGGCCCGTTGTTTTGATACCTTTTGAAGGACAATCAGGTTTCAGAGGTTTTTGAAGCGAGAAATACCAGAGCGGAAGGAGGTGCGAAGAGATGAAGCAGACATATCAGCCGAACAACCATTGGCGCAAGAAGACCCACGGCTTCCGCGAGCGCATGAAGACGAAGGGCGGTCGTCTCGTGCTGAAGAGAAGGCGCCAGCGTGGCAGAAAGAAGCTGTCGGCATAAGTGCCTTGCCGGAATTGGGCCACGCGGGAGTGTGGCCCTTTTCTTTTACTATGAAACCCCAAGAAGTCAAGCCGTAGGCGCAGACTGATTGGCTGGTTTCTTGCAAGGGCGGCGCACAATGTCCACAAAGTGGACGTTTGTGCGTGTAGTTTTCTCTGTGTATTGGCTCCGGGCACGGCCTGGACTTTATGATAGACGGTCGCCCGTCACTGGGGTAGTATGGTTTCATTATCGCGAAAAAAGATGCTCAAGGAGCGCCGGGATTTCCAGCATGTGTACAAGAAGGGGAAGACCTTTGCCAACCACTCCCTGGTGCTCTATGTGCTGGAGACAAAGGAGCTTGGTGGCCGGGTGGGCTTTGCTGCCGGAAAGAAGCTGGGCTGCGCGGTGGTAAGGAACCGGGTGAAGAGGCTTCTTCGGGAGTGCTACCGGCTCCATCAGGGGGAGCTGAAGGAAAACCTGGCACTCCTCCTGGTGGGCAGGAAGCCTGTAACAGAGCAGGCCTGCCAGGAGACGGAAAAGGCCTTCCTCGCCCTCGGGCGGCGGGCGGGCATCTTCCGGGAGGACGCGGCCCCCGGGCGGCAGGTGGGGCAGCCTTGAAGGGGCTTTTATTGGCGGCCATCCGCTTTTATCGGGCGTATATCTCGCCCATGAAGCCCCCCTCCTGCCGCTTCGTGCCCACCTGCTCGGCCTACGCCCTGGAGGCCATCGAAACATACGGGGCGTTTAGAGGCGGGCTTCTTGCCCTCCTGCGCCTCCTGAAGTGCCACCCCTTCCACAGGGGAGGCTATGATCCGGTCCCCTAGGGACGAGTTCCAAGAATAGAGATTAGGACGTGATGTTTTGGAGTTTTTCAGTTCGCTTCTCTCGCCCATTGAGAGTATTTTGAGCTTTGTGCTGCAGGCCCTATACGGCCTGACGAGTGCCGTGGGCCTCGAGACCTATGGCGCGGCCATCATCCTTTTGACCATCCTCATCAAGATGCTCCTCTACCCGCTGACGGTGAAGCAGGTGCGCTCCATGAAGGCGATGCAGGAGATCTCGCCGAAGATGAAGAAAATCCAGGAGAAGTACAAGAAGGATCCCCAGGTCATGCAGCAGAAGATCGCGGCCCTCTACCAGGAGACGGGGGTTAATCCCCTGGCTGGCTGCCTGCCGCTCATCATCCAGATGCCGATTCTCATGGGCATGTACTACGCGCTGTATAATTTCGACTACCCCACGCCGCAGGCGGCGAGCTTTTTGTGGCTGCCCACCATGTCGGAGCCGGATCCCCTCTATGTTCTGCCGGTGCTCTCGGCGCTCACCACCTTCCTCCAGCAGAAGCAGACCACCACGGAAATGAACCAGCAGATGAAGATCATGATGTTCGTCATGCCCCTCTTCATCGGCTGGCTTTCCCTGAACTTCCCTGCGGGCCTCGTGCTCTACTGGGTCACCATGAACGTGGTTCAGATTGGCCAGCAGTGGTGGATGTACCGGGGGGAGGACACGAAGAAGGAGGAAGATTGATGCCGGAATCCATGGAATGGGAGAGTAAGACGGTAGAGGAGGCTGTGGAGTCGGCTCTTCGCAGCCTGGGGGTGACCCGGGAGGAGGCGGAGATTTCCGTCCTGCAGGAGCCCTCCTCCGGATTTCTCGGCCTCTTTGCCAAAAAGGCTCGGGTGCGGGTGACGAAAAAAGCGGAGGCACCGCGAGCTGCGGAGCCGCCTGCAAGAGAAAAGCCAAAGGCAGAGCCTGCTCGAGAGGAGGCTCCGAGGACGGAGGCTCCCGCGAAGGAGCAGGAAACGGGTGCCTTTGCCCCTTCTTCTGACGAGGAGACCCTCGTCTTTACGGAGGCCCAGGAGATGCAGGCAAAAAGGGCCGTGACCTTCCTCCGGGACATCATCTCCGTCATGAATCTCGATGTCACCGTGGAGCGGGAAAGGACGGCCAAGGGCCTTCGCATCACCCTTCGGGGGGAGAGCGTGGGCATCCTCATCGGAAAGCACGGGCAGACCCTGGACGCCCTCCAGTACCTGACGAACCTCGCCGCCAACCGGGGCATCGACGAGGGGCGGCTGCGCATCCTGGTGGATGCGGAGAACTATCGCCTCCGCCGGGAGGAGACTCTCGTGCGCCTCGCCCAGCATCTGGCAGAAAAGGCCTGCCGCCTGGGCCAGGAGGTCCACCTGGAGCCCATGAACCGCCACGAGCGGCGCATCATCCATACGGCCCTCATCGACAACCGCCGGGTCACCACCTACAGCGACGGGGAGGAGCCCCGCCGCTACGTGGTCATCGCCCCAAAGCGCCGTCGGGGCCGCCGCCAGGACTCCTACGAGGGGAGAAGCCGCAGAGCGCGGGTGGAAAGCACACCGGAGCCGCAGGAGCCCTACTACGAGCGGGGCGAATACTGAAAAACAGGGCTGTGATAAATTTTTATCACAGCCTTATCTATTTGAAGAAGGGGAAAATATGGAAGAAACCATTAGCGCCATTGCGACACCCCAGGGCATGGGGGGCATCGGCGTCGTGCGCATCAGCGGGGAGGAAGCCCTCCGGGTGGCAGACGCGGTCTTTGCCGCCAACTCGGGGCAGAAGCTCGCGGACACGGAGGGGGGCCGCTTCCTCCATGGGAGCCTCGTGGACTCCTTCGGGGAGGCCATTGACGAGGCCCTGGCCCTCGTCTTCCGCGCCCCCCATTCCTATACGGGGGAGGACGTGGTGGAAATCCAGTGCCACGGAAGCCCGTACGTGCTGCGCTGCGCTCTCGCCCTGACCTACTCCGCCGGCGCCCGGCCCGCCGAGCGGGGGGAGTTCACGAAGCGGGCCTTCCTGAACGGGCACCTGGACATCAGCCAGGCGGAGGCGGTCATGGACGTGGTGAGTGCCCGGACAAAGGGGGCCCTTGCAGTGGCCAGCGGCCACCTGACGGGGCGCTTCTCCAAGGAAATCAAGAAGCTCCGGGATGCGCTCCTCACCATGCTGGCCCATATCGAGGCGAATATCGACTTCCCCGAGGATGAGGTGGACGATGTCATCGCCTACGATATCGAAAAGAATATCCATGCCGTCCGGACGAAAATCGCGGAGATGCAAAAGACGGCCGAGGCCGGCCGGGTGCTTCGGGATGGCCTCCCCACAGCCATCATCGGCAAGCCGAATGTGGGAAAGTCCAGCCTCATGAATGCCTTCCTCCGGGAGGAGCGGGCCATCGTGACGGATATCCCGGGCACCACCCGGGACGCCATCGAGGAGGTGGCGGATGTGGGAGGCGTGCCGCTCTGTATTGTGGACACGGCGGGCATCCGAAAGGGGGCGGACGTGGTGGAACGCCTCGGCATCGAGCGGGCAAGGGAGTACGCCCGGAAGGCGTCCCTCGTGCTCATGCTCTTCGATGGGTCGAGGCGCCTCGATGCAGAGGATGAGGAGATCCTCACCATCGCGAAGGACCGGGAGGGGAGTGCCATGATCCTTCTGACGAAGACGGATCTGCCGCCAAAGACGACGGCGGCGACCCTTTCCGAGTGCGCCGGAGGGTTGCCGGTTCACGCCATCTCCACGGAGACGGGGGCAGGCCTTGAGGAGCTCTCCATCGCCATCCGGGCCCGGGTGTACCGGGATGTGAGCGATGGGGCGGAGGGGACGTTCGTGAGTACGGAGCGGGAGGCAAAGGTGCTCCGGGAGGCGGACGGGCACCTCGCGGCCGCCCAGGACAGCCTCGCAGGAGCCATGGGGCTGGATTTCGTATCCATCGACCTCCGGGCAGCCTGGGAGGAGCTGGGAAAGCTCACAGGAGAAGCGCTGGGGACAGAGCTCCTCGATGAAATCTTCTCCAAGTTTTGTATTGGGAAGTAACGCGTACTATACAGAAAAATCACTAGACAATCAAGGCAATTAACCGATCTGCGCGGGGCGCAACGGGCTTTGAGGCAATCCGCCTTGGAAGAGCACATCGGGCAGAAGCTTTTTCATAGAAGACCTATATTCTTCCGGCAAATTATGGTATGATAGAAGAAATCAGCTTGTCCATAAAGTTTCTGTAATATAGGGGGCTTTTACATGTTAAACAGTATCGCAGTCATGACGAGCGGCGGAGACAGCCCGGGAATGAATGCGGCGGCTCGCGCCGTCGTCCGCACGGCTCTTTATGAGGGCGTGACGGTCTGGGGCATCCACGACGGCTACCATGGACTCCTGGATGGGGACATATACAAGATGGAGTCCAAGGATGTGGGCGACATCATCCAGCGGGGCGGCACCTTCCTGGGCACGGCCCGCAGCAAGCGGTGGCGGACGCCGGAGGGCCGAAAGCTCGGCTATAAGAACCTGGTGGACCGGGGCATCGAGGGCCTCTGCGTCATCGGCGGCGACGGGTCGCTGCGCGGCGCATCGCTGCTCTCCCAGGAGACGGGCATCCCCATCGTGGGGCTCCCCGGCACCATCGACAACGATGTCTGGGGCTCCGACTACACCATCGGCTGCGATACGGCGGCGAACACCATCATCGATGCCATCAATAAGCTCCGGGACACCGCCTCTGCCCATCGCCGGGTCATCGTGCTGGAGACCATGGGCCGCAACAGCGGCTGGCTGGCACTGGTGGCCGGCATCTCCGGCGGCGCCGAGTACATCCTGGTGCCGGAGGAGGAGTATGACCTCCACGCCATCTGCGAGGATATGCAGGAGGCCTACAAGAAGGGCAAGCGCTACATCCTCGTGGTGGTGGCAGAGGGCGCCGGCAACGGCCAGGAAATCGCCGACTACATCGCGAAGGAAACGGGCCTCGACACCCGTGCCTCCGTCCTCGGCCATATCCAGCGCGGGGGATCGCCCACGGTCATCGACCGGGTTCGTGCCAGCCAGCTGGGCGAGCAGGCAGCCCTTGCCCTCATCTCTGGGCTGTCGAACATCGTCTTCGGCTTCAAGGAAGGCCACGTGGTCTCCATCGACCTCCACGATTCGGTCAACAACAAAAAGCAGCTGGATCCCGACTATATCCATATCGCAAAGGTTCTGTTCTAACGCACGAAACTACACGCACAAATGTCCGCTTGCGGGTCTGTGCGCCGCCCTTGCAAGAAACCAGCCAATCCGTCTGCGCCTACGGTTTGCCTTCTTGGGGCTATATAGTGAAAGGAGCTTCCGCTTTGGGAGCTCCTTTTTCGTGCCCATTATTTGTATTCTTCTCCCGCAAGGATGCGATCGAGGGTTTTGCCAACGCTTTTCAAAAAAATATCCCGAAGGATTACCCTTCGGGATGCGGTGTTTGTTTCTTACTTCTTGATGGTTTTTTTCAGTACGGCCAGGATGGCGCAGCCGACGACGGCGCCGATGGCGATGGCTACGAGATACATGAGGGGGTTGCCGATGGTGGGCACCACGAAGATGCCGCCATGGGGTGCCCGGAGGGTGCAGTCAAAGGCCATGGTGAGGGCACCGGCGAGAGCCGAGCCCACAATCATGGAGGGGATGACCCGGATGGGGTCGCCCGCCGCAAAGGGGATGGCACCCTCGGTGATGAAGGCGAGGCCCATGACGTAGTTGGTGGGGCCGGCTTTGCGCTCGCTCTCCGTGAAGCGGTTCGGGAAGAAGGTGGTGCAAAGAGCGATGGCAAGGGGAGGCACCATGCCGCCCGCCATGACCGCCGCCATCACGTGAAACTCACCGGAGGCGAGAAGTCCCGTGCCCGTGACGTAGGCCGCCTTGTTCACAGGACCGCCCATGTCGACGGCCATCATGCCGCCTACGATGAGGCCCATGAGGATGCGGGCGGAGGGATCCATGTTCTTCAGGGTATCCACCATCCAGGTGTTGATGGCGGATACCGGCGGGGCGATGATGAAGAGGGAGATGAAGCCCATGATGAGGATGCCCAGCACCGGGTAGATGAGCATGGGCTTCATGCCCTCCAGGGACTCGGGCAGGCAGCCGGAGACCTTCTTCAGGCCGTTTACCACGTAGCCGGCCACGAAGCCCGCGATGAGGGCACCCAGGAAGCCCGAGCCCGTGGTGCCCGCGAGCGCACCGCCCACGAAGCCCACGGCGAGGCCCGGCCTATCGGCGATGGACATGGCGATGAAGCCTGCCAGCACCGGCAGCATGAAGCCGAAGGCGGCGCCGCCGATGTCCTTGAAGAACTTCGCCGTCGGCGTATTGGAGCCGAAGTTGGCGGGGTTGATGGAGTAGTCATCCAGGAGGAACGCGATGGCGATGAGGATGCCGCCGCCCACGACAAAGGGGAGCATGTGGCTGACACCGTTCATCAGATGCTTGTAGATCTGGCGTCCCAGGCTGTCGCCGGCGGTGTCCGCGGAGCTCTCCTCCTCGTCGGAGCCCGAGGCATGGTAGACGGGGGCGGAGCCATTCGTGGCGAGGTCTAACAGCTCGTCCGCCTTGTTGATGCCGTCGGCGACCTTCCGGATGACGACCCGCTTGCCGTCAAAGCGGCTCATGGCCACATTCTTGTCGGCAGCCACGATGATGCCGTCGGCGGCGGCGATTTCCGCGTCCGTCAGCACGTTCTTGGCACCGCCGGAGCCGTTTGTCTCCACCTTGATGGAGATGCCCCGCTTCTTGGCGTGCTGCTCCAGGCTCTCGGCGGCCATGAAGGTGTGGGCGATGCCCGTGGGGCAGGCGGTGACGGCGAGAACCTGGATATGGCCGGAGGCCGGTGCTGCAGCTTTTGGGGCGCTTTCCTCTGCCGCAGATGGCGCCTCGAAGGTGCCGTCCTCCTTCTGATCGATGAGGGAGCGGAACTCCTCGATGGACTTCGCGGCGATGAGAGCCTCCTTGAAGTCCGGGTCCATGATCATGGTGGCCAGCTTCGAAAGGATGGCGAGATGCTCGTCATTTGCCGAGTCCGGCGCTGCAATCATGAAGAAGAGGCGGGCGGGGTTCCCGTCCATGGACTCAAAGTCCATGCCGTCGGGAACCGTCATGGCGGCGAGGCCTGCGGCAGCGACGCCGGTGCTCTTGGCGTGAGGGGTGGCGATGCCGTCGCCCAGGCCCGTGGTGCCGGAGGCTTCGCGCTCCAGCACGTCCTTTTCATACTGGGCGGCATCCTTTAGATTGCCGCCCTTTTCCATGAGGAGCGCCAGCTCGTGGATGGCCGAGGCCTTGTCCTTTGGCTGCGCCCCAAGCTTGATGCTCTCAATCTTGAGCAAATCGTTGATTCGCATTTGTTACTCCTTTATGGTTTTCAGTAGTGCGTCCACTTCCGCCCGGGTGGCGAGATTCTCGCTGAAGGCGGAGGCACTGCCGGAGGCGACGCCCAGGAAGAAGGCCTCCTTGAGGTTCCCCTTCGACTCCTCGAGGCCCGTCAGGAAGCCTGCCACCATGGAGTCGCCGGCACCGACGGAGTTCACGAGCCTTCCCTTCGGGGCAGGGGCCTTGTAGACCTCACCGTTTTCCCCCACGAAGATGGCCCCGTCGCCGCCCCGGGAGACCAGGACGTTCCGGGCGCCCTTTTCTTGGAGCTTCTTGGCGTAGGTGATGATTTCCTCGTCTCCTGTGAGCTCCACGCCGAACATATCCCCCAGCTCGTGGTGGTTCGGCTTGATGAGGAAGGGATGGTACGGCAGGACGTTCAGCAGGAGCTTCTTCTCCGCGTCCACCACCATGCGAAGGTCCTTGCCGGAGAGGTGCTTCAGGATGCGCTCGTAGATGTCATCCGGGAGCGTCTTCGGGATGGAGCCCGCCAGCACCAGTGTGTCCCCTGACTGGAGCTGGTCCAGCTGCTGGAAGAGCACGTCCTGCTTCCGCTGGGGGATGTCCGGCCCCTGGCCGTTGATCTCCGTCTCTTCCCCGGCCTTAACCTTCACATTGATGCGGGAAAAGCCCTCATCCAGGTGGATGAACTCCTGTTCCACGCCAAATTCCTTGAGCTGGCGGGAAATCTCCGCGCCGGTGAAGCCTGCCAGGAAGCCCAGGGCCGTGGACTTCTGCCCCAGATTCGCGAGGACAATGGACACATTGATACCCTTGCCGCCCCCCAGGACCTGCTCGTAGGTCACGCGGTTCGTTGCCCCCGCCTGAAAGGAATCCAGCCGCACGATGTAGTCGATGGCCGGGTTGAAGGTTACTGTATAGATCATGGTTTTTCCTCCCTAGAAACCGAGAAAGCTCCCGAAAACTCGCCTTATTTTACCACACCTTGCACTTTCCCACAATGTGGGGGAGCAGGAAATCGAAAATGCGTGATAATCCGAAGCTTTGCGCGAAAAATCAGGTGATAGCGAGAAAAAGGACGAATTTCCCATAGGAAAATGGAAAGCTGCCTAGAATTATACAGAAATAAGGGGTAGTCTGTCTGCCCACAGGCATTGCAGGGATATGCAATGATTCGTTGTATCGTTTTGCGAGAGAAAGGACTAGCATTTGGCAGAGCACGTGCAGCAGGGGCCTTTGCCTCAGAAGGCCTGCAAGAAAATCGTACAGAAGCGGAAGGCTTCGTTTTATCTGAAAAAGTATGCCCTCATACTCCTGGGGGCCATCATCGCCGCGGCGGGGCTGGAACTCTTCCTCATCCCAAACAACGTCATCGATGGCGGCATCGTGGGCATCTCCATCATGGCCAGTGCCATCACCGGGTGGAAGCTGGGCGTGTTCCTGGTGGTGCTGAACATCCCCTTTTTGACCCTGGGGTACAAGCAGATCGGCAAGAACTTCGCCATCGCCACGACGATAGCCATCTGCATCCTGTCCTTCTGGTCAGCGGTCTTCGAGCCCATCCCGCCGGTGACGACGGATCCCTTCCTGGCGGCCATATTCGGCGGCATCATCGACGGCGTGGGGGTGGGTCTCATCATCCGGGCCGGCGGGTCTCTCGACGGCACGGAGATCGTGGCCATCATCATGGACAAGAAATCGGTCTTCTCCGTGGGCGAGGTGGTGATGTTCATTAACCTCTTCATCCTCTCCAGCGCGGGCCTGCTCTTCGGCTGGGACAAGGCCATGTATTCTCTGGTGGCCTACTTCGTCATCGCGAAGATGATCGACGTGGTCATAAAGGGCCTCGATGAGAGCTACGCCGTCATGATTGTGACGGATGAACACGAGGAAATCACTTCGGCACTCAATGACCGGCTGGGCCGGGGCGTGACGATGCTCCACGGCGCCGGCGGCTACACGGGGGAGGCAAAGGAGGTTCTCTACTGCGTGGTGACCCGCCTGGAGGTGGACAAGGTGAAGGAAATCGTCCTGGAAAAGGACGAGAGTGCCTTCGTCACCATAAACGCCGTCCACGATATTGTGGGAGGCAGGTTCAAGAAAAAATCGATTCACTGAGATTTTGGCAGCTTCTTTGGGAGCTGTCTTTTTTCTTGCATAAGCGAGTGCTTTGCGCTATGATAAATCCCGACGGTACGCGCATGGGTACGCGACTGTACAAGGAGGTAAAAATGAATACACAGGAAAAGTACCGGCAGGTACGAAGGGAAGCGAAGGCGACGGGGACTCTTCTCCTCGCGCTTATCGCATTCTGGCTCTTCGCGGGCTTCGGGGCCTACGCCCTTTGGCCGGAGGCCGCCATCGGCTTCATCCCCCTCTGGGCAATTCTCGCGTCCCTTGGGGTCTGGGCCTTTGCCATCACGGGCGTCATTCTTCTCGTCCGCTCTGTCTTTCGGGACATGCCCCTGGGGGATGGGGAGGTGAGCGGTCGTGACTGAGACGAATCCCTTTGCGCTCCTGCCGCTTCTCGCCTTTATGGGCCTCATGGTGGCTATCGGCTTCTACGTGCGCCGCCAGCGGGCGGGGGCCCGCTTTGTGAACGACTACTTCATAGGGAACCATGACCTCGGGGGCTTCGTCCTCGCCATGACGACGGTGGCTACCTACAGCTCCGTCTCCTCCTTCGTGGGGGGGCCGGGCATGGCCTTTACCGTGGGCTTTGGCTGGATTTACATGGCCATCGTCCAGGTGACGGCCATCTTCCTGGTGCTGGGCATCTACGGCAAGCGGGTGGCGCTCCTCTCCCGCCGCTTCGATGCGGTGACGGTGGTGGATATCATCCGGGAGCGGTTCGAGTCGGATATCCTCGCCTATCTATCCGCCTTTGTCATCGTGCTCTTTTTCTGCGGTACCATGACGGCCCAGTTCGTGGGGGGCGCGAAGCTCTTTGAGGCGGTGACGGGCTACGACTACGAGATGGGGCTCCTGCTCTTCGGCCTGGTGGTGGTGCTCTATACGGCCATCGGGGGCTTTCGGGCCGTGGCCTTTACGGATACCTGCTGCGCCCTCGTCATGATGGCGGGCATCATCCTGCTCCTTTACTACGTGCTGGAGGCGGGCGGCGGCTTTTCCCATATCATGGAGGGGATAGCGACGAACCACCCGGAGATGCTCCGGCCGGAGAATCTCCCCTTAGGCATCTATTTTACCCAGTGGCTCCTCGTGGGCATCTGCACCATCGCGCTGCCCCAGTCGGTGGTGCGGGGCATCAGCTATAAGGACACGAAGAGTCTCCACCGGGCCATGATTCTGGGCACCATCGTGGTGGGCTTCATGAATATCGGCGTGAACTTCACGGGGATTCTTGCCCACGGGGTGCTGTCGGAGCCGGCGGCGGCCTACGGGGGCGCGGACTCCATCATCCCCCAGACCATCGCCCACGCCATGCCAAGGGAGCTCATGGGCTTTGCCATCATCGGGCCTCTGGCGGCCTCCATATCGACGATTTCCGGCCTCCTCATCGTGGCGTCGTCGGCCATTGTGAAGGATATCTATCTCCACAATGGCCATAAGCGGGGGCGCCAGGTGCCCGAGCGGCGGCTCCGGCTCCTCTCCATCCTGGTGACGGCAGGCCTAGGCATCGCAGTCTTCTTCATCGCCCGGACGCCGCCTGCCCTCATCTGGCTCATCAACATGTTCGCCTTCGGCGGGCTCGAGACGGCCTTCTTCTGGGTGCTCTTCTTCGGCCTCTTTTGGAAAAAGGCGAACCGCACGGGGGCAATCCTCTCCATGGTGGGCGGCACCCTCGCCTACTGCGCCTCCATGGCGGCGGGCTTCAAGGTGATGGATCTTCACCAGATCACCATCGGCATCACCGTGTCGCTTTTGCTGTTCCTCCTGGGCTCCTATCTAGGCAAGCGCCCAAGCCAAAGGGTGACGGGGATATTCTTTCCCGAAAAATAAAGGAGAAGCTCCTTTTCAAGAATCATAAAAGTGGTATTCTATAGATGTAATCGGAGAACGACATTCTGGAACCACAAAAACACCCGCAGGAAGTGATGAGCCTGCGGGTATTTTTATTATATAGAATTTTGATGCCGTTTGGAATTTATAGAAAGAGCTCCGTCACGAAGACGATAATGCAGCAGGTGGCGGCGACGGTGAAGAGGCTGGCGCCGCGCCAGGCGAGGGTGAGCCCCAGGAGGAGGGCCGCCGTGCCGGAGATGGGGGATTTCGTGGCCTCCACCATGGAGGGGAAGGTCATGACGGCCAGCGTCACGTAGGGCACATAGTAGAGGAAGGACCGGAGGAAGGTATTCCGGATTTCCCCCCGGATGAGGAGCAGCGGCAGGATGCGGATGGAGAGCGTCACGGCGCTCATGAGGAGGAGGTAGATGTAGATATCATGCTGCATGCTCTTCCTCCTTTTCCTTTATGGGAAAGAGAATCGCCCCGGCGCCGGCGATGAGAAGCGTCAGGATAATCGTCCGGGTGCCAAAGGAGATATCCGCAGCAAAGGAGGCGTGGGTCAGGAGAAAGCTTGCGGCAAAGGACACCGCCACGAGGCCTCGGATGACGGTGTCCCGCTTCGCCGGGGGGATGATGATCCAGAGGAACATACCGTAGAGGGCCACGGAGAGGGCGCTCACCAGCATTTCGGGCAGCACATTTCCCGCGATGACGCCGAAGAGGGTGCCGAAGGCCCAGCCGGGCAGAGCCACGGAGTAGGAGCCGTAGCTGTAGAAGGGATTGAGAAGCCCCTTCCTTGCGATGGCGATGCCAAAGAGCTCATCCGTCACATCGAAGCCCACGAAGATACGGTGCCACGCCGAGGTGCTCTTTGCCATGCGCTGGCTCAGGGCGCAGCTCATGAGGAGGTACCGGGCGTTCGCCACCAATGTGATGAGGATGATTTCGAGATACGGCGCATCGGCTTCGATGACGGAAAAGCCTGCGAACTCGCCGGCGGAGGCGTTGTTGAAGAGGCTGGCGAGAAAGCCCTCTAGCGGTGAGAGCCCTGCATTTTTCGCCGCGATGCCGAGCGTGAAGGATACGACGAAGTACCCAAGGGCGATGGGGATGCCATCGTGGACCCCTTCGTAGAAAATCTGGCGGCGCGATTTCGTGAGAGCAGTTTTTTGCATAAAAATTCCCCCTTGCATATGGGTAAGATTATACCACAAGGGGGAAGGAATATGTAGCTTAGCCGGCGAAGTCCTCCAGCTCCTCGGCGGTGAGGATGCGCTCGATGCGCACATCCCCCGTGGTGGCGAGATTCAGGAAGGTGCCGTCGAGCCGCTGGACGATGGGGAGTGCCGTCACTCTCAATTCGTCCAGGTAGACGATGCGGGCCGCAGTGCCATCCGTGAGGCGCACCCAGTTGCCGTAGAGGGCGTGGCAGACGTGGCGCATGAAGGGGACGGCATAGGTGGCATCGTAGCGTTTCTTGTAGACACCGTCTTCCAATATGGCGAATATCTCAAAGGGGGATTTGCGCTCGTCCGCGTCCTCCTTTGTGGCCAGGGCGATGTAGAGGTCGAGGATGCCGAGGATTCGCGCGATGGGCACGATGGCAGCACCCTTCAGCTTGTTTGGGAAGCCGGAGCCGTCCAGGAGCTCCCGGTGCTGGAGGATGCCCTTCAAGATATCGGGGCTGGCGGAGAGGGGCGAGTTCTTCAACACGGAGTAGCTGAACTTCGGGTATTCCCTTACGATGTGTTCCTCGGCGAAGGTCAGACGCTTCTTCTTGGCCAGGATGGACTGGGGGAGGTTCAGCTTTCCCACGGAGTAGAGGAGGGCGGCTGTGATGAGGTCGTGGCGTTCCCGCTCGTTGAAGCCCAGCCAGTGGGTCATGAGCTTGGCGAGGATCCCGGCACTTAGGGCCTGATGGATGAGGGGGTCGCCCTCCTGGGTGGCGTTATGGATCTGGGAGATGGCCCGGGCATCGTCGGGGGCCTCCCGGAAGAGCTCGGAGGTGAGGATGGACTTCAGGGCGTCCATGTCGAGGGTGCTTCGCCAGCAGAGGTCGTTCAGGAGCGAGTAGAGGGTGGTGTAGACCTGGTCATAGCTGCCGGCATAGGCCTTGTCCACGAGGACTTCCTTCTTCGGGGCGATGTCGGAGGGGGGCTCCGGGAGGGTGATGAGCACGGTGACGATGCCCTTTTGCTGGAGCAGGGGGATCATGCTCTGGTCGAGGGTGGTGCCCCGCCGCACCACGACCTCCCCGCTGAAATCCGTCGCGTCCTTGCCAAGGCGCATACCCGGCCGGATGTCTGCTACTGCAAATGCCTTGAGCATGGTGACGCCCTCCTCGTGAAATAGTCGAAACAATCCTACTATATAAATCATAATAGAAAAGGAGGGAAATTGCAAGGAAGAATGCAGGAACGGCGTACGTATCGTGCTGCACTCACCACGTCTCCGCAAGCGATCGTGCGCTTTGCTGACCTGTCCTAGACTGCGTGAAGCCGAGGTGGCGTGTCGTGAGGACTGCACCCAGCAAAAGGGCCACCACGTCGGCGGCGGGGACGGCCAGCCAGGCACCTTTGAGGCCGAAAAGCTCTGGGAGCGTCAGGAGGAAGATGGAGATGCCCGCAAGGTTCCGCGTGAAGGAGAGCAGCGCCGAGGTCTTGCCGTCGGACAGCGCCGTGAAGAAGCCGTCCAGGAAGATATTGAACCCTGCGAGGAGGAAGGAGAAGGAAAAGAGCATGAAGCCCTCTGCCGCAAGGTGTTGGGCAGCGCTTTCCTCCGGGAGGAAGAGGGCGGCGAGGGGGGTGGCGAAGGCCTTGGCGACGGCGAAGACGAAGAGGGCGCTGGAGCCGATGAGCACCGCGCTCTTTTTCAGCAGGCGATGGATTTCCCCGGCATTTCCTGCGCCGTACTGGTAGGAGAAGATGGGGGCGATGCCTGTGGTGTAGCCCACGTAGACGGTGGTCAGCAGCATGTCCGCATAGAGGATGACGGTGATGGCGGCGATGCCCTCCGTGCCCGCATAGCGGAAGGTGACGATGTTGAAGAGGAAGGTGGTGATGCCCATGGAGAGCTGGGTCACGAGCTCCGAGGCACCGTTGCCCATGGCGGCGAGAAGGGGCCGGATGTGGCGGGCGGGCCGGGTGAAGCGCAGGAGCCTTGCGTAGCGGGCAAAGTACAGGAGCCCCGCGAGGGCCGCCACGAGGTACGCAAGGCCCGTGGCCAGCCCCGCGCCGAAGATGCCGAGCCCCAGCTGGGCGAGAAAGACGTAGTCAAGGGCCATATTCGTGAGGCCCGAGAGGACGGAGACGGCAAAACCCTGCAGGGGTCGGCCGTCGGCGATGAAGAAGGCATTGAAGAGGAGCATGAGGCCGCCGACGCCGAAGAAGGGGAGTAGCGCCAGGAGGTAGTCCCGGCACATAGCGTAGAGCCCTGGCGTCGCTCCGAGGAATGGGAGGAGGACGGGGAGGGCTAGATAGATGGAGAGGGAGAGCATCGTCGGCAGGGCGAAGGCGGCGAGGGCCAGCAGGGAGAAGCGCTCCCGGGCCAGGGCGAGCCGCCCCTCCCCCAGGTTCTTCGCCACGAGGGCGGAGCCGCCGGAGGAGAGCATGATGCCGACACCCCAGAGGAGGTTGACGGCCGGGTAGGCGATGTTCGAGGCAGCCAGGGCCTCGCCCCCCGCAAAGCGGCCGATGAAGATGCCGTCGGTGACGGTGTAGAGTGCGATGACGGCCATCATGGCGATGGAGGGGGCCGCAAAGGCAAGGAGCCCCCGGGTGGTGAAGTGCTTGGCAAGTGGTGAGCTGGTGCGCGTTTTGCTTGTGCGCATAAAAATCCGGATCCCTTCTGAGATACTACGTGCACTTCGTAAGTCGCCCACTCACCACGGTCGATTGCTACACGTAACGGTTCGCGGGCGACTTACGAAGATACGCTTGTGCTTTGTGATTTCATCTACTATACTTATGGTAAACCTTACAGCCACTGGAATGTCAAGGGGGGCTATCATGGGCAAGCGCATGCATTTTCATACGGGGGAGTTCGCGAGGCTTTGCGGAGTGAACCGGCGGACGCTCCATTACTACGATGAGGAGGGCATCTTCTCGCCGGAGGGGACGGAGGAGAACGGCTACCGGAGCTATAGCGCGAGGCAGATTTATCCCTTCTACATGATTCGCCTCATGCGGCAGATGGGCCTGGAGCTCTCGGAGATAAAGGAGTACATGGCCCATCGGAGCCCAAAGAGGCTCGACAGGCTTCTCTCCGAGCAGCTGGAGTGGCTCCTCTCGGAGCAGAGGAAGCTAAAGGCCATGCAGCGGACGGTGGAGAACCAGCGGCGCCTGCTCATGGAGGCGGGGCGGATCGTCTGCGACCGGGTGGAGCGGCTATCGCTGCCCGCCCAGACCCTATTCCTCTCCCGAAGCGTCCGCAGGCTCTCGGCCAAGGGGGATACGGGACGCATCGAGCGGGTCATCGCGGAGCACATGCGCTACGCCATCCGGGAGGGAATCACGAGCGGCTACGCCTTCGGGGCCCGGGTGGCCCGGGAGGACTTTATAGGGGGCCGTCCGGAGCTCATCGATGCCTTCTTCACCCCCACGGAGTCGCCCTATGGGAGACTGCCGAAAGACCTTCGGGAAAGGCGTCCCGCAGGGGAGTATCTCGTCACGTATTTTTCCGGCGACTACATGGCGACGGGCCCGGCCTACGGGAGGCTCCTGGCGTATCTAAAGGAACATCCGGAGCTCACGCCTGGCGCCTACTCCTACGAGGAGAGCATCATCGAGGATCTCGCCGCCGCCAGCCCCAAAGACTACATCACCCGCATCGCCCTGCTGGTGGAGGAAACAGAAAAGAGGAGCGCCTCTCTGTAGTGGAGGGCGCTCCCCGTTTCTATCAAAGCCTAAATCTTGAACGTCTCGATGGCGGCCTGGAGGTCCGTGGCGATGTTTGCCAGCTCCTCGCTGGCGGTGGCGATGTCCTGCAGCGCCTTTGTCTGGGTCTCCACCTCGGTGTCCGCATTGCTGCTGGCGGCGGCGTTTTCCTCCGCCACGGCGGATAGGTTCTGCACCGTGCCGGCGATGGAGGCATTCTTCTGGCGGATGACCTCGTAGGTATCGTGGAGCTCCGCCATGATGGTATGGGTGGACTCCACGGACTCTGCGATTTGCTGGAACTGCTCGTGGGTATGGGCAAGCTCCGTCTCGTTGGCCTCGGCGATGGCTTTCGTGTCCTTCATGACCTCCACGGCCTCCCGGGACTTTGCCATGAGGTCCTCGATGACCACCTTGATTTCCGAGGAGAAGCCCTTCGACTGCTCCGCGAGCTTTCGGATTTCGTCGGCCACCACGGAGAAGCCACGGCCCGCCTCGCCGGCCCGGGCGGCCTCGATGGCGGCGTTCAGGGAGAGGAGGTTCGTCTGCTCGGAGATTTCCTGGATCATCTGGCTGGCCTTATCGATGCGCTCCGCATTGGCGTTCGTCGCAGCCACCACGTCCACCACCCGGCGGGTGGCGTCTGCGGACTTCTGACAGGTCTCCTCCATGCGAGTGAGGATCTTCGAGCCGGCATTCTTCCGGTCGTCGATGGTCTCCACGGCACTTGTGAGGCTATTGACCACCTCTGTGTTGCGCTCCACCAGCTGCATGATTTCCTCCACATTGCCGGAGGCCTCCTGGGTGTCGACGGACTGGTGCTCGGCCCCGTCGGAGATTTCCCGGATGGTGTCGGCGACCCGCTTTGCCGCGTCCGCCGTGCTCTGGGTCGTGGCTGTGAGCTCCTCGCTTGTAGCCGCGACGGACTGGGAGGTGTCGTGGATCTTCCGGAGCATGCTCCGGAGGTTTTCTCCCATGGTGCGCAGGTTATTTGCGATGCTGCCAACCTCGTCACTGCGGCCACTGAACTGGCGCACCACCTTGTTGCGCTCCTCCCGGAAGTCGTAGGAGGCGAAGTTCTCGATGACCTGGGTGATGATGGAGAGAGGCCGGGTCAGGCGCCGCTGGATGAAGAAAATCAGGAGCGCCGTCAGCACCAGGATGGAGACGAGGGCCACGGCGATGGAGAGGTAGATCATCCGGTTTGCCGCCCCCACGAACTGGTCGTAGTCCGTGACGGAGAGGAAGGCCCAGGCATTGTCGGTGCCCTCAAAGGTGATGGGGTAGTACATAAAGATGGACTTTTCCCCGGTGCCGGGGGACACATCCGTGACGGCAAACATGTCCTTGTCGAAGATGCGGTTCACCTGGTCATCCTTCAGGGCCAGCATCTCGAAGATATTCTTCATCACCGTATCCGGCTTCAGGCCGTGGGCGATGATGGAGCCGTCCTTCGAAAAGAGCGTATAGAAGTTATCCTCGGAGCTCATGCCGGCAAGGTCCCCCTGGAAGGTGCCGAGATCCATATCCAGGAGGATGACACCCACGAATTTGCCATTCTCCATAATCGGGATGGCGATGGGGGCCGCCATCATGTCCTTGCCGTTCCCCTTGAAGGTATAGGGGGCACCCAGCATGGTCTTTCCCGTGGCCTTTGGCTCCGTGTACCACTTGGCCGTGCGCCAGCCCGTCAAAAAGCCGCCGCTGTCCCGAGTGATATAGGGCATGAGCCGCCCCGTCTCATCGGAGTATTTCGTATTGGCGAGAGCCGCATCCTGGCCGTCAAAGGCGTTTTCCTCAAAGAGCACGCCGATGCCCAGGATGTTCGGGTTCACCGCCACCAGCTCTTGCATGTCCGCGATGACGGCATCCCGGCTCCTGGCCTCCGGCGCCAGCTTCAGCATGGCATCGATGTGGGCCTTGAGGTCGAGGCCCGTCTGATGGGCGGAGGAGTAGCGGTTCTCGATGGAGACAGAGAGCTTTCCCAGCTCGTTGAACTTCTCCTTCTCCCCGTGGTCGATGAGGGTGCCGTAGCTCATGGAGGCGGTGATGGCGATGAGGATGGCCACCATCAGCGTCACCCCTGCAGCTATCGCCACGCTTATCTGTACGCCCAGGCTTCGTTTCATAGGAATCCCTTCTTTCTGTACAAAGTCTTTTCCACTCGGCGGTTTCTTTCGTTTTCTCTATATGTACAGCATCTTCTGAAAACAACGGGATGAAACACATTGTCATCCATACTCTATAATAACAAAAAGGATAGCGGCCTACAATAGAAAATTGTCTTTCTGCCCCATAAATTCGATGGTATAATGACGGGGTATGCAAAGCGAAGGGAGAAAACGACGATGAAAAAGCTATGTTTGCTGGCGACGGGAGGCACCATTGCCTCTGTTGCAGGGAAGGATGGGCTCCGGCCGGGGCTCTCAGGGGAGGAGCTTCTCGCGCGGGCGGGCCTTGCGGGCCTTGCGGAACTCACGGCGGTGGAGCTCCTCGCCCTCGACTCCACGAATGTGGCACCGGAGCACTGGGAAAAAATCGCCCGGGCTGTGGCGGAGCGGCGGGAAGAGTACGATGGCTTTCTCCTGACCCATGGCACGGACACCATGGCCTATACGGCGGCGGCCCTATCCCTGCTGCTGGAAAATCTCGACCGGCCGGTGGTCCTCACGGGCTCCCAGCTCCCCATCGAGGTGCCGGGTACCGACGCGGTGCAAAATCTCCGGGCGGCAGTATTTGCGGCCAGGAGCGGCCGTCCCGGGGTCTTTGTGGCCTTCGGCGGGAAAATCCTCTTGGCCGCCGCCTGCCGGAAGCTCTACACGGAAAACCTCGTGGCCTTCCACCCCGTAAACGTGCCCCTTCTCGGAGAGCTGCGGGGAAGTGAAATCCATTGGTGGCAGGCGGCAGAGGCCCCCAGCGGCCCCTTCCGCCTCCGGGGCCCCCTGGACACCCGTGTGGCCGTGCTGAAGCTCACGCCGGGAATGGACGGGAAAATCCTCACGTCCCTCGTGGACGCAGGGTATCGGAGCATCATCGTCGAGGGCTTCGGCGCCGGCGGCGTCCCCACGGCGGGCCATAGCCTCCTCCCGGCCCTCGACTACGCCCGGGAAAAGGGCGTGCGAATTATCGGCACCACCCAATGCACCTTCGATGGGGCCCATCTAAATCGCTACGAAAACGGCATCCTCGCGATGCAGCACGGCATGCTCTCCGGCGGTGAGAAGACGACGGAATACCTCTACGCGGAGGAAATGCTGCGCCTGGGACGTCATGTCCCGCATGTGGTATACTGATTTTGGCGGGAATTCCCGTTATCCCAGTGGGCTAGACTCGTCTCGGGGTCTTATGGGTGAAACAGAAGCATTTTGGAGAACGGAGGAAACAGTATGAAGATTGCAATCCTAGGCACTGGCTTTATCGTCCGGGAGGGGGCACTTCCGGCGCTTCGGGAGGTGCCGGGGGTGGAGATTCCGGCGATTTTTGCCCGGCCCCATAGCCGGGCGGTGGCAGAGGCGCTGGCGGCGCAGTATGCTATTGGGAAGGTCTATACGGACTATGAGGCACTTCTCGCCGACAGCGAGGTGGAGTTTGTCTATGTGGGGCTCACGAACAGCGTCCACTACGAATATGCGAAAAAGGCGCTTTTGGCGGGAAAGCATGTCATTATGGAAAAGCCCTTCGCCTCCCGGGCGGCAGAGGTGCGGGAGCTGGCGACTCTTGCTATCGAGAGGCATCTCTATGTGTTCGAGGCGGTGACGCTTCTTCATATGCCGAACTTCGCCGCCATGAGGAAGCTGCTGCCGGAGCTGGGCAGGATCCGGGCCGTCACGGCGAACTACTCCCAATACTCCAGCCGCTATGACAGGTACCTCAAAGGCGAGGTGCTGCCTGTCTTTGACCCGGAGTACTCCGGCGGGGCCCTCTACGATATCAATATCTACAATCTGAACTTCATCATCGGCCTCTTCGGAGCGCCAAAGGCGGCCAGCTACGCGGCGAATATCGGCTTCAATGGCATCGACACCTCCGGCACGCTTCTGCTGAAGTATCCGGATTTCACGGCCATTGCCCTGGGAGCGAAGGACTCGGACAGCCCGTGCTTCATTACGGTGCAGGGGGAGAAGGGGTATCTTCGGGTACTAGGGGCGCCGAACGAGCTGGCGGCCTTCGAGGTATGTCTCCGAGGGAGCCGCACCACCACCCGCTACGAGCTGAACCGCTACCCCCATCGCATGGTTCACGAGTTCCAGGAGTTCGCCGAAATCTACGAGGCGAAGGACTATGAAAGGATGGAGGCAGGGCTCCATGTGTCCGTCGCCGTGCTGGAGACGGCGGAACGGGCGCGGCTTGCGGCGGGCATCGCCTTTGGCTGCGACCGGGAGATCGCAGGAAACACATGAGGGAAGCGTCTTTTGGGGCGCAAAGACCTGCAGGCGTTTGTGGGGATTTTAGGACACAGGGGGCTTTTCCTGCTTCGCCCCCGAGAGGATGGCCTCGAGCTGGTCCTCGGAGATGACGGTGATGCCAAGAGCCCGGGCCTTCTTCGCCTTCGTGCTTTCGGAGTTCTCGTCCTCGCAGAGGAGGTAGTCCGTGTTCTTCGATACGGAGCCGGTGACCTTCGAGCCCGCCGCCTTGATGAGGGCCTCGTAGTGGGAGCGGGGCTTGCTGAGCTTTCCCGTGATGACGAAGGTATAGGAGGCGCCGCCCGCGCTCGGGGTGCTTGCCTTTCCCACCGGCTCGATGTATGCGTGAAGCTCCGCGAAGGCCTGCCGGAAGGCCTCGCTGTGGAGGAGCCCGTTCGTCACCTCCCCGATGCCCTCCAGTGTGGAAAAGTCATGGGTTTCGTCCGCGAGGGCCGCGTTCAGTGCCTCCCAGGTGGGGAAGCTCTCTGCCAGGATCTCCCCCACGGAGGCACCGATATGGGGGATGCAGCAGGCGGCGACGAAGCGGGAAAGCTCCACCCCCTGCTTGCTGCCCTCGATGGAGGCGGCGAGATTTTGGGCGGACTTTTCCTTGAAGCCCTCCAGGGCGAGGAAATCCTCCGCCTTCAGCTTCAATATGTCAAAGGGAATCCGGAGCTTGTCGGCCGCCACGAGCTTTTCGAGGGTGCTCTCCGACAGCCCCTTGATATTCAGGACCTTTTTCGACCCCAGGTAGTCGGCATTCTGGATGAGGCGGGCGCGGCATTTTTCGTTGACGCAGAAGAGCACGTCGTTCTCCTCCACGAGAGGCTGTCCGCAGGAGGGGCAATGGGTGGGCGCCGCGATGGGGGTGTCCCCCGGCTCCAGGACACGCTCCACGAAGGGGATGATCTGGTTCGACTTGATGACGAGGATTTTCGCCCCGAGGGAGAGCCCCTTGTCCCGGATGATGCCCATGTTGGCAACGGAGGCCCTGGCTACCGTGGTGCCGTCGATTTCCACCGGGTCGAAGTGGGCGACGGCCGTGATTTTCTCCCGGCCCACCTGCCACTCGATGGAGCGCAGGACCGTGGCAAAGCCCTCCTGCTCCGCCTTGTAGGCAAAGCTGTGGAGGGGATGGTGGCCCGTCGTCCCAAAGACGGAGAGGGCATCTCGGGCATCGGACTTCACCACCACGCCATCGATGGGGTGATCCTCCTTGTCCCACTTCGCGAAGAGCCGGGGCACCGCCTCCAGCACTTCCGCCTCCGTCTCGCAGTACACATCCGTGACGGGGGTATAGTTCGTGTGCTCCTTGATGTAGGCATTCTTCTCCGTGACCGTCATGGGGGAGCCCAGCACATCGTAGGCCACGAAGGTCACCCGGTCGAGATAGGGGGACTTCTCCTTGCTCTGGATGACCCCCGAGACGGCGTTTCGGATGTTCTTGAAGGGCTCAAGGCCAGCTGCCTCCCGCTCCTGCTGGATGGCCTCGTAGTCGGATTTTGTGAAGATGGCCTCGGAGCGGATGGGGAAATCCGCCGTAAAGGGGGCACTGGCGTACCTTGCCGGCAGGTTCGAGAGCACCTTCCCGAGCTTGCCGTCGCCCCGGGTGACCACCAGGAGCCGGCCGTCGATTTTATAGGAGACCACCGTGCATCCATCCTCCTTCTTCTGGAGATGGACGGGGAGGAACGTCACGGTGCCCTCTGTCTTCTCCAGCCACGCCCGCATGGCCGCCTCGTCCCCCGCCTTGACCTTCCCGAGGCTTATGACCTCGTAGGGGTGCACGAAGTCCGCATCGGACATCGCCACATCCGTTGGTACATAGTCCAGCTCCGCCGTGCCATAGGTGTCGATAAACTGGCGGCGGAGCACATCGTACTCCGCATCCGAAAGAATGGGGGCGGAGTCCTCATAGTAGGCCTTGTCGGCCCGGCGTATCAGCTTGAGCAGTTCTTCTTTTTCCATCATCGGGAGTACCCCTTTCCTTTACTATGAAACCCCAAGAAGTCAAGCCGTAGGCGCAGACTGATTGGCTGGTTTCTTGCAAGGGCGGCGCACAATGTCCACAAAGTGGACGTTTGTGCGTGTAGTTTGCCATACAATTGAATTCGTCCATAGAGTCCAGGCAGTCTTTTGCAGCACGAACAAAAACCGCAGTATAAGGATTATACCCCATAGACGCGGTTCCTGCTCGCGGGTCCGGTAAATTTTTTTTCGGAAAGGCCGGACGCCGCCGCGCCCCATCCGCGCTGCGAGGGCGGCACTCCGATCCTGGCGGAAAGGGTGCGGAGAGCTATCCTGGATATCGGACAGGAGAAACGAATTTCCTGAAATCAAAAAAAATGCAAAATGGCTGTGAGATGCGTCTCACAGCCATTTTTTGGTGTGCTGTTCATGGATAGGAATACGTGGACATGAGGCTTGCTATGCTGCCCGATGTCGCGGAAAACATGTATATGACCATCCCGGAAAAACGGCTTCATTCTGGCATACTGGAGGGTGCTTGTCATTCGTGGGCTTCACTCGCTTTGGCGATGCTCCTTGCACGCTTTTTGCGGTTCAGGTATCGCTCCGTCTCGGCGACGATGATGCCGGAGAGGGCGATGAGGGCGATGAGGTTCGGGATGGCCATGAGGCCGTTGACGATGTCCGCCAGCACCCAGATGGTCTCCAGCTTCAAGAAGGCGCCGGAGGCGATGAGGCAGATGAAGATGAGCCGGTAGGGCATGACGCCCTTCGTGCCCATCAGGTAGATGGCGGCCCGCTCTCCGTAGTAGTTCCACCCCAGGATGGTGGTGAAGGCGAAGAGGACGAGGGAGACCGTGAGTATCTGGGATCCAAAGGAGCCGTAGGCGGAGGCGAAGGCGGCGTTCGTCATGGCTGCGCCGGCCGCATCTCCCTGCCAGACCCCCGTGAGGACGAGGGCGAGGCCCGTCATGGTGCAGATGATGATGGTGTCGATGAAGGTGCCCGTCATGGAAATGAGGCCCTGCTCTGCCGGCCACTTCGTCTTGGCGGCGGCAGCGGCGATGGGGGCGGAGCCCAGGCCCGACTCATTGGAGAAGACGCCGCGGGCGATGCCGTTCTGCATGGCCATCATGACGGTAGAGCCCGCAAAGCCGCCGGCGGCCGCCGTGCCGGTGAAGGCACTGTCGAGGATGAGGGCGACGGCGGCGGGGATCTGGTCGATGTAGAGGGCGATGAGGCCCAGGCTGATAGCGATGTAGAGGAGCGCCATGAAGGGGATGACCTTCGAGGCCACCTTCGAGATGCTCTGGAGGCCGCCGATGGTGATGGCGGTGATGAAGACCGTGAGAATCACGTCTGTCGCTACCTTCGGGAAGCCGAAGGAGAGCTCCATGCTGTCGATGATGGCGTTCACCTGGGGGAAGGTGCCGATGCCGAAGTAGGCCACCAGGATGCAGAAGATGGCAAAGGCGGTGGCAAGGGGCTTCCATTTCTCCCCCATACCCTGGCGGATGTAGAACATGGGCCCGCCGGCAATCTCGCCGTTCTCGTCCACGCTGCGGTACTTGACGGCCAGCAGTCCCTCCGCATACTTCGTCGCCATGCCGAAGAAGGCGGCCACCCACATCCAGAAGATGGCGCCGGGGCCTCCCACCTTCACGGCGGTGGCGACGCCCACGATGTTGCCCGTGCCCACGGTGGCCGCGAGGGCCACGCAGAGGGCCTTGAAGCTCGACACATCCCCCCGGCCCTGATTCTTCGCCTTGAAGATGAGGCGAAGCGCCTGGGGCAGGCGGAAGACCTGCAGCAGCCGTAGCCGAATCGTGAGGAAGATGCCCGTGCCCACCAAGAGCGTGATGAGGGGCGGCCCCCAGAGCACCGAGTCAATGGAGCTGAGCACCTGATGGAGTGATTCCATGATACATTCCTTTCCATGTCCCTTGCAAATACACAAATGTACGAAAACAAAGACTATCATACCATATTGTACGGTATGCTTCAATGTCTTTCTTTGTATACATGTAAAGAAGAGAGGGCTGTTTTCCGAGGAATGTGGTGCGGGGTGCTTCGGGAGCACATGGCTTACCGAAGCTTTCGAAGGGCCAGCAGGTTGAGCTTATAGGTGTAGGCCTTTTTCTTTTCGACGACGAGCCAGCTGGTCGGAATGGAGTCGAGGCGGGCTTGGATGGTGACGCGGGATTTTCTCAGGGTCTTCGTGAGATCCGTCATGGTGGCGCCTGTCCCGGAGAAGAGGGCGGCCTGCAGCAGCACCTCGTAGAGCTCTTGCGTCAGACTATCTGGCACCTCCAGCCGCCGCAGCTTTTCGGTGTAGCACTTCAGCTGCTCTGTCTTGCGGGCGAGGAGGCGTATCGTGTCTTCAAAGGCTTCCGCCAGGATTTCGCAGAGGCCCAGCACAAAGGGGGTGAGGTCTCCGCGGTTGAAGGTATTTTCCGTATCCTGGAATAGTCGGTAGTATTTCTTTTTCTGCTTCTTTATGGCAAGGGAGAGGCGAAGGGCCACATAGGGGCTGTATTCCCGCGCCAGAAAATATGAGGTGATGAAGCGGGCGGTGCGGCCGTTTCCATCGTAGAAGGGATGGATGTAGGCAAAGAAATAATGAAAGGAGAAGATGCGGACGAGAGCCGGGATTTTTTCATCCTGCAGGATCTGCAGGACTGCCGCCAGGGCGGAGGTTATCTTGCCCTCTGGATAAAGGCCCTGATGGAGGATCTTGCCCGTCCCGCTGACGATATCGACGCTCTCTTTGCGGAAGAGCACGCCGTCCAGCCGATTTTTCGGGTTTTCCGCGATGACCTCCTCATGGGCGAAGCTATCGAAGAAATGGCGGATGTCCTCGGGCGATTGGAAGGGGATTTCCTCCCGCTCCAGGATTTTTTGATAGCGCAGCACGATGCTCTTGAGCCGCCTGGAGGAGGAGCTTCCCTCGAGAAGCTTCTGGATTTCCCGCCGGGTGCTGTGAATCCCTTCGATTTCATTTGTGGACTTCACCTCGTAAATGATGCTCCCCAGCATGAACTGTTGAAGGGCGATGGGAGGAAGGGCGGCGAGCTGTCTCGCAAGCATGTCTTTCCGCTTGGAAAACAGCCCGAGAAATCGGGGGAATTCCTCGGTATAGAGGAAAAAGGCAGGATATTCCGGCGTGCGGCTGCTTTGCTGCAGGAAAAAGGGAAACTGCCGGGCAGAGACAGAAGCGAGGCGGGAATGGTAAAGGGCCTCTACATCCTGGTTCGTGTAAAGGGCCTTTAGAAGGGACGGATAATCCATAGGAGCCTGCTTTCTAAAAGTATGGGATTTTAGAAAGATAGGGATAAATTACAAGGATATCTTTCTAAAATAGGGGTGTTTTATAAAGGTGATGTTGCTGTCATTGTACCAATCTGCCGAAATTGCGTCAAGAAACCACACGCAATTTAATGCGCCATCATCATCCTCCACAGCAGAGTGCGGGAAAATCATCGTGGACAGCGTCCTGCCAGAGCTAGTCAAGATATGCAGGCGGGAGTTCGCTGGTACAAGAGAATAGGGCGCACGAAAAAGCTCGCAGCCGACAAGGCTCCGAGCTTTTTTCATGTTGTCCTTTCCCGCTGCAACGCTGTTCTTATGGGAGGTCATCTTCGCATGATACGTTTGTTGTTTTGCGTTACATGCAACAGTCCCCTTTTTGTACAAAATGGAAGGGAGCATAGCAGGGCGATATCATCCGAAATGTTTCACGTGAAACATTTCAGGCAACGCCGCAGATTTCCTTGGCGAGCTTGACGGCCTCCACGGCGTTGCCGGCGTAGTGGTCAGCGCCGCAGCTCTTGGCGTAGTCACGGGTGACGGCGGCACCGCCGATCATGACGGGGGTGGAGAGTCCCTTGGCCCGGAGGGCTTCGATGGTCTTGTCAATCTGGGGCATGGTGGTAGTCATGAGGGCGGCGAGGCCGCAGATGTCGGCTTTTTCCCGCCGGACGGCCTCTACGACCTCATCAGGGGCCACGTCCTTGCCGAGATCGACCACCCGGAAGCCGGAGTTGGCCATGAGGGCGGACACGATGTTCTTGCCGAGATCATGGACATCGCCCTTGACGGTGGCGAGGACCACAGTGCCGTTTTCGGCCTTTGCGGCGGCGGGGATGAGTTCCTTTATCTTGTCAAAGGCGGCCCGCATGGTCTCGGCGGAGAGGAGCACCTGGGGGAGGAACATGCGGCCGGAGCCGAAGTATTCGCCGATGATGGTCATGGCATCCGTCAGGCCCTTGTTCGTGATATCGTCGGAGGGGTAGCCCTCGTTGATGGCTTGGACCACGAGGGGCACGATGGTGTCTTTCTCGCCTTCGATGACGGCCTGCTTGATGGCCTCGAGGATGGGGAGGTCCGTCGTTTTTTGCTCGGCGGCCTTCTTCGGCACGGCGAGGTTCGCCTCGTCCTTGCTGAAGGCAAAGCCTCGGGGATCGTCCCCCAGGAGGGCGGCACTGGCTTTCAGGGCCCGCATCATGGCCTCGTCGTAGGGATTCATGATGGGAGCGTCGAGGCCGGCGGCCAGGCACATGGCAAAGAAGGTGCTGTTGATGAGGGGCCGGTTCGGCAGGCCAAAGGAGATATTCGAGAGGCCCATGGTGGAGGGGTAGCCGAATACCCTCCGGTAGGCGGCGAGGGTATCGAGGACCTTTCGGGTCGCGTCCTTGTCGGCGGAAACGGTCATGACGAGGGCATCGAGGAGGAAGTCCCCATCCTTCAGGCCATTTTCCTTTGCGGCGGTGACGATGGTCTTGATGGCGTTCACCCGGTCGTCGATGGTCTTCGGGATGCCGTCCTCCGTGATGGGGAGACAGAGGATGGCGGCACCGTACCGTTTGGCCAGCGGCAGGAACTTTTCGATGCGCTCATCCTCGGCGCTGACGGAGTTGATGAGGGCGCGGCCGGGATAGGCCCGGAGGCCCGCCTCCAGCGTCTCTGCGTCGCTGGTGTCAATGGAGAGGGGTGCATCCGTGATCTGGGCGATCTCCGTGATGGCCCGGCGCATGGCGGGCACCGGGTCGAGGCCGGGGACACCCATGTTCACGTCGAGGACGGCGGCACCGGCCTTGACCTGGCCCAGGGCCTCCTTCTTGACGGAGAGGAGGGAGCCCTCGGCGATCTCGGCCGCCAGCTTCTTGCGGCCTGTGGGGTTGATGCGCTCGCCGATGAGGTGGGTGGGCAGCTCCTTGTCGATGCAGACGGACTTCGTGCGGCTCGTGAGCCAGAGTCGCTTCGGGATGGGTGGACGGACGGGCTCTTCTTGCCCGGCGAGGGCGCTCTTCAGGGCGCGGATATGCTCCGGCGTGGTGCCGCAGCAGCCGCCGAGGTAGGTAGCGCCAGCGGTGAGGAGCTTCGGGGCCCAGCTGCCGAATTCTGCAGGCCCCATGGGGAAGATGGTCTCGCCGTTTTCCAGCCGGGGCATGCCCGCATTTGGCTGGGCGCTGATGGGAAGATCCGTGTTTTCTGCGAGGGTCTTTACGATGGGGATCAGCTCTTCGGGGCCCAGGGAGCAGTTGACGCCGATGAGGGAGGCGCCCATGGCGGTGAGGACGATGGCGGCTGTCTGGGGGTCGGTGCCGGTGACGGTGCGGCCGTCGTCGGCGTAGGTGAGCTGGCAGATGACGGGGATAGCGGGGGCCGCGTCCTTGGCGGCCAGCAGGGCGGCGCGCATCTCCTGCAGGTCGATGCAGGTCTCGATGATAAAGTAATCCACGCCCCCCTTGGCCAGGGCCTTGGCCTGCTCATGGAAGGTGTCGTAGGCCTCGTCGAAGGAGAGATCCCCCAGGGGCTCGATGAAGCGGCCGGTGGGGCCCAGGGAACCGGCGACCTTGGCGCGGGTACCGGCGGCACGCTTTGCGATGGCGGTGGCAGCGAGGTTCAGCTCCTCGACCCGGTCCGCGAGACCGTAGTGCTCGAGCTTCAGGCTGGAGGCACCGAAGGTGTTCGTCTCGATGATGGTGGAGCCGGCATCGATGTATTTCCTGTGGATGGCCTCGACGACCTCGGGGTGGTCAAGGTTCATGAGCTCGGGGCAGGCGCCGGGGGCAAGGCCCGCGTCCTGAAGCATGGTGCCCATGGCACCGTCAAAAATATGAATCATGGAAGTTTCCTCTTTCATTCTGTTTTTCTATGATGTGTTGCGTAGTGTGTGCATTTTGCACACGTTATCTCTTCCGCCAGGCAAGGGAGAGCTGGGGAAATTCCAGCATCAAGACGCCCTCCGTCACGCCTTCGGCGCGCCACCTTCCTCCCAGAGGGAGGCACTCGAAGGAAGGAGGTGCTTTCTTACGTGGAAAGGCACAAGCTTTTTCCTCACTTTTTTCGGGAGGCGCAGTCCTTTTGGGTGCAGCTGGCGCAGCCTTTTTTTAGGGGGCTGGTGCCCGTTCCTTCCTTATAGAGGCCGATGATGGCGGTGATGCTTTTCCGGGGGACGAGCATCTTTGACTCGGAGAGGTGGACGCCGATGGCGGTGGCGTTGGCGGTGCGGACGAGCTCTGGCTGCTGGTCGAGGGGCCAGTCGCCGTAGCCGGGGGAGAAGCGCCAGCGCATGGAGTAGCCCTGGGCGGCCATCTTCGGCTTGATGGCCTTTTCCATGCCGTCGGCGATTTGCTCCACGGCGGTGGTGGCGGAGGCATCGAGAAGGACGCTTGCGGCGTACTCGCCCCGGTCGAAGCGGGCGGTGACCTCCTCCTCGATGGCGTCCCCGACGGTGGCGGAGAGGAGGATGACCTTGTCGCAGCACGCCAGGTGCTTTCCGATTTTCTCCCCGATGATGGTGAAGGGCGGGTCGGCCTTGACGGTCTGGGTGTCGCAGTCGTAGTCATAGAGCTCCCAGACGCCCTTCGGCTCCGCGAGGAGCCTGCCGTCCTGGCAGGCCTCCAATATGAGGTTCTCATCGAAGGTGTCCGCCTTCATGAGCCCCGCATAGCGACGCGTCTCCTTCGGGTCAATGGCCAGGAGTGGTGCATTGTAGATTGGCATAGTTCTCACATCTTTTCAAATTGTTTCACGTGAAACAATGGATTTTTTTTGCATTTCATATTATGATAGAAGGGAACATTTTCGGTGGGTGCTTCGCCTTCCAAATGGATATGTTATGTATTATACTTGTTTCCCGCCTATCTCACAAGGCGGGAGCGCATACTTTTCTCTGGGCGTTCACCATAGGGAGAAGCGATAGCGGGCGGAGCATCGGGCGGTGGAAGAAGGAGAGGACTATGGCGCGAATCATAGCGGTGGCGAATCAGAAGGGCGGCGTCGGGAAGACGACGACGGCGGTGAACTTGGCGGCCTGTCTGGCGGCGAAGAAAAAAAAGGTGCTGCTGGTGGATCTCGACCCCCAGGGCAATGCCTCCAGCGGCTTTGGCATCGACAAATCCGCCCTGGAGAAGACAGTCTATGAGGTGCTCATCGACTCCCTGCCCGCAGAGGAGGCTATCCAGAAGACGGAGTACAAGACGGACGTGCTGCCGGCCAATATCAACCTGGCAGGGGCCGAGGTGGAGCTGGTGGCGGCCATTTCCCGGGAGACCCGGCTCAAGAAGGCACTCTTGCCTCTGAAGGATCGCTATGACTACATTCTCATCGACTGCCCGCCCTCCCTGGGCCTCCTGACCCTCAATGCCTTTGCGGCGGCGGACTCGGTGCTCATGCCCATCCAGTGCGAGTTCTATGCATTGGAGGGGGTGTCCCAGCTCATGAAGACCATGGAGCTGGTGCGGAGCAATCTGAATGCAGATCTCGCCGTGGAGGGGGTCCTCATGACCATGTACGACTCCCGCACGCGCCTGGCCCTGCAGGTGGTGGAGGAGGTCCAGAAGGCCTTCGAGGGGCTCGTCTACAAGACGATGATTCCCCGCACGGTACGGCTCTCCGAGGCACCCTCCTACGGCCAGCCCATCCTCTACTATGACAAGAAATCGAAGGGTGCTGAGGTCTATCAGGCACTCGCAAAGGAGGTCATCGCCCGTGGCAAGTAAGAAGCACGGCCTCGGCAAGGGGCTCGGGGCCTTGGGGCTTCGGCAGGAAAGCATCGCGGCCCCGAAGGACGGGGTGCAGGAAGCGAGAATCGCGGACATCCGGGCGAACCGCTACCAGCCCCGCCTTGACTTTGATGAGGCGGCCCTCGAGGAGCTCACGGACTCCATTAAGGCCTACGGGGTGCTCCAGCCCCTCATCGTCAGGAAGCTGCCCGCGGGAGGCTATGAGCTGGTGGCCGGGGAGCGGCGCCTCCGGGCGGCGAAGCAGGCGGGGCTCTCCACCGTGCCTGTCCTCGTCCGGGAGTATAACGACAAGGAAATCAGCGAAATCGCCCTCATCGAGAATATCCAGCGGGAGGATCTCAATGCCCTGGAGGAGGCGAAGGCCTATGCCCGCCTCATGAAGGAGTTCGACCTGACCCAGGAGGTCATTTCCTCCCGGGTGGGCCGCAGCCGCTCCCACATCGCCAACTTTCTGCGGCTCTTAAAGCTCGCCCCAAGAGTGCAGGAATACCTCGCGAATGGCAGCCTCTCCATGGGGCAGGCAAAGCCGCTGCTGTCCCTCGAGGATACGGCACTGCAGGAGAAGGCGGCGGACATCATCCAGGAGCAGGAGCTCTCCGCCCGGCAGGCAGAGGCCCTGGCGAAGCGGCTCCAGACCGGTACGGCAGAAAAAGACAAGCAGGAAAAGCAGGGGCTCTCGGAGAATATCTACCTGAAGGATGCGGTGGAGAGGCTCAAGGAGCTTTTCGGCACCCAGGTGGCTATCCGCCCCGGCAAGAAGAAAAGCAAGTTGGAAATCGAGTTTTACTCCGAGGAGGATTTGGAAAGAATCCTGTCCATCGTCAAGGGCAAGACCCAGCGCACGAAGGAGGCCACCATCGAGGCCCTGCGCCGGGTCTCCACCACGGGGAATTTCACCGTCTGAGGCGATGGTTTCACGTGAAACAATTTGCCGGATTGGAAGGAGCTTTCAATAATCAATGAATATTCAAGCCATTAGCCAGGTTCTTGCGAACAACGCATTTTTCATCACGGTGTTTTTCGCCGTACTCTTCCTCATTGCATTCATCCTCATCATCCGTCTGAGCCTCGATGTCAGCCACATGAAGAAGCGGTACCGCAAGATGATGACGGGGGCCGAGGGGGAGAACCTGGAGCGCATGCTCATCGGCCACGTGAGCGAGGTAAAGAGCGTCATCGAGGAGCATCAGCGGCTCGATGAGGAGTATAAGCGCATCAGCGACCTCCTGAACATGGCGGTGACCCGGGTGGGGATCGTCCGGTTCCGGGCCTTCGAGGACATGGGGAGCGACCTGAGCTATGCTGTGGCACTGCTGAACAGCCACAATGACGGCGTGGTGCTCTCCAGCATCTTCGCCCGGGAGGACTCCAGGAGCTATGGGAAGCCCATCGTGGATGGGAAGTCGGAGTATGCCCTCTCCACGGAGGAGCAGCAGGCCCTGAAGGAGGCCATGGCGGCCCCCGTTAAGACTCCGTGAGATTCACAGGAATTACAGAAACCGTATGGTATAATACCATACGGTTTTTTTGGGGGCATGACCCAGTATCGTATGCAGAGCAAACGATACAATAAACCACCCGTTTGACGGGAGGTCTTGATGTCGTGCACAAACTACACGCACAAACGTCCACTTTGTGGACATTGTGCGCCGCCCTTGCAAGAAACCAGCCAATCAGTCTGCGCCTACGGCTTGACTTCTTGGGGTTTCATAGTAAAGCCAGCCTTCTGCCGCCTTTGGAATGGGGCAAAACATTTACAGAAAAGAGGGAATTCCCACCGATGGGTGACGGGAATACAAAGCAGCAAAAAGAATATACCATAAAGCTCATCCCCTCCGATGGGGGGGATGTGAAGGTCGTCCGCCTGCCGAAGCGGCTCCTCCTGGGGGCCATCGGCTCGGTCCTCGTGGGGGCGCTCCTCCTGGTGGGGGCCTCCAGCTACGCGGTGTACAGCACCTTCCAGAACCGCAGTGAGCGGGCGGATGTGGCCGAGCTCAAGGAGGTCAACCGCATCCAGCAGGAGCAGCTCCTCCAGCTGTCGAAAAAGGCCAGCGCCCTCCAGGACGAGCTGGATCAGCTCACTCGCATGGAGACGGAGCTCCGCCATATCTCCGGTGCCTCCCCCGCAGCAGATGCCGGGGCAAA
>CAMCBT010000013.1 GCA_945873115.1 uncultured Mitsuokella sp.
AGGTCGACTTTTTGGGGGAAATCTGCTAAAATGGGGAAAAGAGAGGCAGGGCTCCGTGTCACCTGCGTATGGCATGCCTCTCTTTTTGTCGTTAGAGGCTATCGGAAGCGCGCCGCAGCCGGCGCTTTTTTTGGAGGGAATTTTTTTGGACATTGTGTCCCTGGTGCTGAACCTTCTTCTCGTGCTTTTTCTCATCTTTATGAACGGTTTTTTCGTGGCGGCGGAGTTCGCCTGCGTGAAGATCCGGCCCTCCCGACTGGAGACGCTTATACAGGAGGGGTCGAAGCGGGCGAAATATGCAAAGCAGCTGACGGACCACCTGGATGCGTCGCTCTCCGTGACCCAGCTGGGCATCACGCTGGCCTCCCTCGGCCTTGGCTGGGTGGGCGAGCCCTTTGTGGCGCGGCTGATCTTGCCGCTGACGACGGCGGTGGGCCTCGGGGAGACGGTGGGCCATACGGTGTCGCTGGCCCTCGGCTTTTCCCTCATAACGGCGGGCCATATCGTGCTGGGGGAGCTGACGCCAAAGACCATGGCCATCCAGAGTGTGGAGAAAATCGTGCTCATCGTGGCTCTCCCCATGGTGATTTTCCACAAGGTCATGTATCCCTTCGTGTGGCTCCTCAATCACGTGGCGAACTGGACGGCAAGGCGGCTGGGTTTTGAGGCGGCTTCGGAGGGAGAGGAGGCCCACACGGAGGAGGAGATCCGCCTGCTCATGGAGGAGAGCCACAAGCAGGGGCTCATCGACGACACAGAGGCGGGTTTCGTGGACAATGTCTTTGACATGGGCGACCTCAATGTCCGGGAAATCATGACGCCCCGGACGGATATGGTCTGCCTCTATCTCGAGGACTCCTTTGCGGACAATATGGAGACGGTACTGGAGGAAAAGCTGACCCGCTATCCCCTCTGCCGGGAGGACAAGGACCACATCGTGGGCTTCATCCATGTGAAGGACATGATCCACGCCATGGCGAAGGGCAGGCGGCCCAGCCTCCGGCGGCTGGTGCGCAAGGCCCTCGTGGTGCCGGAGAGCATGGATGTGAGCGTGCTCCTGAAGACCATGCAGAAGAACCGCTCCCAGATGGCCATCGTGGTGGACGAGTACGGCGGCACGGCGGGCATGGTGACCATCGAGGACATCGTGGAGGAAATCGTCGGCGATATCCAGGATGAGTTCGACGAGGACCGGCCCACGGCGGAGTGCATCGGCCCTAGGGTTTACTCGGTGGATGCGAAGATGCTCCTGGAGGAGCTGGCGGACATCCTCGAAATCACCATTGAGGACGAGGATGTGGACAGCGTCGGTGGCTGGCTCTACGACCAGATAGGAAGGGAGCCTCGGGTAGGCCAGATGGCGGCGGCAGAGGGGGCCACCTTCTTCGTGGAGGAGGTGGAGGGCCTCAGGATCACGCGGGTGCGGATCCGCCTCGCAAAGGAGCTGGAGGAGGAGCACAAGGAAATCGTTTAACTGCAAATATATTTCCGTGATACACGCACATTGATGCGTGTCGGAAAAATTTTTGTAAAATAGTGGAATTTCTCAAAGTTCTGTGTTATACTGATATCAGATATCGGGTAAAAGGGAAAATCCCCCTTTTCAGGAGGTGAGATTAGCGAGGGAGAGACAACTACATACTTGGAAAGGAGAATTTGCATGATGGACAGAAGCAGAAATATCCGTCAGGCTTCTATGAGCGGCATGACCCAGGGGTGCGCCGTGGCAGAGCCGAAGCGTGAATGGCACGCAAAGTGGGGACAGAAATGCTTCAATGGCGAAAGCCTTCAGATCCGCAAGCAAGTTATCCAGGACAGGGTCGCGGGTAAGTGAGCGAGCAGGCTGGAAAGCATGTTTGTAGAAGCATTGCCCACAGGATGGGAAAAGACTTGTCATCCGCCATACGCAAGAAAGCAAGTCGCGCAAGCGGCAATGATACAAGGGATCAGGGGGAAGGATGCCCCCGCAAAAAAACGGCAAAAGCTTGTAGCTATTGCCGTTTTTTGTTTCTGTGGGAAGGATGAACGAGCTAGTCGTAGTCGACCTCGCTCTTGAGGACGACACCGCTTATGGCATCTATGTCAAGCTCATACTCGATGCGGTCAAAGCCGCTGCCGGTGGTGCACTCGACGTCGTAGATCTGATGCCGGTGCTTCAGATCGATGGAGTGGAAAGTGATGGCGGTCTCATCCTGACCGATGAAGCTTGCAACAATGGACCGGATTTCCTCAGGGGTCAGAAGGCGGGCGTTTTGGGAGGTGGCTGCGCCATTCGCACCCGGTGCGTTGTGCTGGATGGTCTGAGCCTTGGCAGGCTGGGCGGGCTGGGGGGCGGCTGCTCCATCGGCGCGCCGTTCGTTTGCCTGCTCAACGCTCTTCTGGAGGAGTTGCTGCTGCAGGGCCTGGGCCTCGGCGCGGTGGGCTTCCTTGTAGGAATGGATGCCGTAGGATCCGATGCCGCCGAGGGCGGCGAGGACGACTGCGGCGAGGGCGGCTTTCTTCAGGTGCTTGGCGGTGAAGATGGTGCCGGCGGTCTCTTTGAGTTTTTTCGTATCGATTGCCATGATGGGTCCCTCCTCTAGGGCAGTGGATTGTTTTTCTTTGATGGCTTTATTGTAGCGGGGATTTCGAAACTGGAGCTAATGGAATCGAAACAAAGTCGAAACAAAGGGAAAAGAACCCCGAAAATCCATTGACTTGCGGCACGCTTTTGGTAGGATAGGTATGGAGGAAAGGAGGGCATCCATTGTTGCAAAGCATTTCCCGGAGGGTGCCGCTGGGGCGGCGGATCCTTATTGCGAACTTCATCATGGTCATCGTGCCGGTGGCACTGCTCATCGGGGTGGGGGCGCTGCTCTACGGGGTGGGGGCGTTGCTCTACGGAGTGTTCGGCATGTTTGACGGGGCGTATCTCGGGGAGGTGTCGCGGCTCTTTCCGAAGTGGGGGCCGGTCATTGTCACGGAGTATGCGCTGTCGGAAATCGCCGAGGAGCTGGAGGACAAGAAGCCGGACTGGCAGGAAATCCAGACCATGGCCTCTGTGCTGGAGAGCCAGGGGCTGCAGGTGGCGGTGTTTTCGCCCCAAGGGGCCAAGCATGCTACGGCGGGGATTGACCCGGCGATGCTCCGGCGGCAGCTGGAGGCGCTTTCAACCCGGGGCATCCTCCTGCGCTGGGAGGGGGGCGATGTGCTTTTCGTCCACCATTCGCCCCGTGGAAATGCGGTATTTGCCCAGGGGAGGCTCCTGCTGCATGGGAGGGGGGATTTTGACCGGGATAAGGTCCGGCGGCTGTGGCTGGCCATCCGGGTGGGAGCCTTTGTGCTGCTCGCCGGGACGATCCTTCTCATCATCCTCTTGGGGCGGTACGTCGCCCGGAGCCTGACGCGGCAGATCCTCGCGCCGCTGGAGGCTATCCGGGAGGCGGCGGGGGAAATCAGCCGGGGCAAGCTCGACCGGCCCCTCGCGCTGACGTCCCGAAATGACGAGCTGGGGGAGGCTTGCCGGGATATTGAGAAAATGCGGCGCGATCTCCTCGCGGCGAAGGAGGAGCGGGAGCGGTACGAGGCGAACCGCAAGGAGCTCCTGGCGGGTATCTCCCACGATCTGGCGACGCCGCTCACCTCCATCAAGGGGTATGCCAGCGGCATCCTCGACGGCATCGCCGCCACAGAGGAGAAGCGGCGCCACTACCTCACGCGCATCGCCACCACCGCCTCCACCATGCAGTCTCTCGTTGAGGAGCTCTTCCTGTTCTCGAAGCTGGATCTGGGGCGGCTGGAATTCCACACTGCCCGGGTGAATCTCTCGGCCTGGCTGGCGGACTTCACGGGGGAGAGCCGGGTGCTCTACGAGGGGCGGGGTCTCGCCGTGGACTACGAGGGGGAGCCCTCTGTGGTCGTGAGCCTCGACAGCATGCAGTTCGCCCGGGTGGTCCAGAATATCCTGTCGAACAGCGCGAAATACGGGGCAAAAAAAATAGCCGTCCGGCTTTGGAGGGAGGAGGGGCTCGCAGAGCTTTCCTTCACGGATGATGGCAAGGGTGTGGCAGCGTCGGATCTGGGGGCGATATTCGAAAGCTTCTATCGGACGGACAAGGCCCGGAGCGACACGGCGAAGGGGAGCGGCCTGGGGCTTGCCATCGCGCGGAAAATCATCGAGGGCCTCGGCGGCCGCATCTGGGCGGAGAAGCCGGCAGAGAGGGGGCTCGCCATCCGCATCACGCTTCCCCTGGTGGAGTCAGCCGGCAGAAAGGACGGAGAACAATGAAGGAAATCCTGATTATCGAAGACGATGCTTCCATCGCGGAGCTGGAGAGGGACTATCTGGAGGCCTCGGACTTCCAGGTGACCATCGCGGCGGACGGGGCGATGGGGCAGGAGCTGGCGCTCTCGCGGGACTTTGCCCTCATCATATTGGATCTCATGCTGCCCCATGTGGATGGGTTCTCCATTTGCCGGGCGGTGCGGCGGGAGAAGGACACGCCAATCCTCATGGTGTCGGCTCGCCGGGAGGAGGTGGACAAGATCCGGGGCCTGGGCCTGGGGGCGGATGACTACATGGTAAAGCCCTTTTCCCCGGGGGAGCTGGTGGCACGGGTGAAGGCCCATATCGCTAGGTTCGAGCGGCTGACGGGGAGCAGTGAGACGGAGGCGATCCTCGCAGGGGGCCTGGAGATTCGCCCGGCGGAGCACCGGGTCTTCGTGGAGGGGAAGGAGGTGAATCTAGCGAATCGGGAGTTCGAGCTGCTGCTCTTCCTGGCCCGTCACCCGGGGCTGGTGTTCTCGAAGGAGGCGCTCTACGAGAAGCTCTGGGGCCAGGAGGCCCTGGGGGACACGGCGACGGTGATGGTGCACGTGGGCCGCATCCGGGAAAAAATAGAACCGCACCCCGAGAAGCCTATCTACATCGAGACAGTCTGGGGTGCGGGGTATCGGTTCAAAGGAGAAAGAGGCTAGGATCTACAGGTCACGATAGGAGATGGCAGCCTCTGTTACTTTGCGCGGACGATTCGAGTGATTTCGTCCGCTATTTTATTTAGGGGCAGCTGCTTTTCCACGGCGCCCTTTTCGTAGGCGGCCCGGGGCATGCCGTAGACGACGCAGGTGGCTTCGTCCTGGCCGAGGGTCCTTGCGCCGCGCTCCTTGAGCTCCAGGAGGCCCACGGCACCGTCCCGGCCCATGCCCGTCAGGATGACACCCAGCACGGCCTCGCCCTCTACGGCGGAGGCGACGGAGTGGAAGAGCACGTCGGCGGAGGGGCAGCAGTTGTGGACCCTGGGACCCTCCATGCAGCGGAGGCGCAGGCGGTCACCCTCCTTTACCACAGTCATGTGCTTGCCCCCGGGGGCGATGTAGACGGTGTTCGAGGCGAGCGGCTCCCCGTTTTCCGCCTCCTTTACGTGGAGACTGCTCTCCCCGTCCAGCCGGTTCGCGAAGAGGGCGGAGAAGGTGGCGGGGATGTGCTGGACGATGACGATGGGGGGCATGGGGGCTGTGAGGCGGGGGATGATCTGGTTCAGGGCCTCGGGGCCCCCGGTGGAGGAGCCGATGGCGATGAGGCGCAGGCCCTTCCCGCCGCGCCGAGGGGCGCCGGATTTTTCGGCGGCCTTTTGCCGGGCAGCTACTACAGGATCCATGGTCACCGGCGTGTTGTGGATGGAGCCTGGCTTGCCGGAGGCGATGGGGGGGATATGGGGCGGCGCCTTTCGGGTGCTGGCCCAGATATCCCGGGTCACCATATCCCCGGGTGCGAAAAGGGGCTTGGGGGGATGGCGCTTTTCGGCGATGGCCACGGCCCGCAGCGTCAATGTGGAGAGGAAGGTGCCGTCATCCGTATCCTCCGGCTTCAGGATGTAGTCGGCAGCGCCCAGGGCCCGGGCGTTTTCGGCGCTGGAGGGCAGGAGCCCGTAGGCCAGCACCGGCAGGTGGGTCCTCGCCACGAGGGCGGGGAGGAAGGGGTTGCCGTTTATGGTGAAGACGGCAATGGCGAAGTTCATGAGGATGATGTCCGGGCGGAAGAGCTCCACCTTCGACTGGGCATCGATGGCGGAGAGGCACTTTTCCACCAGGCTTCCCGCCGGCAAGCGGATGAGGAGCCCCTGGGCGATTTTCTCCGAGGCGAGTATGGAGTTGTCGATGAGTAGGATGCGCAGCTTTTGCATGGACAGAACCACCCCGGCAACTATGTGCCGTATAAATACAAAAAAAGCCCCTTGCGGAGCTGAATGTTTTATGGAGCTGATTATAGGACTTGAACCTACGACCTGCTCATTACGAATGAGCTGCTCTACCAACTGAGCTAAATCAGCATGTTATCCGGGGGCTGCCCCCGCGTCGAATTGACATAGACTATTATAGCGATGGGCAAGTGGATTGTCAACAGCTTTTTTCTCGGTTTTTGAAAAAAGTTTTGCGGGGGAAGGCGGAGGGGGCCCTGTCTTCTCTTTCCTTGCGCCTCCGGGGATTCTATGGTATGATAGCAAGTACGGATTTGTCACATTCCCGCTGGGGAAAGGCTCGGCTGGGAAGGAGGGAAAGGTTTTGCTACTTACGGTTTTGATGGTGCTCGATGCGCTGGTGGCTCTGGTGCTCATCGCCTCTGTCCTGGGACAGGAGGCGAAGTCGGACGGCATGGGAGGACTGGCGGGCGGTCAGGAGACGGTGTTCTCCGGCAAGGCGCGGGGCATGGATGCGCTTCTGGCACGGGTGACCGTCGTCTTTGGCGTGCTCTTCGCCGTCATCACGGTCATCATTGCGAAATTGACGAACTGACCCACTGTGCGTGCAGGCGGCCCGGAAGGCGCAGCTGTGCGCTTTTGCCCTTGCCGGTTGGCAGGGGCTTTTCTAGAGGAGGGAGCGGCATGGTCATCGCTGGTGCAGAGCCCTTTATCCTGCCGGCCGGACGGACGGGGGTGCTGCTTCTCCACGGTTTCACCGGGGTCACGGCGGAGCTGAGGCTCCTGGGGGAGGCCCTCGCCGGCGGCGGCTGCACGGTGCTGGCTCCCCGGCTGGCGGGCCACGGAACGAGCCCGGAGGACATGGCCCGCATGGGGGCGGAGGACTGGCTGGACTCGGCCCGGGATGGCTACGCGCTGCTTTCCGGCATCACAGACCGGGTTGTGGTCTGCGGCCACTCCATGGGGGGACTCCTCGCCCTGCTGCTGGCGGTGGAAAAGCCGGTCCTCGGCGCCATCCTCCTGGCGGCACCCATCTTCATCGCCCAGGAGCAGGGGGTGGAGCACCTGCCCCCGAGGGAATACTGCGAAGGGGTCTACGTGCCGAAGCCCAGGCGGAAGCTCAAGAATGTGCCAGAGGGGGTCAACGACACCTACCGGAAGATGCCGCTCCTTTGCGTCCACGAGCTCCTGACCCTCGTAAAGCGCGCAAGGGAGGCGGTCCCCCGCGTCACCGTGCCCGCCCTCATCCTCCAGGGCCTCCAGGACCATACGGCGAGCCCCGAGAGTGCCATCTACCTCGAAAAGTACCTGGGCAGCAATGAGAAGCGCCTCGTCTGGCTGGAGGGGGCCGGCCACATGATCCCCGTCGCAGACGGCCGAGAGCATGTCTTCAAAGAGGCTCTGGAATTTTTGGGTAAATTAAACGGAACGAATTAGAACGGAATAGAACGGAATATATCAGTACGGGAGAACTACATGGACTTAAAAGATCGGATTTTGGCCTATATGCGTGACGAGGCCTACAAGCCACTGCTGGCGGAGGATCTGGCTGAGGCGCTGGAGCTGGAGGGCGAGGACCTCATCGCCTTCAGCGAAGCCCTGGCGGCCCTCGAGAAGAACGGTGCCATCATCCAGAACCGCAGCGACCTCTACGGCGTTCCCAGCCGCATGCACCTCGTGGTGGGCCGCCTCTCCATGACGGCGAAGGGCTTCGGCTTCATCATCCCCGACACCCGGGAGACCGAGGAGGAGACGGATGTCTTCGTGCCGGGCACGGCGCTATCCACCGCCATGCACGGCGACCGGGTCGTGGCCCGCGTCACCCCCGCCCTCACGGAGGGGAAATCCCGGGAGGGCGAGATCATCCGGGTGCTGGAGCGGGCCAATGAGCGCATCGTGGGCACCTTCGAGGCCAGCAAGAGCTTTGGATTCGTGACGCCCGACAGCACGAAGCTCACCCAGGACATCTTCATTCCGAAGCGGGAGACGAAGGGCGCAAAGACCGGCATGAAGGTGGTGGTAGAGGTCACCAAGTGGCCCGACGGCCGCCGAAATGCTGAGGGACGGGTCATTGAGATCCTCGGCCGTGCGGACGCCCCGGGCGTGGACGTGCTCTCCGTCATGCGGGAGTACGACCTCTCGGAGGAGTTCCCGGAGGACGTGCAGGAGGCGGCCTCCGCCTGCGAGGAGGAGCCCTCCCCCGAGGAGTACCGGGGCCGGCGCGACCGCCGCGATCTCCCCATCGTGACGGTGGACGGGGACGACTCCAAGGATCTTGACGACGGTGTCTTTGCCCGGAAGAATGCGGATGGCTCCTTTTTCCTCGGCGTCTACATCGCCGACGTGTCCTGGTACGTGCGGGAGAACCAGCCCCTCGACCGGGAGGCCCGGGAGCGGGGCACCAGCGTCTATCTCGTGGACCGGGTCATCCCCATGCTGCCAAAGGAGCTCTCCAATGGCATCTGCAGCCTCAATGCCGGTGTGGATCGGCTCTCCATGGCCTGCGAGATGGAAATCTCTCCCGAGGGCGAGGTGACGCGCTACGAGATTATCCCGACCGTCATCCACGTCTACCGTCGCCTCACCTACAACATCGTCAAAAAGGTTCTGGTGGCGAAGGAGGAGCCCTTCACGAGCGACAATCAGGACATCGGCTCCCTGCTGGAGACCCTCGCGGAGCTCCGGGACGTGCTGAAGGCGAAGCGGCGTCGCCGCGGCTCCATCGACTTTGATCTCCCGGAGGTCAAGGTGAAGCTGGACGAGAAGGGTCGCCCCGTGGCCCTCATCAGGCGGGAGGGGTCGCTGGCCGAGTCCATCATCGAGGAGTGCATGCTCATCGCCAATGAGACGGTGGCCCGCCACATGGACGAAAAGCACCTGCCCTTCCTCTATCGCGTCCACGAGCAGCCCGAAAAGGAGAAAATCGAGCGGCTCAACAGCCTCCTCTCGACCTTTGGCCTCTTCGTGCGCCAGTCGGAGGGCGGCGATATCGAGCCGAGGGATGTGCAGCAGGCCCTCTTGAAGGTGGAGGGGCGCCCAGAGGAGCGCATCGTGAGCGCCGTGGCTCTTCGCTCCATGCAGCAGGCCCGCTACAGCGATCTGAGCCTGGGCCACTTTGGCCTGGCGGCCCGCTACTACACCCATTTCACCAGCCCCATCCGCCGGTACCCGGACCTCATCGTCCACCGGCTCCTCCGGGAGACCTTCGAGACGGGCACCCTGCCGAGAGAGCGGCAGGAGCGGCTGAAGACGCTTCTCCCGGAGATCGCGGAGCATTCCTCGGCCCGGGAGCGCATCGCCATCGAGGCGGAGCGGGCCACCACGGATATGAAGAAAATCGAGTACATGGCCCAGTTTGTGGGGGATACCTTCGACGGCGTCATCTCCGGCGTCACCCAGTTCGGCATCTTCGTGGAGCTGGATAACGGGGTGGAGGGCCTCGTCCACGTGTCCACCATGGCGGACGATTTCTATGCCTATCGGGAGGACATCTACGCCATGGTGGGCGAGCGGACGAACCGCATGTACCAGCTGGGCGGCGAGGTGCAGGTGGTCCTCATCAAGGCAAACCAGAAGGAGCATACATTGGATTTTGTGCTGAAGGATAACGCGGCAGAGGGCATCGCCCCCGCGCGCGCACCCCGCGGCAGGGCCAAGGGCGCCGGCGGCGAGGGGAAGGAGAAGGCCCCCAAAAAAGGGCGCGAGGGGCATAGCGAAAAGCGTGGCAGCCGCCGGGAAAGAGGCCGCAGGCGCGATAGCGATGCCATCGTGGCCGAGGTGGATACGGAGGCCGCGGCCAAGGAGCCCAAGCGGAAGAGCAGTGAAGCTCGCGGCGAGGGCCGCGGCAGGAAGCGCCCGGACGCGACCGGCGCAAAGGGCGAGGGGGAGGCCCGCCGACGGCAGAAGCCGGAGCGGAAGGGTACCCGGGCCCTTGGCGAGAGCCGCACCCGCCGGGAGGTCAAGAAGCAGCCCCGCACCCAGTTCCGGGATATGGGAGAGACCAGGGCCCCTCGCGACTACCACCGGGTGAAGGTCACGGGCCTTACCAGCGCCGTCTGGCCAGATCCCCCGGGCTACGTATCGCGGGAGCGGCAGGAGGCCCAGAGGGCTGAGGCGGAAAAGGAAAAGAAGGCCGCACCGAAGAGGAAGCCCCGCCCCCATCGGAAGACCGAGGCCGGTACCTCGAAGGACTAAAGGGATGACATATGGCGAAGGCTACACAGGGGATGAAGGTGGTCTGCGAAAACCGCAAGGCCCGCCATGACTACTTCATCCATGAGACAAACGAGGCGGGCATCGAGCTGAAGGGTACGGAGGTAAAGTCGCTGCGAGCGGGCAAGGCGAATCTCAAGGACAGCTTCGCCACCATCACAAATGGTGAGGTCTTCCTGGAGAACATGCACATCAGCCCCTACGAGCAGGGCAATATCTTCAACCATGACCCCCTCCGGAAGCGCAGGCTCCTGCTGCACAAGCAGGAAATCGCCAAGCTCTTCCAGAAGACGCGGGAAAAGGGCTTCACCCTGGTGCCGCTCAAAATCTACTTCAAGCGGGGAAGGGCGAAGGTGGAGCTGGCACTCGCCAGCGGCAAGCACAACTACGACAAGCGCCAGAGCCTCCACGAGAAGGCGGCAAAGCGCGAGGTGGAGCGTGCCCTGAAGGAGCGGCAGCGTTACTGATAAAGGATCCAAGAAAATACAAAGCCTCTGATTTTCCCTGTGGAAAAATCGGAGGCTTTGCGCTATAATGATAGGCAGGGGATTATAAGTGTGGCGCATGAACCCCATGCGCTCTGTATCGGATGGAGGGATTCATCGATGTTTGGTATTATCGTTGGAACACATGGCCTTTTTGCAGAGGAGCTTCTCGCCTCCTGCGAGATGATCTGCGGCGAGCAGAAGAATGTGCGGGCTGTGACGCTCTTGCCGGGGGAGGGCCCGGACGACATCGTCGCCAAGTACGAGGCGGCGGCAAAGGAGCTGGACACCACGGACGGCCTGCTTATCCTCAACGACCTCTTCGGCGGCAGCCCCTACAATGCAGCCTGCCGTCTCGTCATCGCCCATGAGGACTACGGCATCGTCACCGGCGTGAACTTGCCGATGCTCATCGAGATGTGCTCCGCCCAGCTCATGGGAGGGGAGAACTCCATCCAGGACCTCATGGCAAAGGCCCAGGAGTCCGGCAAGAACGGCATGCAGCTCTTCCATGCCAGCCAGGTTTCGGATGAGGAAGAAGAGCTCTGACCCAATCGGGAAGCTTAGGAGGCAGGCGCGAGAAGTGCCTGCCTTTTTTAATCCTTTTTCATTGGTTTGCTTTTGAAAAATTGACAGAGGGCCTTTTTCAATGCTATCATAAGATGTATATTTGTGCAGAGGTTGAGGAGGATTTCCGATGATTGAGCGTTATACGAAGCCGGAGATGGGCCATCTCTGGTCCATGGAAAACGAGTGGCAGCAGATTCTGAATGTGGAGATGGCAGCCTGCGACGCCATGGCGGATCTGGGGGAAATCCCGAAGGAGGCGGCGAAGAACATCCGGGCGAAGGCCAAGTTCGACGTGGCCCGCATCCGGGAAATCGAGAGCGTCACCCACCACGACATCATCGCTTTCCTGACGAATGTGGCGGAAAACGTGGGGGATGACAGCAAGTACATCCACAAGGGTCTCACCTCCTCCGACGTGAAGGACACGGCCTACTGCATGATGATGCGGGATGCTGCGGACATCATCCTGAAGGATTTGCGCAATTTCCTCGAGGTGCTGCGCCGCCGGGCGGTGGAGTTCAAGCACACCCCCTGCATCGGCCGCACCCATGGCATCCACGCCGAGCCCATGACCTTCGGGCTGAAGCTCCTCCTCTGGAGCGCGGAAATCGAGCGGGATATCGAACGGGTGGAGCATGCGAAGAAAATCGTCTCCGTCTGCAAACTCTCTGGCGCCGTGGGCACTTACTCCAACATCGACCCGAAGATTGAGGAGATGGTGGGCAAGGCCCTGGGCCTCACGCCGGTGCGCCTGGCCACCCAGGTCATCCAGCGGGATCGCCACGCGGAGTTCGTGACGACGCTGGCCATCGTGGCCTCGACGCTAGAGAAGATTGCCACGGAGGTCCGAAACCTCCAGCGCACGGATATCCGGGAGGCGGAGGAGTACTTCTCCCCCGGCCAGAAGGGATCGTCCGCCATGCCCCACAAGCGCAACCCCATCAACTGCGAGCGCATCTCCGGCATGGCCCGCCTCGTCCGCGGCAACGCCGTGGCGGCCATGGAGGATATCACCCTCTGGCACGAGCGGGACATCTCCCACTCCTCCGTGGAGCGGGTCATCCTGCCGGACAGCACCATCAATGTGGACTACTGCACCCAGAAGCTCACGGACATCATCGACAAGCTCCTCGTCTATCCGGACAAGATGCTCCACGACATGAACCGCACCGGCGGCCTCATCTACAGCCAGCGCATCATGCTGGCCGTGGTGGACAAGGGCGTCCTGCGGGAGGATGCCTACAAGTGGGTGCAGCGCAATGCCATGAAGCGCTGGCTGGAGAAGGAAGACTTCCGCACGAATGTGGAGAAGGATCCGGATATCACGAAGTATCTGACGAAGGAAGAAATCGACGAGTGCTTCGACTACAAGTATTTCCTGCGCAACGTCGATATGATCTTCTCCCGCTTCGGACTGTAAGCTTCTGCCTGTATGTCAGGCGCTTGCATAAGGCAGGCAAACTCACTGCGTGTGTATCCGATGCAACCTATAGAAAAGAGGAATCCGTATGGCAACCGTAGTAGTAACTGGTACGCAATGGGGCGATGAGGGCAAGGGCAAGATCGTCGACTACCTCGCCCAGCAGGCTGATGTGGTCGTCCGCTTCCAGGGGGGCAGCAATGCCGGCCACACCGTCACCGTCGATGGGGAAGAATACAAGCTGCGGCTCATGCCCTCGGGCATTCTCTACAAGGGGTCGCTGTGCGTCGTAGGCAATGGCGTCGCCTTTGACCCCATGATTATGCTGGAGGAAATGGACGGGCTGGCCGCGCGAGGCATCGACCTCTCCGGCATCCGCATCTCGAACCGCGCCCACGTCGTACTCCCGTACCACCGCCTCATGGATGGCATCGGCGACGAGGCTCGGGGAAAAGGCAAGATCGGCACCACGAAGCGGGGCATCGGACCCTGCTACATGGACCGGGACAACCGCATCGGCATCCGGGTCTGCGACCTCATCGATAAGGAAGAATTCGCCAAGCGCCTGAAGGAAAACCTCGCCCTGAAGAACAAGGAGCTCAAGGCCCTCTACGACCACGAGCCTCTGGACTACGACGAGATTCTCAAGGAATATGAGGGCTACGCCGATCGGCTGCGCCCCTACGTCTGCGATACCATCGCCCTCCTCAATGAGGAGGTGGCCGCCGGCAAGAAAATCCTCTTCGAGGGCGCCCAGGCCACCATGCTGGACATCGACTACGGCACCTATCCCTACGTCACCGCGTCCCACCCCATCTCCGGCGGCGTGGCCGTGGGCGCAGGTGTCGCACCGAAGAAAATCGACAAGGTGGTGGGCATCGTCAAGGCCTACTGCACCCGCGTGGGCGAGGGGCCCTTCCCCACGGAGCAGCTCAATGCCATCGGCGACAAGATTCGCGAAGAGGGCCATGAGTACGGCGTCGTCACAAAGCGCCCCCGCCGCACCGGCTGGCTCGATGCCTGCGTCGTCCGCTATGCGGGCCTCATCTCCGGCATCGACTACATGGCCGTCACCCGCCTCGATATCCTGGACTCCTTCGACGAAATCAAGATGTGCGTCGGCTACAAGTACAAAGGGGAGCTCCTGAAGGAAATCCCCGCCAGCCTCAAGGTGCTGGCCCAGGTGGAGCCGGTCTACGAGACCTTCCCCGGCTGGAAGACGAGCATCACGAAGTGCCGCAGCTACGAGGAGCTGCCGGAAAAGGCAAAGGCCTACCTCACCCGCATGGCAGAGGTCACGGGCATCGCCCTCGGAATCGTCTCCGTGGGCCCGAACCGCGACGAGACCATCGTGGTGGCAAAGGACATATTCTAAAGTTCCTAAAATACAAGGGGCTGCTCCGGCAGCCTTTTTTTGAAGGGCGAAATTTTGAAAGGCGAAATATGGATAGTGAGGCAAAGCGGCGGATACAGAAGAGCATCGATATGCTCACGGAGCGCATGAAGGGGGACTTTTCCGACCTGGAGTACGAGTCCCACCTCAGGCAGAAGCGGCACCTGGAGGAAATCCTCGCCCGGGCCGCCGAGCGGGAAGCCGAGGCGAATTCATGAAGGTTTCAGTCGCGTCAGGTAAACTATAAAACAGCAAAAAGTCAAAGGAGGAAATCCCATGTCCCAGCGCATGACAATGGACGAGGTCCTAAAGGAATACGGCGTGCCCCAGGTGAAGCTCGACATCCACGCCAAGCGCAGCGAGCTCCTCTCCCTCCGGGAAAAGCTCATGGCGATTCGCGACCTGTCGAACGGAGCGGAGCAAGGCTATCTCGATATCGATTGCAAGCTCTTCATCGACGTGGACGACATCGACCGCTATCTCTCCGGCGAGCTAGACACCGTCGGCGAGATCTACGCCTTCCCCGAGGATATCAAGGCATATAAAGAGAATGGATAAGTGCAATACAACGACTTGACGAGCCTCACTTACAACGGATAGAAGGAAGGAGATTTATATGAATAAGGCAAAGAAACTGGCGGCGGCAATGCTTGCGGGCTCCATGATGCTGGCGGCCTCGCCTGTGCTTCCGGCCCATTTTGATATGGCGGGCACCGCCTACGCCGCAAAGGGCGGAGCGAAGATGAGCATCCCGAAGGCGGCCCCGGCCCCGAAAGCTGCGCCCGCCCCGAAGGCCGGCACCGGCGAGAACGGCAGCAAGTCCGTCTCCGGCGGCGGCGAGACCTACAAGCCCTCCAATGACGCCAAGAGCCTCCAGAAGGACGCACCGACCACAAATAGCGCCGCAAAGAGCCAGACAAGCCCCACCACCAGCACGACGCCCCAAAGCTCCGGCGGTTTTGGCGGCATGCTGCGACATATCGGCCTCTTCGCCGGCGGCATGTTCCTGGGCTCCATGCTCTCCGGCCTCTTTGGCATGGGCGGCGGCTTCTTCGCCGATGCTCTGGGCTTCCTCATGAATATCCTCATGCTGGCTGCCGCCTTCGCCCTTCTCCGCTATATCTGGAAACGCGTGCGCTCTGGCAGGACCTCGCGGACGGATGCCCCCATGGAGAGCCGCCGCTATGACGCGGGCAGCCGGCCCATCGACATCACGCCGAAGGGAGCCGTGCAGGATATCACGCCGAAGGAAGCCGGCTACGACCCGAAGCGCACCGCTGACCGGTATCGTAGCCTCTAAGGAGCAGCCATGATAAAGGAATCCACGAAAAAAGCCATCGGGGATCTCATCGCCCGCTATCCCGGCCTCGCCGCCTGTGAGGCAGACCTCCTCGCCGCGGTGGAGGCCCTATGCGCCGCCTATCAGAGCGGCAAAAAGCTCATCGTCTGCGGCAACGGCGGCAGCGCTGCCGACGCGGAGCACATCGTGGGGGAACTCATGAAGGGCTTCCTGCTCCCTCGGAAGCTGGGCGGCGACTTTGCCGAAAGGCTTCGCCGGGACTGCCCGAAGGAGGCGGACTATTTCCTCGCGAATCTCCAGGGGGCCCTTCCCGCCATCTCCCTTGTGAACCAGGTGGCCCTCGGCACCGCCTTTGCCAATGACCAGGCCCCGGATCTCTCCTTCGCCCAGCAGGTGCTGGGCCTCGGAAATGAGGGGGATGTCCTCCTCGGCATCTCCACCTCCGGCAATTCCACCAATGTGATCTACGCCCTCCAGCTGGCAAAGGCAAAAGGACTCACTCGCATCGCCCTCACGGGAAAGACCGGCGGCAGGATTGCGGAGCGCGGCCTTGCGGAGGTCCTTATCCGCGTACCGGAGACGGAGACCTACAAAATTCAGGAGCTCCACCTCCCGGTCTACCACATGCTCTGCATCGCCGTGGAAAACGAATTCTTCGGCGACTGCTCCCAAGAAGCGTAAAGAAAAACGCCCTTGAAAAATCGCGGGCGTGTTGGTAAGATATATATGCAATGATATTGCGAAAAAGATGGGTCGATGATTGGTACCGTCAGCCCCTCTCTTTTTCGTGATTGAAGGAGTCTGGGTGCTTTGTTAGCGGAAGCTTCCTGGATTTAGTCCTTCAGCAACGCAGCGATGCTGACGATTAGCTGAAGAAGAGCCAATAGGATGGTCAGTTCCTCATACGTCATGGGCATCGCCCCCTCCGAAAAGGAGAGGCTAACTCATCGACCACGGGAATGGTATACCATACTATTGGCTTTTCTGCTATCTGCAAACAGTATGGCAGAAGAAAATCGCTTCGAAACGGGCGGAACTTTTTGTAAAACGTCCCGGGACGTGGTATAATGTTTGTGTTTTGTATACATGCGCGGACATTTCCGCGAGAGCGATTCGAGAGGAGGATCTCCGTTGCTGGCTAGGAAAGAGTATGAGGAGATCGAGCGCAAGGTGCTATGCGAAGAGCGTCTTTCGCGGGAGGACGGGCTCCGCCTGTTCGCCTGCCCGGATCTCTCCTGGCTGGGGGCCCTGGCCGACTACGTGCGGCGGAAGAAGTGTGGCGATATCGTCTACTACAACGTGAACTGCCACGTGAACCTCACGAATATCTGCACGTCGCGCTGCAAGTTCTGCGCCTTTGGAAGGGACGCGGAGGACAGGGGTGCCTATGCCATGGAGGAGGCGGATGCTATCCATGTGGTGGAGGACGCTATGCGCGACCCGGATCTGGCGGGCCTCCATGTGGTGTCGGGGCTTCATCCCAACTGGTCCTTCGAGGACTATCTATCGCGGGTGGAGACGCTCCATCGGCGCTTTCCTAAGCTCTACATTAAGGGGTTCACGGGGGTGGAAATCACCCATTTCGCGAAGATTTCCGGCAAGAGCGTGGAGGAGGTGCTCCGGCTCCTGATGGAGCGGGGGGGCCTGGAGGCCATCGCCGGCGGCGGCGCGGAGATTCTCTCCGATAGGGTCCGGGGCGAGCTCTGCCCGAATAAGGCGACGGCCGCCGAATGGCTGGAGGTGCACCGCACGGCCCATAGGCTCGGCCTCCGCAGCAACGCCTCCATGCTCTACGGCCACATCGAGACCATGGGAGAGCGCATCGACCATCTGTTGACCCTCCGGAAGCTCCAGGACGAGACGGGGGGCTTCCAGACCTTCATCTGCTTCCCCTTCCTGCCGGCCAATTCGGAGCTGGGAAAGACGGTGAAGCAGACGAGCATGTTCGACGACCTGAAGACCATGGCCATCTCCCGCCTGATGCTGGACAATTTCCAGAACATCAAGGCCTACTGGGTCATGCTGACGGTGCCAGTGGCCCAGGTGGCCCTGTCCTTCGGGGCAAACGATATCGACGGCACGGTGCACAAGGAGACCATCCTCCATGACGCGGGCGCCACGAGCCCCCGGGCCCTCTCGGAGGACAGGATCATCCGCATCATCCGGGAAGCCGGCCGCATCCCCGCCGCCTGCGACTGCAATTTCAATATCATCCGGAAATATGCCTGATTGGTGAAAGGTTTCTATACATGACAGAGTTGGAATCGGCTCGAAAGAAAGCTATGGAGGGAGAGCGCCTGTCACTCAGTGATGCGATGGCGCTCTATGATGACAATGACTTGCTCTTCCTCGCGGAGGCGGCGCGGCGGGCGAAGGAGCGCGCCAGCGGGTGGCGGGTATTTTACACCGTCAACCGCCATATCAACCTCACGAATATTTGCAGCTCAAACTGCCCCCTCTGCGCCTTTCAGGTGGAGGAGGGGGACAGGCGGGGCTTCCTGCTGGAGACGGAGGATATCGACCGGATCCTCGAGGACGCGAAGAACGTCAAGAACCTTACGGAGGTCCATATCGTCTCCGCTCTTCATCCGGAGAGGCCTTTCTCCTACTACAGGGACGTGGTGCGCCAGGTAAAGGCGGCCCTTCCCCAGGTGGACGTGAAGGCCTTCACCCCCGTGGAGATTGTGAACTTCGCAAAGCTGGAGGGTCGCCCCATCCGCGCCATACTGGAGGAGCTTCAGCAGGCGGGCCTCGACTCCCTGCCCGGCGGCGGCGCGGAGATCCTCTCCGACCGGGTCCGGGAAATCATCTGCCCGAAGAAGGCCACGACGGCCGAGTGGCTGGAGACCATGAAGATGGCCCACGCTCTCGGCATCCGCACGAACGCCTCCATGATGTACGGCCATGTGGAGACGGTGCAGGAGCGCTTGGAGCACCTCATCACCCTCCGGGAGTTGCAGGACGAGACAGGGGGCTTTCAGGCCTTTATGCTCTTCCCCTTCCATCCCGCCCATACGAAGCTGGGGGAGGAATACCACCTGCGGCGGGTGGGCTCCTGGGAGGATCTGAAGATGCTGGCTCTCTCGCGCCTTGTCCTCGACAATGTGGCCCACTTCAAGGCTTTTTGGGTCATGCTGACGGCTCCCATCGCCCAGCTGGCCCTGGGCTTTGGGGCGGATGATCTCGATGGCACCATCGGCGAGGAGAAAATCATCCATGCGGCAGGGGCGAAGACCGGCACCGGCATCACGAAGGAGACCCTCAAGCGCATGATTCGCGAGGCGGGCTACGAGCCCATCGAGCGGGATACGTTCTATCAGGAAATCCGGGAGGAGGGATGAGATGCGCCTGACACCAAAGGAAGCGGAGACGCTTCTCACAAGCGGCGACCTCATCGCCCTCGGGCAGGAGGCGGACGCGGAGCGGCGCCGCCGCTTCGGCGATACGGTCACCTTCATCGTGGACCGGAACATCAACTACACGAACGTCTGCGAGAGCGAGTGCAAATTCTGCGCCTTCTACAAGCGCAAGGACGAGAAGGGGGCCTACCTCCTCTCCTATGACACCATATTGGAGAAGGTGCGGGAGACGGCCAACGCCGGCGGCACCCAGGTCATGATCCAGGGGGGGCTCCACCCGGATCTTGACCTGGAATACTACCTCAAGATGCTTCGCCTCATCAAGGAGGAGTTCCCCTCCATCGTCATCCACTCCTTCACCGCCACGGAAGTGCTCTACTTCGCAAAGAAGGCGGGCCTCACGGTGGAGGAGACCCTAAGGCGCCTTCAGGAGGCGGGGCTCGCCAGCCTCCCGGGGGGCGGCGCGGAGATCCTCGTGGACGAGGTGAGGAGCCGCATCAGCCCCAACAAGATTTCCACGGAGGAATGGCTGCGGGTGCATCGCACGGCTCACAAGATCGGCATGGAGAGCACAGCCACCATGGTCATCGGCTTCGGCGAGACCATGGCGGACCGGGTGGCCCACATGGAGCACATCCGCCGCCTCCAGGAGGAGACGGGGGGCTTCCGGGCCTTCATCACCTGGACGTACCAGCCGGGCCACACGGAGCTGGGCGGCGAGAAGACGAGTGCCTGGGACTACATGCGGACGCTCGCCGTCACCCGGCTCTATATGGATAATGTCTCCCACATCCAGGGCTCCTGGGTCACCCAGGGGGAGCGCATGGGCCAGCTGACCCTGGGCTTCGGCGCGGACGACCTCGGTAGCATCATGCTGGAGGAAAACGTCGTCCGCGCCGCCGGCACCAGCTACGACATGAGCATCCAGAAGATGGTGCGCATCATCGAGGGCGCCGGCCGCACCGCCGCCCAGCGGGATACGGAGTACCATATCCTGCGTTCGTTTCCATGAGAAAGGTGCTTTACGGCATATGGATTGATTGGAAAAAGGCAAGCCTCCGAATTGGGGGGCTTGCCTTTTTCGCGAAGAGATTCGACAGGATGTGAAGAATCTGTTATACTTCATAACCATAAAGAAATGAGAAGAGCCGCCCACAGTTTCCCGACTAGAGGCGGCTATCTCATAGCATAAATCGAATTGGGGCTGCGACCGTTTGCGCATGCCTCTATCTGTTTGTATTCTAGCATTTTTTCCTGTTTTTGCAAGATTTTGGAGGCATGAAGATGAGTGAGAAGATTCCTGCGGCAGAGTTTGCCATCATCGGGGGCTCGGGGACGCTATCCAGCGATTTCCCGAAGCGCAGTACGTCGAAGGATGTGGAGGTGCTGGCGGACGATTTGCGCTTTGAGACGCCCTACGGCACGACGCCGGCTCTGCGGCTCTTTTCCGTGGCGGGGGTGCGGGTGCTCACCGTAAAGATGCACGGCTGGCGATCGGGGGTGACCCGGGCAGACGCCTCCCGGCAGATTTTCCACGTGTTCCAGGAGGCGGGAGTCCGGAGGATACTCTCCGAGGGAGGCGTGGGCACGGCGAATCCCCTCCTCGATATCCGGGACTTCCTCATCCCCGACGACTACATCGACCTCTCCATGCGCAAGGACGTGATGCTGGACGGCCGGTATCTCCTCGTCATGCGGGATCCTTTTTGCGCAGAGCTCCGGCAGGCCCTTATCGACGTGACGCGGGAGCGCTTCGACGGGCGCATCTTCACTAGGGGGACGTATGCCTGCACGGACGGGCGCCACTTCGAGAGCCCGGCGGAGGTGGCCATGCTCCGGGGCCACGCCGATATCATCGGCCAGAGTATCTGCCCGGAGGTGTACCTCGCCCGGGAGATCGGCGCCTGCTATGCGGGGCTCTACTATACGGTGAACTACGGGGAGGGCATCCGGAGGTGGTCCCACGACACCCTTTCGGATATCTTTTACGACGATGCGCCGATGATTGGGGATATCCTCCTGGACACCATCCGCCGCACGGCAAAGGCGCGGGGCTGCGAGTGTGCGTCGCTTCGAAAGGAGACGCTCCTGAAGGATGTGTATCATGAAGCTTCCTCCAAGGGATGAGAACTTGCAAGGCTGTTTCGTGACGATTTGCGCTCGCCCATCATGCGGGTATCCGCTTTCCCACAGACTCCCCCTTGCCTCCCTCTGGCGGGAGTTGGCACGCGAAGCGTGACGTAGGGAGTCTGCGAGAAAGATGGGAAAGGGCCGAGGGACGGGTTTTGTTATCTTCTGTCCAGTGCCTGGTTGACCTTCAGGCCGAGAAAAGAGGCTAGGAGGCATTTCATGATATCCCCGGGAAGGAAGGGCAGGACGGCCATGGTGAGGGCGGCGGGGAGGGTGATGTCCATGACGAGCATCATGGAGATGAGGCCGCCGATGTAGGTGATGGGCATGCCAATGGCGATGTCGAGGAGCGCATAGCGGCGGAAGGAGGGAGTCCTTCCCTTCAGGACGCTGATGATGGGATAGGCCACGACCCAGGCGAAGTAGAAGCCGCCCGTGGGCCCCAGGAGCTTTCCGATGCCCCCTGCGCCGCCGGGAAAGATCGGGACGCCGACGGCACCCAATAGGAGATAGCAGGCGATGGCAAGGAACGTCTGCTTCGGCGTCAGGACGAAGGCGGTGATACCGAGGGCTATGGTGAGGGCTGTGACTAGACCTGGGGTGAAGGGCAGGGGGAAGGAGATGTAGGCGGTGACGAAGCAGAAGGCGATGCAGAGCGCCATCTTCGTCAGATCCCGTACGGAAAAGTTTTTGTTCATAGCTGACTCCATTCTGAAAATAAAAAAGAGGGGATTTTCCAAAGAAGAATCTTGGAAAAATCCCCTCTTTTCTCGTTCCTGCAACTTATTCTGCAGCGGCGAAGATTTCCTTGCCGTCGTAGTAACCGCATTCTGTGCAGACGCGGTGCGGCATCTTCGGCTCATGGCACTGCGGGCAGGCGACGTAGCCGGGAGCAGTGAGCTTCCAGTTCGCACGACGCTTGTCGCGGCGCGCCTTCGAGGTTTTGCGCTTAGGGACTGCCATAGAGTTCACCTCCAAATAGTTCGTGAAATCTATGCAGTGGTTGATGCTGGCGGGATTTCACTGAGAAAATGACATATAAAGAGATTCTAGCAGATTTCGCGCCAATGCGCAAGAGGAAATTGTAGAAATCTGTAGGTTCCTACGGGCGGGCTCCTTCCGTCACGGTATGCGTGCCACCTCCCTCCCGGAGGGAGGCCTTCGCTCGTCCGTCCTTGCGTAGAATTCAGTCCCGATGGATGAAGTCTGCGAGGGACTTCTTTGGCGGTTGGCTCTGGGTGGGGGGCAGGGGCATGCCGGGGATGTGTTTGATGGGAATTACGGGCTCGTGGGCCGTGGGGGTGGTCGCTGCCGGCGGGGGCGTGGGAGTGGCGGCGTGGCGGGTGCCGTAGGCTCCTGCGTTTATGGCGGAGAGGGTCGGGACGGACTGGCCGCTGGCGGTGACGGCGGAGGTGCGCAGGGGCTGGGCCTCCGGCACCTCCACGGGGATGCCCGCCTGCTTCAGCCGGTCTAGCATGGTGTGGTGGGGCCTATTTGCTTCCTCCATAGCGCGGGCGTCATCCTCCGGTGTCGTGACGTGGCTGGCGGGGGCTGCCGGCGCCTTTTCCTGGGCATTCAGGTCCGTCAGCTCCACGGCCAGCGTATCGCCATTTTTCACGATGTCCGTGAAGTCCGCAGGCGCCCCATTCACCAGGATGGTGAAGCTCACCCGGCTCGTGGCGGCGGGGGGCTGGAAGCCCACGGCGAGGAGTGCCTCGCTGACGGTGGTCGTGGTGCGGTCCTCCTTCTCGAAGAGGATGTCGAAGCCGTCGTCGATGAGGGTGCCGGGGCTGGCGCTCCGGCCGTTGACGGTGAGCGTCACATTGGCGGAGGGGATATGGACCTCCTCCCCCTCGTAGTAGATGCGGATGGCCGTGTCGCTGTCCGTGAGGCCCAGCACCTCGCCGATCTTCGGCGCATCGTCCGTCAGGTACTCGATGTGATCCCCCTCGTGGATGGGCATGGCGATGTTGGCGGGCTCATCGTCCAGGAGGATTTCCGGCGTGCAGGTGTAGAAGGTGTCCTTGCCGTTGAGCTTGTAGCGGATCTTGCGGCCGGTGGGCGGGTAGCCTGCGGCGGCGAGGGCCTCGCCGATGCTCTTGAAGGCTCGGCTCTCGATGGTGTCCCCGTCCTTTAGGAGCCGGTCGCCCTCCGCTTCCTCGCCATTGACGGTGACCTTCTGGCGGATATGCTTCTCCCGGCCGTTGATGTAGATGGTGTACTCCTCGCCGGTCGTCACGAGGTCCTTCAGCCGCACCTCGGGGGTGGTGCCGTTCTCGCCGGGGATGATGTCGATGTGGGCCCCGTCCCGGATGACTGTATCGAGCTCCGCCTCCTCGTCGTTGACGGTAATGCGGGCGAGCGTCCCCATGGTGCCGGGGAAGGTCTTGCGCTCCGTGCCGATGTTGACCATGAGGCCGAGACCGGGGCGACCGTTGTACTTCCGGAGGCTGATGCCCGCATTGAGGAGAGCGTCCGTGACCGTGAGCTCTCGGAAGTTAAAGAGGCTGTACTCCTCGCCGTTCACGTAGACGGAGAGGAAGTGGAGGGTGTTGAGGGAGGCGATTTTCAGGATGCCGAGAGGCGTGACGGCATCGGGGGACTGGAGCTCCTTCGGGATGTCCGCCATGCCTACGACGCCCTCGGGATGGCGCACGGCCACCCGGTTTTCCGGCATGCCTAGGGCCTCCGCCACGCACTCCTGCAGGTGGGGCGTCAGGGCTCCCCCGCCCACCAGCATGACGGCCTGGGGCACATCGCCGTTGAGCTCCAGGATGGTCTTTGCGATGGCGCCGGCGAGATTCTGGACGTTCGGGATGATGGGGTCCAGCACCTCCTTGGCGCTGAGCTCGTAGCTTTGCCCCAGGATATCGGTGAACTTTGTGTCCTCCCCGTGGGAGGCCCGGCGCTTGATGTCCTCCGCCACGTTGAAGTCCAGCAGGAACCGCTGGGAGATGGCCTCCGTAATCTCATCGCCGGCGAGAGGCACCATGCCGTAGGCGATGACGGAGCCGTGCTTCGTGATGGCGATATCGCTGGTACCCGCGCCGATATCCACGAGGACGAGGTTCAGATGACGCATGGTGGGGGGGATGAGCACGTTGATGGCGGCGATGGGCTCCAAGGTGAGCGCCCGCATCTCCAGGCCCGTATCGTGGAGCGCGCTTTGCATGGAGTCAATGACCTGTCGCGGGAGGAACGTGGCGATGACCACGGCCTTCGCCTTCTTGCCCCGCTGGCCGATGAGGGATTTGAGCTCATTGTCGTCCAGCACATAGCGGATGGTGGAGTAGCCCACGCAGTAGTAGCGGGTGGGATCCTCGACGGCATTGGAGGAGGCGAGCTTCGCCTGGGCCGCCTGGACGCCGGAGAAGTCGAGGTTCTGCTGCTGCTCCGCCGTAATGAGGCCGCCCACCTCGATTTCCGCCTCGCCGGTCATGGTGTAGAGGGCGCGGCCCGCGGCGGCCACCGCCGCATTGTGCAGGGGCCCCGTCTTCTCCTCCAGCAGGCCCTTCACCTCGGAGATGATGGCGGCCACCTGGGGCACGTCATGGATCTGGCCGTCCAGCATGGCCCGGGTCTTGTGCTCCAGGCGGGCCGTCTCGATGATGTGCATGGTGCTGCCCGCATCCTGCTCCGCCACGATGCCGATGACGCTCCGGGTGCCGATATCGAGGGCGAAGATGCGGTCATGCTTGTTCTTCGCCAGCTCCGCCGCCTTTGCCGCCTTCTCTGCGATGGGGGACCGGGGGGAGGCGCTGCGGTGGGCCCTTGGCTCCTTCGCCGCCTTCCTCGTCTCGTGCTTCGCCTCCTTTGCCTCCGAGGCGGCAGCCGTTTCCTCCACCTGGCGGGCCTTGGGGGTGACAGTTTTCTCTACAGTCGTTTTCTTCTGGGATGGCATAGAAACGCTCCTTGGAATCTGGACGCCGCGGGCGCAAAACCTGCGCCCGTGGATCTGCTGTGAAATTTCTTGCGATAAAAAAGGTATTCCTTTCTTATTTCGCGAATACAATAGGAGAATCCTGTTTTTTATAAAAACAATTTCGCGAAATCCCATAAATTTACGGGAGCCGGCGAAAAAAAATGGAAGCGGGGAAAGCTATGACAGAGAAAAAGACAAACCGGGAAGTCATCACAGGCAGTGATTTCAAGCGGATGGTGAGCGGCGCCTACAGCGAATTTCTGCTGGAGTACGAGCGCATAGACGGTCTCACGGGGGCAGGCACAAGGCCCGGCACCCAGATCCTCCGGACCCTTGGGGCGGCCATCGCTGCCATCGACGGCCTCCAGGATGCGGGCATCGGGGCGCTCTCCCGCCGCTTCGCCTCGGCGGCCATCCTTGGGGCCCGGGGGAGTGCCGGCGTGACGCTTGCGCAGCTCCTCCGAGGCCTCGCCAAGGGCCTGACGGGAAAGTACAACGCCACCTCCTCGGAGTTTGGCAAGGCCTTCCAGTACGGCATCCTCTACGCCCAGCGGGTCATCCCCGACGGACAGGAGCGGCCCATCATCACCCTCGCGAAGGCGGTGGCGAAGGGTGCCTACAAGGCAGTCCGGGCAGATTTGCCCATCCTGGATATCCTGGAGGCGGCCACAAAGGCCGGAGAAAAGCACCTGGAGGGGAGCCGTGGGGACGCGGGGGCCAATATCCTCTTTTCCTTCTTCGCCGGCTGCCGCAAGGGCCTCGATGGCAACTTCGTGTCCCCGGCCATGAGCCTCGGCCTCGGCCTTGCCTCCGGGAAGGCGGGGCTTACGGACCCCCGCACAGACCTCGTGCGGCCCTACTGCATGACCTTTTCCATCCGGGGCGGCCACGTGGACGGGGAGGCCCTCCGGCAGGAGCTCGCGGAGATCTCCCCCTACCTCACCATCTCCCATAGTGCCCAGAGCACCCACGTCCACATCCATACGGAAAAGCCCGGGGAGGTGCTGGAAAAGAGCATCGGCTGGGGCAGACTCGGGGACGTGCATATCATCAACATGAGCGAGCCCCATACACTTCGGGCGGAAAGCCCCCTGGAGCAGGTGGCCCTCATGGCCCTTGCGACGGACGAGGCGGAGTCGGAGGCCCTCACGGCCCAGGGTGTCCGGGTGGTGCTCCTCAGCTCTGCGGGGGATCCCCCCGCCGTGGCGGAAATCGTCGAGGCCGTCCACGCCGATCTCGCGGAGGACTACGTCCTCGTGACCGGGAGCCCCGAACTTCGCCTGGTGGCGGAGCAGGCCAAGCGTCTCCTGGGCGACCGGCTCGCCATCGTCCTCTGCCCGGACAAAGAGGCTCGGGCAAAGGCCATCGGCGCCTTTCAGTCGGGGAAGAGTGCCGAGGAAAACGCGGCGGCCATGAAGGCTGCCCTCGGGTAAGGCTCTGTTTTACGCAGCATAGAACAATAGATGTGTCTTTAGAAGATGCCCTCCCGTAAGCGGAGCGTTGTGGAGAGGGCGTGAAGCGCTCTATGGGCATCTTCGCTACTCGTACAAACGATGGAAGGAGCAGTAGAATGAGCGAAAATAAGGCCTGGTGGAAGGAAGCCGTCATTTATCAGATTTACCCCCGGAGCTTCCAGGATACGAACGGGGATGGCATCGGAGATCTCAAGGGCATCACGAGCCGCATGGACTACCTCGCAAGGCTCGGGGTGGACGTCATCTGGCTCTCCCCCATCTACGCCTCCCCGAACGATGACAATGGCTACGATATCGCGGACTACCGGGCCATCATGAAGGATTTCGGCACCATGGCCGACTTCGACGAGATGCTCGCCGCCGCCCACGACCATGGCATCAAGCTCGTCATGGATCTCGTGGTAAACCACACCTCCGACGAGCACCCCTGGTTTGTGGAAAGCCGCAGCAGCAAAGAGAATCCGAAGCGGGACTACTATATCTGGCGCCCCGGGAAGGGGAACAATCCCCCCAACAACTGGGAATCCTTCTTCTCCGGCTCCGCCTGGCAACTGGACGAGGCCACGGGAGAATTCTACCTCCACCTCTTCTCGAAGAAGCAGCCGGATCTCAACTGGGAAAACGAAAAAGTCCGCCGGGAGGTCTACGACCTCATGACCTTCTGGTGCGAAAAGGGCATCGATGGCTTCCGCATGGATGTCATCAGCATGATATCAAAGGTGCCGGATCTTCCGGACGGCCCTCGGAAGGCGGATGGCTACGGCGACCCCATGCCCTACGTCTGCAATGGCCCGCAGGTCCACGCGTTCCTCCAGGAAATGAACCGGCGCGTCCTCTCCAAATACGACCTGCTGACCGTGGGAGAGACGGCGGGGGTCACCATCGACGAGGCGAAGAAGTACGCCCGCGCCGATGGCAAGGAGCTGGGCATGGTCTTCCAGTTCGAGCACGTGGGCACGGATGGCAAGGAAAGCCGTCTCGGCAAATGGACCTGCGGCAAGCCGGACCTCCCCTTCCTCCGGAGCATTCTCAATAAATGGCAAAAGGAGCTTGCGGGCGTCGCCTGGAACTCGCTGTACCTAGAGAACCACGACCAGCCCCGCTCCGTCTCCCGCTTCGGCGACGACCGGCCAAAGTGGCGCGTCCTCTCGGCGAAAATGCTCGCCACCATGCTCCACTTCCAGCAGGGCACTCCCTACATCTATCAAGGGGAGGAGCTGGGCATGACGAACAGCCACTTCGCCTCCATCGAGGACTGTGAGGATCTGGAGGAAATCAACGCCTATCGCCAGTATGTGGAGGAGCAGCATTTGTTGACGGCCGAGGAGATGCTTGCCGCCATCGACCGGGTCGGAAGGGACAATGCCCGCACCCCCATGCAGTGGAGCAGCGAAAAGAACGCTGGCTTTACTGCCGGCACCCCCTGGCTTGCACTGAACCCCAACTATAGGGAAATCAATGCGGAGGCGGCGCTGAAGGACCCGGACTCCGTCTTCTACTACTACCAGAAAATCCTGAAGCTGCGGAAAAAACATCCCATCATCGTCTACGGCACCTTCGAGCCCCTTCTGGAGACGGACGAAAATGTCTACGCCTATGCCCGCGTGTACGAGGGAAAGCGTCTCCTCGTCGCCTGCAACTGGCGGGATAGAGAGGTGTCCTGCACCCTCTTTGACAGCACGAAGGGGGAGACAATCCTCTCGAACTACCCGGCGCACAAGGAGGGCCTTCTCCAGCCCTATGAGGCTCGGGTGGTGCTGGAGGGCTGAGCATGGAGCTATCGCTTCTGGACTCTGGGACGCTGGCGTTCCTCGTCTTCTTCGGCTTTATGGCCGCCTTCATCGACTCGGTGGTGGGGGGCGGCGGCCTCATCTCCGTCCCGGCACTTCTCTGGACGGGACTGCCGCCGGTGACGGTGCTGGGGACCAACAAGGTGGCCGCCGTCATGGGGGCCCTCACCAGCTTCGTGACCTTTGCGAAAAGCGGCCAGGTCAATGGCTGGCTTATCCGCAGGCTCTTCCCCTTGTCCCTTCTGGGCTCCGCCACCGGTGTCTTCCTCGTGCGGATGATGCCCTCGGACTTCCTGCGGCCCCTGGTGACGGCCCTTCTCCTCTTCGTGCTGATTTACAGCATTTTCAAAAAGGACTGGGGACGGGACGCGGTCTTTTGCGGCATGAGCCGGCGGCGCCTGCTGCTCTCCGGCCTCGTGGCGTATCTGCTTGGCTTCTACGATGGCTTCTTCGGCCCCGGCACCGGCTCCTTCCTCCTCTTTGCCTTCCTCCTCGTGGGCTTCGATTTTCTCGGGGCGGCGGCCAATGCCCGGGCCCTGAACTTCGCCAGCAATATCGCGGCGGCGGTGCTTTTCTCCTATACGGGGGATGTGGACTTTTCCTACGCGATTCCCATGGGGCTCGCGATGATTGTGGGGGCCTGGGCCGGGGCCCATATGGCCCTGAAGCAGGGCGTATCCTACGTGCGCCCCCTCTTCATCTTGATGACCACGGTGCTTATCGGCAAGCAGATTTATGAGCTTTTCCGCCAGCCTTAAAATTTTCCGAGGAAGGACACATTTTCTGTTGAAAAATCAGGGGCGTTTCGCTATAATAAGATTGAACCGAAATGGGGAAGAGAAAGCTTTATTAGGACTTTTGGCCCCTTTGCTAGGGATAGCGTTTGGAAAGTGAGGGAACAGATATGGCAATCAATGTATCCGACATCGTCGGCAAGGGTCAGATTCAGACGTTCCAGCAGATGAATCTGAATACCACAAAGACGGGCATGCGCAAGGCTGAGCAGATCAATAACAGCATTGGGAGCAGCATGCACCAATCCTACTTCGGCAACGGCACCACCATCGGCAAGGGCCCCTTCGCCCAGATGAACAAGACCGTCGTCAGCATCGGCGAGCGCTCTACAAAGCAGATTTCCGAGAGCACGAAGCAGATTTACCAGGCTTCGAACTTCGGCAACAACACGAAGCTCGGCACAAGCCCCTTCCAGAAGATGAACCGCGAAGTGACGGATGTGGGTCAGCAGAAGACCTCCACCATCATGCAGCAGACCATGAAGCCCCTGGAGCACTCCAACTTCGGCAACGGCCCCGGCCCCGGCAGCAGCGAGGCCTCTCAGCTGAACGCTCTGGTGACCCAGATGGCCCACGATGCCTACCAGCGCGCCCTGGACTCCACGAGCCCGACGCCAGCCGTCGGCGGCAACACCGATATCTCGGCATAAAAATACACGCACAAATGTCCACTTGCGGGTCTTGTGCGCCGCCCTTGCAAGAGAACAACCAATCATCTGCGCCCTTTGGGCTTGATTCTTGGGTTCTCATAGTAAACTACACGCACAAACGTCCACTTTGTGGACATTGTGCGCCGCCCTTGCAAGAAACCAGCCAATCAGTCTGCGCCTGCGGCTTGACTTCTTGGGGTTTCATAGTAAAATTCAGCCCTCCCGGACGGGAGGGTTTTTTGTGGTCTGGAAAGCTTGACACATACCCATGGAAATTCCTCCTTGAAAAAATACGAAAATTTGATATAATGAATGCAAAGAGAGGCACCGCCTAGCGGCCGCCCCCTTGGGATTACCGAAATAAGCCGCCGGAGCTGGTCACTGGGGCGGCTTATTTACGTGGTTTATTCATCTCAATAACGAGAAGAAGCAGAAGTATGAGAATCAAGATAATCTCATGCATACGCCTCGCCCCCTTTCCTCATAGAATGATTGAATGGGGTGGGGGCGCCACATTTTCACCGCCAAACGATGCCATACTGACATTGTAGGCGGTTTTTCTTTGGCTGTCAATCCGAGGAGGTATTTGCTTGCCCGTCCAGCCGCTCGGCCCGGCGCTTTCGGATGTAGTCGGTCAGCGCTGCGTGGAGCTTGCTCTTGGCGGAGAAGCGGGAGCAGCCGTAAGTCTGCATGATCTTATGGATGTCGGCGGTGTCCTCGACTTCTTTGAGGGCTATCTGATTGATGGGCTGCGAGCCGGTCGCGCGGTAGATGTCGAGCAGCTTGCCTTCGTCGATTCCGTACTTGGCGGCTTCTTCGTGGATGGCGTGGCAGATGGCTTCCTCGCGGTACTCGGTGATGTAGGTTGCAAAGCGCAAGGATTCAGGCTTGACGGATTCTAGCTTCTGCGATATACTGCAAACTGTATAAAATTTCATAGCGGAGCAGGTGCCATGAGGCATAATAGAGAATCCGGTCAGAAGCCGGAGCGGTCCCGCCACTGTATGGGGAGTGACGCGCAGGGGAGGCTTTCTTGTTTTGAGAGCCGCCCGGTCACTGGAAAGAGCGAAGTCTTTCTGGGAAGGCGCGCGAAGCGATGAACCGAGCCAGGAGAACTGCCTGCTTGACAATCACCGACAAGAGCGTTGCACGGCTTTCTTTGCGACGCTACCTGCGAGCGATGGGGAGGGGATTTTCAAACATGCTTGTGTCTCTTTGGGAGCGGCATCTTTTGTTCGCCGTTTTCACGTGGGCTGGCACAGGCTGCCTGCAAAGCGGGCGCTTGCGCATGGTGTGCGCTGTTCCGGCTGTTTTGAAAAGCTTTTCCTGAAAGGGGGAAGCTTTTTTTATTGGCATGGCCGAAGGGCGGCTTTTTGCAACCGGTGCGGTATGGAGCCGCCTGCTTGCAGATGCGGCGCGGATGGGTAGGAGCAAGGAGGATTTTTTTATGCAAATGGCATGGCGTCATCGGAAATGGATGGCAGGCGCGATGGGCGGCGTGGCGCTTTTGGCGTGGGCGGCGCAGGGCGAGGCGAAGGAGGAGGATCATGCGGCGGAGGCGAGCGCAGAGGCCGCACACATGGAAGCGGCGAAGGAGATCGATCCGCACGATCTCGGCGAGACCGTCGTGACGGCGACGCGCGTCGAAGAGCCCCTTGCCAAAGTGCCGGCGAGCGTCACCGTCATCACGGCGAAGGAGATGGAAAAGCGCCAGGCGTTTTCCCTGCGGGAGGCACTCGCAAGGGAGGCGGGGGTGTACGTATCCCCGACGGCGGAGACGAAGGACGGGCTGACGCTGCGCGGCTTTTCCGGCAAGGATGTCCTCGTGCTGTACAACGGGCAGCAGCTCAACACGGCCTTTGACAGCAGTGTGAACTGGGATACGATCCCCATGAGCGAGATCGAGCGTGTCGAGATCGTGCGCGGCGCAGGCTCCTCTCTTTACGGCGGTCATGCCGTCGCAGGAGTCATCAACATCGTCACGAAGGCGCAGGCAAAGGATGGGGCCCTGCACGGACGCGCGGAGACGAAGTTCGGGACGAACCAGACGTGGCAGAGAAGCCTTTCCGTCACGGGCGGGGAAGGGGCATTTTCCTTCCGCCTCGGCTATGACGCGCGCTCGAGCGATGGCTATGCGGGCTATTTCTCGCGCGGCACGGAGGCAAAGTCCGGCAAGGTCAGCGCCTATGGCGATCTGCGGCGCAGCGCCGATGGGCGCTACATCATCGGCAGCCGCGGGGCGAAGAAGAAGGAGAGCGAGAACGTCACGCTATCGCTTCGCTACGACATTTCGGACGCACGCTTCCTCGAATATGCGTATCTGCACAGTGACTACAAGTACAACTATCATGATCCGTTTACGTATCTCGTCGATGCTGCGGGACATCCGACGTTCAGCGGGATCGTCGATGCGGATGGGACGCTGGTGCGCGCACGGTATTCCGACTATCTTGGCTACTATGGCGAGCGCGGGCAGGATCTGCACCGGCTTCGTTATGAGGATGCGAAAAACAGGTTTAAGCTGAGCGCGGGCTACAGCGATGTCTACAAGGAAGGGTATACGTCCATTCCGACCTCGGCGGGCAGCATCGACTACCAGGGGCCTGGCGCGCGGGCGAGCTATCCGAGCAAGAATTACAATGTTGATGTGCAAAAGGTTTGGCCGATCGGCGCACACACGCTGCTGCTGGGCGGCGCGTGGTCAAAAGACGAGATGGAATATACGAATCAGAATCTCGCTTCGTGGACTGATTTTTCCTCCGTGGTGGGAAGCCCCACGATGGAGAGCGGCGGCTCGATCGTTTCTTCGGCGCTTTTCTTGCAGGATACGTATGCTTTCGCGCCGAAGTGGGAGCTTGGCCTTGGGATTCGTTACGACAGATTCGATAAGAAGGATGGCTATTCCGTCGCAGGCGGGGTGCGCCGTGACTATGCGGACAAGCGCTTCACGTCGTACAGCCCGAAACTTTCCCTCAGCTATGCGCCGAAGAAGAACGCGCTCGTGTTCCTGAGCTATGGCAAGTCCTTCAACCCGCCCTCAATCTACAAGCTCTTCCGCCGGGCAGGCGATACGATGAGTTCCGTGCAGGCAAATCCGAATCTCACGCCTGAGACGGCGAAAACGTATGAGATCGGCTACAAGGACAAGGTAAGCGGGCGCTTTTCCTACAGCGCGACGCTCTTTCAGATCGATAGCGATGATACGATCGCGCTTGCGACGCAGGGCGGCGTAAAGGCTTACTACAATATGAATCGCGGGCGGACGAAGGGCGCGGAGATCGCGATGAAGTACGATTTTTCCCATGACTGGCACACGTATCTCAACTACACATACGAGACGGGCACGCTGACCTCCGGCGGCGTGACGCGTGACAATTATGACATCCCGCGCCATATGGTGCATACAGGGATCGAGTGGAGGAAGGGGCGCTGGGATGTGGTGCTCGACGGGCAGTATGTGAGCGCGCGCCAGAGCGCAGACGTCGTCACGGGCGAATACGGCTCCGAGGATGCGTTCTTTACGGCAAATTTCGCGCTCAATTATGCCATCGAGCAAAATTTCAAGGCACAGCTTGCCGTAAGCAATCTGTTTGATCGGACGTTTTATGCAGGGGAGGCAGCGAGCGGGCGCACCGTGACCTTTGGCCTCTCGCTGGACTTTTGAGGGGCGGTGTGCGCCTGCTCTTCCGCTTTCATCAGGTGGCAGGGCTGTTTTCGGCGCTCTTTATTTTCCTCTTTCTCGTGACGGCGGCCGTGCTGCTCTTTCGCGAGGAGATCACGTGGCTTGACACGGACGAGGGTGCGCCGATGGCGCGCGAGACGCTTCTTCTGGATCTCGATCGGGCGATCGGCGCGGCAGAGGAGGAGGGGCGGCGCGTCACGTATGTGCGCGTGGAGGAACGATACGGCAGGCTCCGCCTGGAGGCGAAAGAAACGCGAAACGGACATGGCGCACCAAAGCTCCTCTGGCTGGGCGGCGAGGAGCGGCTGGCGCACGCGGAGGGGCGGGGCAGCCCGTGGGTGCGGGACGCGATGCGCGTGTTGCATCTCCTTCACACGCAGCTCGCGCTCGGAAGGAATGTGGGGAGAGATCTCGCGCTCTTTGCCTGCGTCCTTTGCGTGCTTCTCGTCCTGTCAGGCTGGGCACTCTATCCCGCCTTCCAACAGCGGCTCTCCTTCGGCGCGGTGCGCCATGCGCCGCGGCGCCTCTTCTATGCCGATCTGCATCGAAAGCTTGGCGCGATCACGGGCATGTGGCTCTTTCTCCTCGCCCTCAGCGCCGTGATGATCCTCCTCTATGGCGAGGAAAAGAGCGCGTATACGCAACGCGCATGGCAGGAAGCGCGGGCGGAGATGGCGGACACGCCGCGAGGGCTCGCGCCCCATGCGGCGCTGGAGAGAGCCGAGGCAAGCGCGCCCGGTTGCCTCGTGGAGGCGATCTACCTGCCGCAGGAGGATGCGCCCTTCTACGCCTTCGAGATGCGTCCTGCTTCCACGCGCGAGGGCATCTATCGCCTCTCGGACTGGGCCTTTCTCGCGAAGGACGGCAGCGACTGGCGCATCGATCCGCAGCCGCGCATGCTCACGTTTTTGAGCGAGGGGCTGAACCTGCATCTTCATAACCATCCAGGGCTCCTCTACCGGATCTTGTGGCTTGCCTTTGCGCTCCTTGCCATCGCGATGGTCGTATGCGGCGTTTTGGCCTCGCTTGCGCGGTGCAGGCGGGATACAGGCGTGAGGGGGAGGCGCTTCCTTCCTGCGCGACCCACGCGAAGTGCCTGCCGCTATACCGCTGCGGCCGCACTCCTCACGCTTCTTGGCTTCGTCCTCCCCATGTGGGAAGGCTGGGCGCGATGGCTGGGCGCGGCGTTGCTCTTCCTCGTGCTCTTGCTCTCCGTTCGGAAGTGAGGAAAGGAAGGGGCAGAGTACGCGGCATACTTCGCGGTGCCCGTCTCCTCTCTGTGCTTTTTGCAAGAAGCCGCGTTGCCTGCATCCTTATCCTTGCCTTTCTGTCAGTGACAGGGAGGTTTTTTTTTGATACCATAGGAGAAGAATGATATAGGAGAGCGTTTATGAAAAAGATACATGGAGACCTGAATAATATCCGGGGGAGCGTCACAGCGGAGCTCATGGAGCTCTATGAGCTCACGGTGCCGCCGGGGCAGCTGGTGACCCAGGAGATAGCAGAGCGGATGCTCGCCCTCACGGAAAAGCTCGGCCGGGAGGTGGCGGTGTATCTCACCCGGAAGGGGATGGTGGAGGCGGTGTCCCTCGGCGATACCGCGACCGTTTCTTTGCCGGACTTTGCGGCTAGGTCCAGCCGCCGGCTCTCCGGCATCCGCTGCGTCCATACCCACCCGGGGGGCGACACGCATCTGTCGGGGCCGGATATCTCGTCGCTGCGGCAGATGCGCTTTGACTGCATGACGGCCATCGGGCGCAGGAGCGCTTCGAACCGTACCTTTGCCACCATGGGCTTTTTCACAGGCGAGGAGGGAGAGGACGGCACGCCCCTCGTGTCCTCCTACGGGCCCCTGCCGCTGCACGTGCTGAATCGGGTGAACCTTGCCCGGCTCCTGGCGGAAATCAACCGGCGGCTGGGGGAGAACGTCACCCACCGGACGGAGGCGGGGAAGGAGCGGGCGGTGCTCGCTGGCATCGGCCTCGGCGGGGCACTGCCCCTCGAGGAGTCCATGGCGGAGCTTGCACGGCTCGCCGATACGGCGGGGGCGGAGGTGGTCGGCACCTTTGCCCAGAAGCGGGAGCGGCCGGACGGAGCGCTCTTCTTGGGAAAGGGGAAGGTGCGGGAGATTGCTCTCGCCGCCCAGAGCGTCGATGCCACGCTCCTCATCCTGGACGATGAGCTCAGCCCCTCCCAGCAGCGAAATCTCGAGCAGGAGACGGGCCTCCGGGTCATCGACCGGACGGCGCTCATCCTCGATATCTTTGCCCAGCGGGCGGCGACCCGGGAGGGAAAGCTCCAGGTGGAGCTGGCCCAGCTCCAGTACCGGCTGCCGAGGCTCTCGGGGCAGGGCCTCGCCCTCTCCAGGCTTGGCGGCGGCATCGGCACGAGGGGGCCCGGCGAGACGAAGCTTGAGGTGGACAGGCGGCGCATCCACAGCCGCATCCACGATATCCAGCAGGAAATCGACAGGCTTCGGGCGACCCGCGGCCGCCATCGGGAAAGACGCCGGGAGGCCCGCATCCCTGTGGCGGCCCTCGTGGGCTATACGAATGCGGGAAAGTCCACGCTCCTGAACGCGCTGACAGAGGCGGAGGTCTTCGCCGAGGACAAGCTCTTTGCGACGCTCGACCCCACGACCCGGAGGCTGGAGCTAAAGGATGTGGGGGAGGTGCTGCTGACGGACACGGTGGGATTCATCCAGAAGCTTCCCCATACCCTGGTCTCTGCTTTCCGGGCGACGCTGGAGGAGGTCTCGGAGGCGGATGTGCTCCTCCATGTGGTGGATGCCTCGAGCCCCAATGCGGAGGGCCAGATCGAGGCGGTGGTGAGTGTGCTGCGGGAGCTCGGTGCCCTCGATAAGCCCACGATTTTCGTCTTCAACAAGGCGGATGCCTATGCGGGTGGCGAGGCCGCGAAGGCCCAGCTCATGAATGGCCGGGAGGGCCTCTTCCTCTCGGCAAAGACGGGGGAGGGGCTAGGAGAGCTTCGGGATCGGCTCGCCGCCTTCTTCCGGGCTAGGGACGTACAGCGCACGCTCCTTATCCCCTTTGCCGATGGCAAAGCACTCTCGGTGCTCCATGAGGCGGCAGAGATCCTCTCCACCGGCTACGAGGAGACGGGCACCCGGGTGGAGGCCCGCATCCCCCTCGCGGAGGAAGGGCGCTTTTCGGCCTACTATATCGATACCTGATACATTTTCTGTACCAATTTCTCTCTTGCGAAATCCCTCGTTTATGGTACAATGGTAAAATGGTATCATAAATTTATAATGTTGTCAGAAAACAGAAAAAGAGGAGATTTTGTGGAGCAGAGGAATGTGCTTTTTTCAGGGGTGGCAGCCCTGGCAATGATTTCTTTCGGTGCCGGGAGCGCCAGCGCGGGGACGCTGGCAGAGTCCCAGGCACTCATCGACGGCTATATCAGCGAGGCGGACAAGGGCTATGGGCCCAGTATCCGTCGGGCTAACGAGGCGGATACGGCACCGGACCTCCACCTCCAGCGGTACAAGGACGGCCTCAATACGGTGCTCGACGATCATAACCTGTCGCAGCTGGAGCAGGGCACTGTCCCGTCGCCCCAGCTGGAAAATCCGGAGCTTATGGCTCTGCCCGTGGGAAAGGTCACGGTCGAAAGCTCCCGCATGAAGGCCTCCTACGTGATGGATTACCTGGGCCTCAAGGAGGGGGCGCAGGTGGATCCGGAGGCCTTCCAGAAGGCCTTCTTCCGCTTCCATGGGGCCCATGATACGGTGCTTCACATCGCGCTTGCGGAGGGGGCGAAGGGGACGGCGGACTGGACCATCCGGTGCCTGGAGCCTCGGGACGTGACGGTGGGCGCTCTCATGGAGAACATGGGCAGCAAGTCCGTGGGCTTCTACCAGCACGGCTACGCAGTGCGCTTCAACGGCATCTCGGGCCGCTCGGACAACCTTCTCCTGAGCGGTCTTTTCTCCACAGGCTCTCGGAGCGGCCTCATCGACTACACCACGCCGGTGGGCCGCGCGGGCGATACGCTGAACCTGACCTATGGGGTGGCGTCTCTTAACTATACGGATGGGTTCTTCGAGCCCTTCCGTGTGACGGGCCACAGCCAGATGGCAAATGTGCTCTACTCCCACGCCCTCGATGTGAAGGAGTCGGGAAAGACCGCCCTGAATGTCTCCTATCGCTATTACAATGCAAAGCTCAGTACGGATGTGCCCAGCGAGATCCAGACCCTCTACGACTACGCGGAGGCGAAGCCGGATGGCAGCGGCCTCCAGGCCTACGCCCAGGCGGTGGCGCAGATCATCCAGTACAACTACCTCCCCTACGAGGCCAGGACCCATGTGGTGGATGTGGCCTACAACCGCTACACAAAGGGAGACAGCTACATGCTCTCCCAGAACTACGGCTACCGGCTGGGCTACGCCACGAAGGAGCTGGGGGGAAGTGCCCTCTTCGCCCAGAGGGATGACCGCAGCTTCGGCCTGGCCCACGCCGAGCTGCTCTACCGGAAGTACTACGCCCACGGGCAGAAAATACAGATGCTGGCCACGGGCCAGTGGGCCAGCACGGGGATGCTCTCCATGACCCAGCAGTTCTATCCCGGCGGCATCAATACGGTGCGGGGCTACAAGGAGAACCTGCTCTTCGGCGACAGCGGGGCGGCCTTGCAGCTGGACTACATGGTGCCGCTGGACAGCAAGAAGCGATTCTTCGCGGATATCTTCCTGGATGGGGCCTTCGTCTCCGGCAAGGGCACGGCAGGTCAGGACAATACGCGCATCGCTAGCACCGGCTTCGGCCTCCGGGGGGCGCCGGCGGACAATGTGAATGTGAATCTCTTCCTGGGCTTCCCGCTTGTGCGGCATCTCGACGGCATCAAGCAGAATCCCCATATCAATTTTATGACAAGCTATATCTTCTAAGGTCTATAGGGCGTGGCTGTTTCTATCAGGGAGCAGCCCCGCTCTTTTTGCAGCCGGGTGTCACGACCTTCAAGGTCTTAAGGAACCACTGATTAATTCGGCACTCCGTCTTCACGCGTCTGCACTGTCCTCCCGTCGTCGACAAATCCTCAGCGTAGCTCTGCTACGCCTCCGGTTTGTCTCCTAGGGAGATACAGCGCATCCACGCAAATCCGGAGCACTTCATTTAATCAGCGGTTCCTTAAATTTTTCACCGAGAAAAGCTTGACACATCCCTGACGTTGCCGTTTATTGACATCTATTCATTTTTGCGCGATAATATAGAAAGCCGCGTAGATTCTTAGAGGTACAGGGGGTGGGCTTTTGATGTTTGTCCTGCTGACGCTTTCCTTTCTTGTCGTCAGCATCGTCCTCATCCGTTTCCTATGCCACCGCACCGGCATCCAGGTCAAGACGACGGCCCTCGTGCTGGCCGCCTTTCTCGCCGCCTGCATGGTGGCCCTGGCCATCGCCCTTGGCACCTACCTCGACACGGAGCAATACATCCGGCTGGTGGTGCTGGCCCTCGTGGCCAGCCTCCTGGTGACGGCCGTCAACGAGTACCTCCTGAAGCGGGAGAAAAAGCCGAAGGAGTGGGAGACGGCGGCACTGCCCTGGGAGGACCTCGAAACTATCGAGCTCGATCCCCTGCCCCGCCCTGCGGCCAAGGGGGAGGGCGCCCCGCCGGAAGCAGCCGAGAGCGCCGCGGATACCGGCGCCCCGGCGATGGAAGCTGCCGCAGAGCCCACGGCCACGCCCCTCGGCAGTGCCGAAGACTCCGCGGCGCCAGTGCCCGGCGGAGCAGCAGAGCTCCTCTCGGAGGCTGGCCGCGAAGTGGAGGAGAGGACGCCCGCGGAATCCGCCGAGGCAGAAGCGGCCCTGGAAGAAGGAGCGAAGGCTCCAGAGGCCCCCGCTCCGCCGACCCTCGACGAGCTTCTCGACATCGCCTACGCAAACCGCGACAGCGACATACCCGCCGCCATCGCCGCCTACCGGGAGGCCATCGACCGCTACCCGGAGGACGACTATGCGCCCTTCCTCGTCATCGAGCTGGCGGGCCTCTACAAGGACAGCGCCTACTACAGTGGGGCCATCGACCTCTACAAAAAGGCACTTGACCTTCCTATCGTTGCACAAAACGACGCCCTGGTGGACGAATTCAAGAAATCCATCCGCTATCTCGGCATCGTTTCTGATATCCTTGCGAAACACCACGCAGAGGGTACGCCCTATCCGGCTATCCCAGAGCCCATCCGGCAGGAGATTGAGACTGCCTTTGGGATAGGCTGAAGGAGCGGGACTCCGGGCAATCCGACAGGTGGAAATCTAATTTTGGGGGAATTTTCATGAAGAAAAGCGTACAAATCCTTGGGCTCCCTATCATAAGCATCACAGAGGGCCGCGAACTCGGCATGAGCAAGACGCTCCTGATGGATGCGAAGCATGGCACGGTAGCTGCCATCACCATAGAGGATGCCGACTGGTACCGGGGGGTCAAGCTCATACCCTATGAGTCCGTCATCGCCATCGGCGACGATGCTGTCACGGTGACCAGCAGCGAGAACATCCTGACCCTCGACGATGCTGGCGACTATGAGCAGCTCCTCGACGAGAACATCCGCATCATCGGCACGAAGGCCATCACGAAGTCCGGCACCATCCAGGGCAAGATTTCCGAGGTCTTCGTGGGGGACGACGGGAAAATCGAGAAGTGCGAGGTCACGGCACCGGACGGCACCACCACGGAGGTGGCCTGCGATCAGATTTCCATCTTCGGCAAGGAGGTCACCGTCATCGACCCCAGCGGGGAAAAAAAAACGACTCCCGTAACGCCTAGCGCAGAGCCTGCCGGTGTTGCCGCCCCGGCTCCGGAGCCCACGCCTCTGCCGGCAGTGGAGGTCCCGGCAGAGGCAGCACCGGCGCCCGAGATGCCCGAGGCTCCTGCGGCCCCCGCCGTAGAGGCCCCGGCACCGGAGCCTGTACCGGAAGCTCCCGCTGAGGAGCCCAAGGCGGAAGAGGCGAAGGCAGAGGAGCCCAAGGCCGAGGCACCGAAGGTAGAGGAGCCGAAGGCAGAGGAGGCCCCCAAGGCAGAGCCTGCCAAGAAAGAGGCCAAGGAGGAAAAGCCCAAGGAGACAAAGGCCCCCGCAAAGAAGGCGGACAAGAAGGACGAGGCCAAGGACGCCAAGAAGGCGGCCGATGACAAGGCCGCCGAGGAGCGCCATCGCCGCTTCCTCCTGGGCAAGAAGGCCGCCCGCACCATCAAGATGGACAACGGCATCGTCATCGTCGAGGCCGGCCAGGACATCACGGAGGAGGTCCTCCAGAAGGCAAAGCTCTCCAACAAGTTCATCGAGCTCTCCATGAACGTGCAGTAAACATATTACAAACTACACGCACAAACGTCCACTTTGTGGACATTGTGCGCCGCCCTTGCAAG
>CAMCBT010000014.1 GCA_945873115.1 uncultured Mitsuokella sp.
TTTGCTATTCGCGTTTATTCCTGTGCCACGAGCTTTCTCGTGTGCTCGGCGACCTGTTCTGGAGTGAGGTCGGTGCGGCGGGCTACGCCGGTGTCGAGGGCGGCTTTCGCTACGGCGGCGGCGACGGTGGGGGCGACCTCCGGGTTCAGGGGACTGGGGATAATGTTTTCCTCGCTGAGCTCGCCCTCCGGGATGAGGGAGGCGATGGCCTTGGCTGCGGCTATCTTCATCTCCTCGTTGATTTCCCTTGCCCGCACGTCGAGAGTGCCGCGGAAGATGCCGGGGAAGGCCAGGAGATTGTTGACCTGGTTCGGGAAGTCGGATCTACCGGTGCAGACGATGCGGGCGCCGGCGGCATGGGCCTCGGCGGGGAGAATCTCCGGCACCGGGTTCGCGAGGGCCACCACCAGCGGGTCGTCGTTCATGGAGTGAATCATCTCCGGCGTAAGCGTCCCCGGGGCGGAGACGCCGATGAAGATATCCTTGCCCTTCAGCACCTCTGAAAGCGTCCCCTTCTCCAGCTGGCGGTTGGAGACCTTCGCCAGGGCCTCCTTGTAGGGATTCATGTTCTCCGGGCGGCCCTCGTAGATGGCACCGGACCGGTCACAGAGGAGAGCCGTGCGGAAGCCGAAGGAGAAGAGGAGTCGGGCGATGGCCTGGCCGGCGGCGCCGGCGCCGTTGATGACAATCTTTGCCGTCTGGATGTCCCGGCCCAGGAGCTTGTAGGCGTTCAAGAGGGCGGAGACCACGACGATGGCGGTGCCGTGCTGGTCATCGTGGAACACGGGGATGTCCAGGGTCTTCTTGAGCTCGTTTTCCACGTCGAAGCACTGAGGAGCCTTGATGTCCTCCAGGTTGATGCCGCCGTAGGTTGTGGCGATGAGCTGGCAGACCTTGACGATATCCTCGACCTTTTCGCTGTTCACGCAGACGGGCACCGCGTCCACGCCGGCGAAGCCCTTGAAGAGGATGGCCTTGCCCTCCATGACGGGGAGGCCGGCTCCTGCGCCGATGTTGCCGAGGCCCAGGACGGCGGTGCCATTCGTGACGACGGCCACCATGTTCCCTTTCGTGGTGTAGTCGTAGATGGCCTCCGGCGTCTTCTTGATGGCGAGGCAGGGGGCCGCCACGCCCGGGGTATAGGCCCGGCTCAGGTCGTCGTTCGTCCTGATGGAAACGGTGGGCTGGATGGAAATTTTCCCGGGATGCTTCTTATGAAGTGCCAGGGCTTCTGCATCAAACTTGCTTGCCATACTCATGCTTCCTTTCCTATTCACAGGGCGAGCCGAAGCTGCGCCCTTCCATTACTTTGTCCTGTTCCCTTCAAACAAACGGGAAACGCCCTTACTATATAGCAAAAGCCGCGAATATGCAAGGTGCTTCTGCATATTCGCGGCAAATCACTTCATCTAGTGCCCAGAACGTCGCTAGTCCCTCCGGGAGGTGTGCAGGCGCTTTTCGAGGGCCGCCCTTGCCCGCTCCCTTTTCGCGAGGTTCCTCTCCAGCAACATGTCGTAGACAGGGGCGCTGCCCATGAGATCTGACACGAGATAGGCGGTCATGGCGCAGATCATGAGTGGTAGCAGGTGGGAAAAGCTCCCTGTCATCTCCATGATGAGGACGACGCCCGTCACCGGGGACTTCACCACGGCGGAAAAATAGGCGGCCATGCCGTAGACGATATAGCAGACGGCAAGATTCTCCGGAATCCAGCCAAGCCCCTCCCCCGAGAGTGCAAATATGCTGCCGGCAAGGGCCCCCAGCACCAGCATGGGGAGGAAGATGCCGCCGGGTACGCCGGAGCCGAAGGCCGCCATGGTAAAGGCGAACTTCGCTAAAAAGAGGAGGAGCAGCAGGGCCAGGCCATGGGGATAGGCCACGAGGGAGTCCACGAGAGGCCCGCCCCCGCCGAGGACCGCGGGAAGGGTGAAGCCCAGGGGCACAGAGAGGAGGAGAGGCAGCGCCGCCTTCCCCCAGCCCGGTAGGTGCAGTGCCTCGTAGGTCTCGAGGGAGAAGATGAGGCATTTGTTGAAGAACAGGGCCACGAGCCCCACGAGGGCCCCCAGGAGCACCAGCAGAGGGAAGTGGGTCCCCGCGTCCAGGGTGGGGATGGCGCCCAGATGGAAGACCGGGGCCATGCCGAAGAAATACTGGGTGACCGTCGTGGCCATGATGGCGGCGGAGACGGCCCCCATGAGGACGTAGGTAGAAAAGCCGTGGGTAATCTCCTCAAAGCAGAAGATAACGCCTGCCAGCGGCGCATTGAAGGCCGCGGCGAGGCCCGACCCGGCACCGGTGGCAAGAAGATAGCGCCCCTCCTCCACCGACCGATGGGTGAGCCGCCCGAGTCCCTGGCCGAAGCAGGCCCCCAGCTGGACACTGGGCCCCTCCCGGCCAAGGGAGAGCCCCGCGCCTATGCCAAGAGTCGCCCCCAGGAACTTCAGGGCCAGCACCCGGGCCCAGTTCATGTCCATCTTACCTGCCAGGATGCCCTCCACCTGGGGGATGCCGGAGCCCGATGTCATGGGCTCTCGCTGGACGATGCGATGGAGAATATAGCCCGCGAGGAGGAGGAAGAGGAGCCAGGGCGCAAGAAAGCGCGGCTCACTGGCGAGCCGCGCGTAGACCTCCGGCAAAAGCTCCTCCGAGGTGCTGAGCAGGTATCGGAACAGGGCGATGAGGAGCCCTGTGAAGATGCCGATGATGTTGCCCTCCACGAAGAGGCGGAGCTTCAGGTGCCTTTCGTCGGTGAGCACCCGGACAATGGAGAGAAGGGAGTCCATGGAGCGCCTCATGCGTACCAGGAGACCTGCATCCGGTGCTCCCGGAAGGTGACGACACTGAGGCCCGCCTCCCGCACCATATCCTCCGCCTCCACGAAATAGGCGCCGATGGCATCCTGGCTGTGGGCATCGGAGCCCAGCGTTACATAGCGGCCGCCCAGGTCATAGAAGCGCTTGTAGATGGCGAAGAGCTCCTTGCGGGCCTGGCGGCTGGCAAAGCGCTTCGTGGAGAGTTCCAGGGTGGTGTCCGTCTCGATGACAGCCCGAAGCACTGCGTCGATTTCCCGGGTGAAGTCCCCATAGGTGATATCGGGATTCGAGTAGGGAGCGTGGCGGCAGATATAGTCGATATGGCCCAGCACATCGATGAAGGGATGGAGGCGGATCATGCGCTCCATTTCCTCCAGATAGTGGGTGTAGAGCTTCTGCTTTTCCTTCCCGTCGTAAAAGTCCTCGTCGTAGATATCCTTGCCGTCGAGGACATGAAGGGAGCCGATGGAAAGATCAAAGGGCTCGTCCTTCACAAAGGCCTCCACCTTATCCTTCGTCTCCTCCCGCAGCCCGAGCTCCACCCCGAGGCGCAGGCGGAAGCTCCGAATGGAGTCATACTCCTTGAAATAGGCCGCCTTGTCAAAGGTGAAATCCGTACCGCCCGGGAAGTCCGGGTCGTAATGCTCCGTGAATACGAGGCCGATGCCCTTGTCCGCCGCCTCCATGATGGCAAAGTCCGGCCGCATCTCCGAGTCCGCCGAGAACTTCGTATGCGTGTGATTGTCGAATAGCATGAAAAACACCTTTTCCTTCTCTCCTGTGCCATGCAAAAGGGCGCAGCAGCTGCAGATATGTCTGTATTTTCAAAAAGAATTATTCGACAAAAAAACGCATTTTCCTCTTTTCCTGCTCGTATTTGTCCGCATTTCCTGCATTCTTTTGGAAAGCTGCCCTTGCCTCAGGCCGATGGCGAGGCGGCCGCCTCCAGGAGAAGGGCCTGCGCCGCCAAAAGCTCCTCCGCCGACCGGGCAAGGAGACACACGAGCACTGCCCCAGCTTCCTCCGCCAGTCGCGTCACGCCGCCGGTGCGGGACGGCGCCTCCAGCCAGGGCGCGAGCAAAGCCCGACAGTCCTCCACGTCAAGGGTTCCCACCAATAGGAAAGTGGCGTGATGTGTATAGCCCTCGTAGAGGCAGATGCCGCCCATGTCCATCTCCCGGGGCGCAAAGAGCGTATTGTCGTAGTAGAGGAGCTCTCCCTCCTGCCGCAGGCGGATCCGAGACGCATAGCGCCTGTAGGAAAATGGGGCCTCGAAGGCAGCCCGCCCGCAAGCGAGGATGTCGCTGAAGAAGAGCTTTGCCCCTCGCGCAAGATCGATAGCCGTCTCCCCGGTAAAGCAGGAGTCCCCGAAGGGCAGTGTCGGCAGGGGCGTGTAGAAGAGCGCCGCCCCCGCCTCCACCTGGATATGGAGCTCGCGGCGGGCCACCCCCGCCTCCATGCGGTGGATTTTTTCAAAAGACTGGCTCGTGACCTCAGCGCGGGCACCCCTCGCCGCTGTGATATGGATGCGCTCCTCGTCCCCTGCCATAAGGCCTGCGGAGGACTTCATGACGACGAGGCGCTGCCTCCCCTTTGCCGCAAAGGGACGCATGACCTTGAAGGGGGCGGTGAAGTGGAGCTTTGCGAGCCGCGGGCCCTCAAAGCGCAGCGAAAGCTCCGAGGTGCGGCCGAATGGTGTCATGCGCCCTCCAGCAGCACGTGGTGACGGATCCAGCCGAGAATCTCCGCCACCCCCTCCCCATGGCGAAGATCCGTAAAGAGAAAGGACCGGTCGCCACGCATGCGCCGAGCATCTCGTTCCATGACGGAGAGGTCTGCGCCCACGTAGGGGGCCAGATCCTTCTTGTTGATGACGAGGAGGTCGGAGCGGGTGATGCCAGGGCCGCCCTTCCGGGGTATCTTCTCACCCTCCGACACATCGATGACGAAGAGTGTGGCGTCCGCAAGCTCTGGGGAGAAGGTGGCGGAGAGATTGTCCCCGCCGCTCTCGATGAAGACGAGCTGCGCGTCCGGGAATTTCTCCACCAGCTCCTCCACCGCCTCGAGATTCATGGAGGCATCCTCCCGAATTGCCGTATGGGGGCAGCCGCCCGTCTCCACCCCCAGGATGCGCTCCCGGGGAAGGACGGAGTTCTTCGCCAGGAACTCTGCGTCCTCCTTCGTGTAGATGTCATTCGTGACGACGACGACGCTGTACTCCTTCGCCAGCGTCCGGGTGAGCGCCTCGATGAGGGCCGTCTTGCCGGAGCCCACAGGGCCCGCCACGCCGATTTTTACGTACATATGCTTTCCTTTCGCTAGAGGGTACCTCTAAAAACCTATAGCACCTCATCTGCACTATCCCTGCCCGGCGTACAAAGCCTCGGTATAGCACCGCTATGCCTACGTTTTGTCCACCAGACATGGACAGCACATCTGCTTACAGCTAAGACACCACAGTTTTTAGAGGTGCCCTAGAGGTCTACGAGATATAGAGGCGCGTGTAGAGCGTCTCGTGCTGCATGGAGCGGATGTCGAGCCCCGGGGCGGAGCGGCCCAGGGATGCCTCCGGCTCCTCCAGTGCCATGCCCACGCACTCGGCCCAGGCCCCCTGCAGGGCCCCTAGGATCCGCTGTCCCTCTGTCTGTGCCAGAGGGACGAGCTTCACACAGGTATTGACAAGGGCGGAAATCTGGGCATAGGCGTAGTGCGCGACGGCCTCCTGCCGCCCGATGGCGAGCCGCGCCGTGAGGGCCCCATAGCAGACGGGGTGCGAGAGGCGCCGCCCTGCCGCCTTGACGAAGGCCGCGAAGAAATCGTCCTCCACGAGGCCTGCCGCCTGGGCCGTCTTTGTCAGGCGGCTGCCCAGGCGCACCAAGGCCTCCCGTATCTCCCGGGGGGCGCGGGCGGCGTAGAGGAGCTCCTCATAGGCCAGCAGCTGCGGCAGGTCCCCCGCCTCCGCCGCCTCATGGGCGAGGCGCACGGCCAGGAGCTCATTGTAGAGCAGGGCATGGCGTATATAGGCCCGAAGCCAGGCCTCCGCCGCCCTGCCATCCTGCAGGAGCCCCTCCGCCACGTAGGTCTCGAGGCCATAGGAGTGGGAGAAGCTGCCGATGGGAAAGAGAGCGTCATTGAGCTGCAGGAGCCGGAAGCGCTGCGCCTCATCCATGGGCGTGCCCGCCCGGCGCGTGGTGCCCGTGGGCATGGACGCCATACTCCCCATTCTCTCCATGCGCTCCATGGTCGTGTCCCCCTTCCCGATGGGAATGTGAATGGGCGTGGCTGTGGCCCTTCGTCATGAGCTGGATCTTCTCCCGGGGGGAGACCACGATATCCGCCTCCCGGCAGGTCACGCCGGCCCCCTGCAGGGCCGACAGGAGCAGTGCGTTGCAGGGCACGAGAAAGGCGCTCCCCTGCTGGTAGAGGGGCGCATGGCGGTTGCCCACCTCGTAGGCAAAGCGCACGGCCTCGACGGGAGTGGCGGGCTCGGCGCAGATGACGTGGGCGGGACGGAGGCGCACGACGATGGCCGTCCCCTCCTCCACGGCGAGGACAGAGCCGTCCTCGAGGCCGCCGAAGGCGAGGCGGATGGCCACATCGCGCCCCGCCGCGCTCTCCTTTCGCAGGATGCGCTTCGCCGCCTCCTCCAGCTCCAGCAGAACGGTGTCCTCCGGAAGCGACGCGTAGGCCGCCTCCTCTTTTCTTCCTAGTATATTTTCAATCAACATGCTATCCTCAAGCAGGCGGCACGCGCCCCAAATTCGGGCTGTGCCGCCTTTTTTCCATAGAAGGCTGCACGGCTTTGCCGCAGAGCCTTCCCCGTTAAAACAGGTTGTAGAGCTGAGCCAGGGCTAGGCACTCGGCGGGCTTCGACGTGATGGTCTCCCCGTCCACCGTGACCCGGTAGGTCTCCGGATCCACCGTGATGGCGGGGGCGAGGCTGTTGCGCACCATGTCCTTCTTGCCGATGCTGCGGCAGCCCTTCACGGCCACGAGGCGCTTTTTGAGCCCCAGCTCCTCGCCGATATTCCGTTCCAGTGCCGCCTGGGAGACGAAGGTCACGCAGGTGACCTCCCGGGCGCCTCCGAAGGCGCCGAACATGGGACGGTAGAAGACAGGCTCCGGCGTGGGGATGGAGGCATTCGGGTCCCCCATGCGGGCGGCGAGAATCATGCCGCCCTTGAGAATCATCTCAGGCCGCACGCCGAAGAAGGCGGGGTGCCAGAGGACGATGTCGGCGAGCTTTCCCCTCTCGAGGCTGCCCACCTCGTGGGAAAGACCGTGGGTGATGGCCGGGTTGATGGTGTACTTTGCCAGGTACCGGAGGATGCGCTCGTTGTCATTTTCCCCAGTCTCCTTCGGGAGGCGGCCCCTCTCCCGCTTCATCTTGTCCGCCGTCTGCCAGGTGCGGCAGATGACCTCGCCCACGCGGCCCATGGCCTGGGAGTCGGAGCTCATCATGGAGAAGACGCCCATGTCGTGGAGCACGTCTTCCGCCGCGATGGTCTCGGGGCGGATGCGGCTGTCAGCAAAGGCCACGTCCTCCTCGATGGAGGGATCGAGGTGGTGGCAGACCATGAGCATGTCGAGGTGCTCGTCGATGGTATTCACCGTGTAGGGCATGGTGGGATTCGTGGAGGAGGGCAGGATATTTGGGAAGGAGGCGGCCCGGATGATGTCCGGCGCATGGCCGCCGCCGGCGCCCTCCGTATGGTAGGTATGGATGGTGCGCCCGGCGATGGCGGCGATGGTGTCCTCCACGCAGCCCGCCTCGTTCAGCGTGTCCGTGTGGATGGCCGTCTGCACGTCGAAGGCATCGGAGACCCGGAGGCAGGCATCGATGACGGCGGGGGTCGCGCCCCAGTCCTCATGGATCTTCAGCCCCATGGCCCCCGCCTCCACCTGCTCGATGAGGGGCGCGTCGTCGGCGCAGTTGCCCTTGCCGAGGAAGCCTAGGTTCATGGGGAAGGCATCGGCGGCCCGGAGCATCTGGGCGATGTTCCAGGCACCGGGCGTGCAGGTGGTGGCGTTCGTCCCGTCGGCGGGGCCCGTGCCGCCACCGATCATGGTGGTGATGCCGGAGTAGAGGGCGGTATCAATCTGCTGGGGGCTGATGAAGTGGATGTGGGTGTCGATGCCCCCCGCCGTGACGATGAGTCCCTCGGCGGCGATGGCCTCTGTGGAGGCCCCCACGATGAGCCCCTCCGTCACCCCGTCCATCAGGTCAGGGTTGCCCGCCTTGCCGATGCCGGCGATGCGGCCGTCCTTGATCCCCACGTCGGCCTTCACCACCCCGAGGATGGAATCCAGGACGAGGGCATTCGTCAGCACCAGGTCGAGGCAGTCCGCGTCCCTCACGCCTGTCATCTGGCCCTGGCCGTCCCGCAGGGTCTTGCCGCCTCCGAACTTCGCCTCGTCGCCGTAGACGGTGCAGTCCCGCTCCACCTGAAGGATGAGCTCCGTGTCGGCAAGGCGCACCCGGTCCCCCGTCGTCGGCCCGTACATGGCGGCGTAGGCCGCCCGACTGATTTTCCTGCTCATTTCGCTGCCTCCCCTCGGATAAAGCCCTGCTCCCTCGCCCGCTCTATTGCCTCCTCCTTCGAGGCGCCCTGGGTCAGATTGTTCGCGCCAAAGCTGCGCTTTGCCCCGCCGATGGCCACGAGATCCACGGTGCGGATCTCGCCGGGCTCAAAGCGGACGCTGGTGCCAGAGGGAATGTCGAGGCGCATGCCAAAGGCCTCCTCCCTAGCAAAGGAGAGGAGGCGGTTCGCCTCGAAAAATGGAAAATGCGCCCCGACCTGGATGGGGCGGTCGCCGGTATTCGTCACAGCCAGCCTATGCTGCTTTCGCCCTGCGTTCAGCTCGATGTTGCCCTCGCAGAGGATGTATTCGCCTGGTATCATGGTGTCCTCCCTCAGCCTATCGGATTGTGAACGGTGACGAGCTTCGTCCCGTCGGGAAAGGTAGCCTCGATCTGGACGGAAGCCACCATCTCGGGGACGCCCTCGAGGACGTCGTCCCGGGTGAGGAGGGTGCGCCCAAGCTCCATGAGCTCTGTGACGCGCTTGCCGTCCCGAGCCATCTCCATGAGCTGCATGGAGATGTAGGCGACGGCCTCGGGGTAGTTGAGCTTCAGCCCCCGCCCCCGCCGCTCTTCAGCCAGCCGCCCCGCATAGTGGAGCATGAGCTTTTCCATATCCTTCGGCACAAGATGCATAGTTCTTTTCCTTTCGTTTATGAAGCAAGCATGCAGCTTTCGATTTCTTCCTTGGAGAGCTCGGCCCTATTTCCCTCCAAGACGACGCGCCCTTTATCCATGATGTAGCAGTAGTCGGCTACGTCGAGGGCGAAGTCCAGGTACTGCTCCACCAGCAGGATGGAGAGGCCTGTCTTTTCGTTGACGCTCCGGATGGCTCGGCCGATGTCCTTTATGATGGAGGGCTGGATGCCCTCTGTGGGCTCATCGAGGAGCAGGAGCTTCGGGCCGCCGATGAGGGCGCGGGCTATGGCCAGCTGTTGCTGCTGGCCGCCGGAGAGGTCGCCGCCCTTCCGGGCGAGGAACTTCTTCACATCGGGAAAGAGGGCGAAGAGTGCCGCCTCGTCCGTGCCCTTGCCTCCCGTCGCGAGGCCCAGATGGAGGTTTTCCTCCACGGTCATCTGTGGGAAGATGTCGCGGCCCTGGGGCACGTAGCCGATTCCCTTATGGGCGCGGGTGTAGGTGGCGTAGCCTGTGATGTCCTCACCGGCCAGCCGCACGCTGCCGCCCGTCACGTCCACGAGCCCCATGATGCCGCGCAGCGTCGTGGTCTTGCCCACGCCATTGCGCCCCACGAGGGCGCAGATCTTCCCGTCGGGCACGGAGAGTGTCACGCCGTGTAGCGCCTCGCTGCCGCTGTAGGCAGCCTTCAGATTTCGCACCTCAAGCATTGGCTTCCCCCCGTCCCAGATAGACCTCCTGGACCTTCTCATTCTTCATCACGTCCGTGGCGCTCCCCTCGACGAGGACGGCGCCCTCATGCATGACGGTCACGCTGTCGGCGATGCTCTTCATGAACTCCATGTCGTGCTCCACGACGGCGACGGCACAGCGGTCCTTGATGGACTCCAGGATATTCGCCGTCTTCTCCGTCTCGCGGCCGCCCATGCCGGCCACCGGCTCGTCCAGCAGCAGGAGCTTCGGCTCCTGCACCAGGAGCATGGCGATTTCCAGCCACTGCTTCTCGCCGTGGGACAGGCTCTTTGCCCGCTCCTTGCTCTTCTCGTCGAGGCCCACGAGATGGAGCACCTCGTGGATCTTCTTCGTGTCCATGTAGCGCTTCCGAGCGAGGATGGAGCCGAATACGCTCTTGTCCCTGTTGAGCGAGATGCGCATGTTATCGTAGACACTGAGGTTGACGAAGGTGGAGGGTGTCTGGAACTTGCGGCAGATGCCCTTCTTCACGATTTCATACTCCTTGAGCTTCAGGAGGCTGCCCACCCCGTCGCAGGTCACATCGCCTGCGCTGGGGCGGGTCTTGCCGCAGATCACATCGAGGAGCGTCGTCTTGCCCGCGCCGTTCGGCCCGATGAAGAAATGTATCGTATTCGGGGCCACATCCGTCGTCACGTCGTTTATCGCCTTGAAGCCGTCGAACTCCACAGAGATGTGGCGAAGGCTCAAGAGTGCGTCTGAATTCATAGTATCCCTCCTCAGGAATCGGCCTGAGCCCGGGCCGCCCCCGACAGGCAGCGGCGGAAATGGGTGCGGAGGCCCTCCACGCCGCCGACGATGCCCTTTGGCAGGCACAGGACGACGAGGACGAACAGGAGGCCGACGAAGTAGAGCCAGGCCCCCGGCATGGTCTCGCTGACCCCCGTCTTCAGGATGCTCACGAGGAAGGCCCCGAGCACTGCGCCGATGAGGGTGCCGCGGCCGCCGACGGCGACCCAGATGACCATCTCCACGGAGAAGGCGATGTCGAGCTCCTTCGGCGAGATGATGCCCGCAAAGGGCACGTAGGGTGCGCCGGCAAGGGCTGCGAGGGCTGCGGAAATGCAGAAGATGAAGGTCTTGTAGCGGCTTGCATCGTAGCCCGTGAAGTTCGTGCGGTTCTCCCCATCCCGTATGGCAATGAGAATTTTCCCCAGATCCCGGCTTATGAGCCAGGTGGAGCCGATATAGGCCAAGGCGAGGACAGCGACGGCGAGGTAGTAGAGCTTCACCATGTCAAGGGGTGCCGTCAGCGACATGCCGAAGTAGTCGGCAAAGCCCGTGATGCCATTGCTGCCGCCGGTGTAAGCCTGCATGCCGATGAATATGGTGACAAAGGCCCACGCAAGTGCCTGGGAGAGTATCGAAAAATACACGCCCTTGATGCGGTTGCGAAAAGTCATGAAGCCCAGGAGGAAGGCCAGCACCACCGGCACGAGGATGGCGAGGATGAGAGCCGCAGGCCCCGAGCGCAGGGGCTCCAAAAAGACTGGGAGCGCGTCGAGGCCGCCCGTCTTCATGAAGGCCGGCAGCACCGTGCCGAGGGACGCGAGCTTCAGGTGCATGGCGACGATGTAGGCACCAAGGCCGAAGAAGACCGCATGCCCGAGGCTCAGGATTCCCGTGTAGCCCCAGATGAGGTCGATGCCGAGAGCCACGATGGCGTAACAGACGAACTTCGCCAAAAGCGTGAGCCGGAAGAGCGACAGCACGAAGGGCATGGCAATGAGTGCCGCCAGCAGCAGGAGGAAGGCGATGTTTCACCTATCCTGCAGAAAGAATCGAATCGCTTGCATGATTTCCCTCCCTTTCCTTTAGTCCAGTGCCCGCGTGCGCAGGGCGAAGAGGCCCTGGGGCTTCTTCTGCAGGAAGAGGACCACGAGGAAGAGCACGGCGGCCTTTGCGATGGAGGCCGTGGCCACCCACTCGAGCACCGTCCCCGCCACGCCGATGAGCACCGCACCGGCAATCGTGCCGATGAGCTTTCCGACGCCGCCGAGGACGACCACCATGAAGGTGTCGACGATGTAGCTCGTGCCGAGCGTCGGCCCGATGGAGCCCAGGAGCGTCAGGGCGCAGCCCGCCACGCCGGCGAGGCCGGAGCCGAGGGCGAACGTCATGCAGTCGATGCGCTTCGTGCGGATGCCGAGGCAGGCCGCCATCTCCCTATTTTGGATGCAGGCGCGCATCCGGCGGCCGAACTCCGTCTTGTAGAGGATGGCTAGGACGAGGGCGAGGGCCGCCCCCACCAGGAGCAGGATAAAGAGCCGCTTGTAGGACATGGTGACGCCCAAAAGCTCGAGGCTGCCGCCGAGAAAGGCCGGTGCCACCACATTGACATTCGGTGCGCCGAAGATGCTCCGGGCCAGCTGCTGGAGAATGAGGCTCACGCCCCAGGTCGCCAGCAGGCTGTCCGTCGCCCGACCGTACAGCCGGCGGATGACGAGCACCTCCAGGGCGACTCCGAAGAGGGCCGCCACCAGGAAGGCGAGGACGATGGAGACAAAGAAGTAGGCATCGCCGAGGACGCTGCCCAGAGCCTTCTGAACCACGTAGGTGGTGTAGGCCCCCACCATGATGAATTCGCCATGGGCCATGTTGATGATGCCCATGAGGCCGAAGGTGATAGCGAGCCCGAGGGCCGCCAGGAGGAGAATCGAGGAAAGGCTTATGCCATTAAAGAGTATTGTCAGTGCATCCATATGTATTCTCTCATTCCGAGGCAAGGCCCTTCGCCCACTCGTAGGTGGCGAGGAAGGGATCCGGCTTGATGGGTTCCGTCACGGAGACTTCGTCGATGAGGCCATTTGCATTGACCTTGCCGATGCGGACGCGCTTGTAGAGGTGCTGGTTCTCCCCATCGATCTTGACATCGCCCTCCGGCGCGTCAAAGGCGATGTCAGCTGCTGCCTTGCGCACGGCCTCCACATCGAAGGAGCCTGCCTTCTCCACGGCCGCCTTCCAGAGATAGACCGCATCGTAGGCCGCCTCGATGGGGTCGTCCGTCACCCGATCCTCCCCGTAGACCTTCTTGTAGGCGGCGACGAATTTCTCATTGGCAGGTGTCGCCGTCGTCTCATAGTAGTTCCAGGAGACCAGGTCGCCGACGATGTTCTGGGCGCCGATGCCCTTGACCTCTTCCTCTGCGATGCTGAAGCTCATGACGGAAATCGTGTCTGCCGAGATGCCCGCATCCTTGAGCTGCTTGAAGAAGGCCACGTTGGAGTCGCCGTTCAGCGTGTTGACGATGACATCCGGCTTTGCGGCGCGAATCTTGCTGATGATGGTCGCGTAGTCCGTGTGCCCCATGGGCGTGTACTCCTCGCCGACGCACTCACCGCCAGAGGCCGCTAGCTGGGCTTTCACGATGCGGTTCGCCGTCTGGGGGAAGACGTAGTCGCTGCCCACCAGGAACATCTTTTTCTTGCCCGCCTTCAGGAGGAAGTCGATGGCCGGGACGATCTGCTGGTTCGGCGCAGCGCCCATGTACATGATGTTCTTCGAGGCCTCCATGCCCTCATACTGGACAGGATACCAGAGAAGCCCGTTTGCACTTTCCACCACAGGCTTCACCGCCTTGCGGGAGGCCGAGGTCCAGCAGCCGAAGACGGTTGCGACCCGATCTCTCTGGAAGAGCTTTTTCGCCTTCTCCGCGAAGATCTGCGGGTCGGAGGCGCCGTCCTCCTCGACGATTTCTATTTTCTTCCCGAGGACGCCGCCGGAGGCGTTTATCTCATCGATGGCCAGCTTCTCCGCATCCCGCACGGAGGTCTCGCTGATGGCCATGGTGCCGCTCAGGGAGTGGAGAAGTCCCACCTTCACCGTGTCGCCCGATACGGCGTTGCCGCCGCCCCCAAGGGCGCTGTCGCCGCCGCAGCCGGCGGTCATCAGCCCGAAAGCAAGTACCGAGGCGGTAAGAAGACCCTTCGCAAATCGCTTCATCGTGTATCCCTCTTTCTATGCAAGACACGTGTTTCCACGAATACCTTTTGGAAACGAAAACGAGACCCGTGGGCAGGTACCATGCCCACGAGCCTCGTTGCTCGTATGTGTGACATTTTAGTGCAGTAAAATGTGTTTGTCAATAAGCTGCAACTATGTATACATGAATACGTAATAATCCAGCATTACCTCAATACCTGAAGTGCTTCGCCGATATCGCTTTCGATGCGGATGGCTTGGGACTCTATGGCTTCGGGGATGTAGGTGCTCTGCATATTGATGGTTGCAAAACATACGTTCTTATTTTTCTTTGTCAGCTCCTCCGTGTCCTCCACCTCCACGACGCCCTTCTCACGGAGCTCCTCCGCCAGATACTCCCACTCGACGGTGAGGTACTCCGCCGAGGCTTCCTTTGGCGGGCGGATAGTATCATAGCAGGCTGCATGTCCTTTGTGAAGCAGGCACTTTTCGGTAACCACTGCCCCATCGACAATTCGATTGCATTTCTATAGGTTATTTTGCGGCCTCATAGCCGATGCGGAGAGCCTTTTCGTTGGCCTCCACCGTATGGGGCGGGACGCGCTTTGCCACGCAGTCCTTCACCGTGTCGAGGCTCACGAGGCCCGTGAGCCGGACGATGGCCCCGAGGGCCACGATGTTGGCGAAGAGGGGCTTTCCCACCTGCTCGATGGCGAGCTTCGTGATGGGGATTCTTCTCGTATTGGAAAAGTTCGGGGGATTTGGCACCAGCTCCTCATCGAGGAGCAGTAATCCCTCCGGCGACAAATCCTTGTAGTATTTATCTGCCGCCTTCTGGGTCATGGCCAGGACGAAGTCTGGGTGCTCCACATGGGGATGGTAGATGGTCTCGTCCGAGAGGATGACCTCCGCCTTTGCGGCGCCGCCCCTAGCCTCCGGGCCGTAGGACTGGGACTGGCAGACCTCCCGGCCCTCGAGAGCCGCAGCCTCGCCCAGGAGCACCGCCGCCGTGATGACCCCCTGGCCGCCGGATCCAGAGAAACGCAATTCCTTTTTCATCGCACACCTCCTGCCCGATCCACGAGCTCCTCGTAGGACGTATTGAAGTCCTCCACCTCCCGCTTCAGGAAGCAGCCGATGGGGAATTTCCCCTGCCGCTTATCAGCCGGGAGCTTCTCCCAGGCGGAAAGCATGACAGCGCTATCTCGCATGTGCTTCATCATGTCGGCGCCGCTTCCCAGCCGGTTTTTCCGCCCGTAGGCCGTGGGGCACTGGACGTAGGCCTCGATGAAGGAGAAGCCCTTGTTATCGATGCCTTCTCCGATGAGCTTTGCCAGGTGACGCACATGGTAGGCGGTGGAGCGGCCCACGTAGGTGGCGCCTGCCGCCATGGCAATGTGGCAGGCATCGAAGGGGCGGACGCTCGTGCCGTAAGGTGCCGTGGTGGTCAGCCGGTCAAGGGGTGTCGTGGGGGAGCCCTGGCCGCCGGTCATGCCGTAAATCTCATTGTTGAACATGATGACGGTCAGGTCCACATTGCGCCGGCAGCCGTGGATGAAATGATTGCCGCCGATGGCGGTGCAGTCCCCGTCGCCGGTGATGACGATGACGTGGAGCCGCGGGTTCGCCAGCTTAATGCCCGTGGCAAAGGGGATGGCTCGGCCATGGGCCGTGTGGAGTGTATCGAAATCCATGTAGCCCGAGGCCCTCGACGAGCAGCCGATGCCGGAGACGATGACCGTCTCGTCCTGTGGGAGGCCCTTTTCCTCGATGGCCATGACGATGGCCTTCATGGCAAGGCCGTTGCCGCAGCCGGGGCACCAGATATGTGGGAGGCGCCCCTCCCGGAAATACTTTTCGTAGCTTCTCTCCATCATGCATCCCTCCCTGCCAGCTTCCTGATGTTTGCGAGAATCTCTGCCGGCGTCAGTGAGGTCATATCGTACTTGCCGCAGAGCTCGACCCGGGCCTTCCCATGGACGGCCCGGTCTACCTCCCGGACGAGCTGGCCATAGCTGAGCTCCGCCACGAGGATGGAGTCCACCCGCTCCGCCAGACGCAGAAGTGCCGCGTCCGCAAAGGGCCAGACGGTGATGAGGCGGAGAAGCCCCACGGGGATGCCCTCTTTGCGTGCCTCTCGCACCGCCTCGTAGGCCGTGCGGGCCGTGCCCCCCATGGCCACGACAGCAAACCTTGCGTCCTCCAGGAAGGACTCCTCCACATGGATGATTTCCTCCCCCACCCGCTCGATTTTTTTGTGAAGACGACGGATGTCGTCGCGGGTCACCGTAGGGCTGCCGGCGGGGAAGCCCGTGCCGTCATGGATGAGGCCCGTCACATGGATGTGGTAGCCCTGGCCGAAGTCCGCCGTGTCCGGCACCCCATCCGAGGCCGGCCTGTAGGGCTCATAGCCCTCGGCCCGGCTCTCGTGGGGCCTCCTGCGGGGATAGACCTCGACGCTCTCGGGCAGCTCCACCCTTTCGCGGAGGTGGCCCACCATCTCGTCCATCAGCAGGATGACCGGCGTGCGGAATCGCTCGCTGTAGTTCACCGCCCGCACCGTGAGATCAAAGGTCTCCCGGACGCTCCAGGGGGACAGCGCGATGACGGGATGATCCCCGTGGGTGCCCCAGCGCACCTGCATGATATCCCCCTGGGAGGGCGCCGTGGGCTGGCCCGTGGAGGGGCCCACCCGCTGCACATCCACCAGCACACAGGGAATCTCCGCGCAGGCCCCGTAGCCGATGAGCTCCTGCTTCAGGGAAAAGCCAGGGCCCGAGGTGGCATCCATGGCCTTCGCCCCCGCAAGCGATGCCCCGAGTACCGCGCCGAAGCTTGCAATCTCGTCTTCCATCTGGAGGAAGGTTCCATCCTTCTTCGGCAAAAGCTTCGCCATGGACTCGGCAATCTCCGTGGAGGGGGTGATGGGATAGCCCGCGAAGAAATTCACACCGGCAGCTATCGCTCCCTCGGCGCAGGCCTCATTGCCCTGCATCAGTCTTGCCTTGCTCATTTCGCCGCCTCCCTGTCCATCTTATCCACAAAAATCGCAAAGTCCGGGCAGAGGAGCTCGCACTGTCCGCAGCCGATGCAGTCCTCGGGCCGGACTGCATGGACCTTCGACAGCGCATCCACCTCCAGGACGTTTTTCGGGCAGAAGGCCACACAGATGCCACAGCCCTTGCAGCGCTCCTCCCGAATGGTAAATACGCTCATGGTACCTCTCCTTGCTATGGATTTCCGGTATGGAATCCATCCCTAAAATATATAACACATATTCGCCTTTCTATTTCCCTATCATACCAGATTAGCAAGATGTTTTCTATAATTATGCAAAAAATTCATAGTATTGTGGAGATTATTTTCTATTATTTTTGCATGATTCACTATTTTGTGATAGTATAGAGCATAATAGTTCGACTATAAAGGGGGATTTCCTATGCAAAGCTTTACGTATCAATGTCCGACAAAGATCCTTTTCGGCCCGAGGGCCGAGGATAAGGTAGCCGAGGAGCTCAAGACCTACGGTGCCAAGAGCATCCTCTTGGTCTACGGCGGAGAGAGCGCGAAAAGATCCGGCCTGCTGCCGAAAATCGAGCGGCAGCTGACGGAGGCCGGCCTCACGTTCCAGGTCATCGGCGGCGTGAAGCCGAATCCCCGCCTCTCCCTCATCCGGGAAGGGGTCCGCACTGCCATCTCCGCCCACTCGGACTTCATCCTCGCCATCGGCGGCGGCAGTGTCATCGACACGGCGAAGGCCATCGCCCACGGTGCGGCGAACCCGGATACGGATGTATGGGATTTCTGGACAGGCCGGAAGCCCCTTGTAAAATCCACGCCGATAGGCTCCGTGCTGACGCTTTCCGCCGCCGGCAGCGAGACGAGCGACTCCGCCGTCATCACGGATGAGGAGACCCATCGGAAGCTGGGTCTCAACACACCCTTTAATAGGCCGGCCCTCGCCTTTATGAATCCCGAGCTCACCTACACGGTGCCGAAGAAGCAGCTCGTGGCCGGTGCCTGCGACATCCTCATGCACACCCTTGAACGGTATTTCACCAGCATAAAGGCCCAGAATCTCCTGACAGACCGGGTGGCCGAGTCCCTCATCAAGACGGTCATGGAATCGGTGAAGGTCGCCATCAAGGACCAGCAGGACTATGACGCCATGAGCGAAATCATGTGGGCAGGAAGCGTCTCCCACACGAACTTCACGGAGCTGGGAAGGAAGAAGGACTTCTCCTGCCATAAGCTCGGCCATGAGCTCTCCGCCATGTTCGACTCCACCCACGGGGAGACGCTGACGGCCGTCTGGCCCTCCTGGGCAAGATACGTCTACCAGGATGACATCTCCCGCTTCGCCCACTTTGCAAAGGCGGTATTTGGCCTCGAGGGCGGCGGGGAGAAGGAGCTCGCCGAAAAGGGCATCGCCGCCATGACAGACTTCTTCCGCTCCGTGGAGATGCCCGTCACCATCCCGGAGCTCCTGGGCCGAGCCCTGACGCCGGAGGAGCTCGAAAAGCTTGCGGACCTCGGCACCGCCGGCGATACAAAGAAGCTGGGCGACTTCCACCCCCTGGGAAAGAAGGAGGCCCTGGATATCTACACCCTTGCCAATAAATGAAAATCGTCCCTTTGTCTTATATCAGCTTTCTCGCAGACTCCCCCTCGGGGGAGGTGGCGCGTCAGAGGGAGTCTTGATGCCGGCAGAGGCTATTTGCAGAACTTACCTGAAATGCAACAGGGGCTGTGATAAATTTTATCACAGCCCCTGTTCGTATATTCTATTTGCTTATTCCTCGATGCGCTCGATGGTGGCGCCGAGGGCCGTGAGCTTTTCCACGATGTCGTCGTAGCCCCGGTCGATGTGGTGGATGTAGCCCACCTTCGTCTCCCCATCCGCCACGAGACCGGCGAGAACCATGGCGGCGCCGGCCCGGAGGTCCGTGGCCTTCACCTGGCAGCCGGAGAGGCGCCCCACCCCCTCCACGATGGAGGTACGTCCGTCGATCTTGATATTCGCCCCCATGCGCTTCAGCTCGTCCACGTGCATGAAGCGATTCTCGAAGACCGTCTCCGTGACCCGTCCTATCCCCTCGGAGATGGTGAGGAGTGCCATGAACTGGGCCTGCATATCCGTGGGAAAGCCGGGATACGGCATGGTCTTGATGTCGAAGGCCTTCGGCCGATGGTCTGCGGTCACCCGGATGCCTGCCGGGTCTTCCTCCACCGTCACCCCCGCCTCCTTGAGCTTTGCGATGACGGGCTTCAGGTGCTCGCTGATGACATTTTCCACGTAGACATCGCCCTGGGTCATGGCGGCGGCCACCATATAGGTGCCCGCCTGGATACGGTCGGGGATGATGGTGTAGTCGTGGCCTGTCATCTTCTTCACGCCCTCGATCTTGATGACGTTCGTTCCGGCCCCTCGGACGCAGCCTCCCATGACATTCATGTAGTTGGCCAGATCTACGATTTCCGGCTCCTGGGCAGCGTTCTCCAGGACCGTCTGTCCCTCCGCCATGCAGGCGGCCATCATGATGTTTTCCGTGGCGCCGACGCTGGGGAAGTCCAGGTAAATCTTCGCGCCCTTGAGGCCCTCCGGGGCTGTAGCCCGGATGGAGCCGTGGCCGATCTCAATCTTCGCCCCCAGAGCCTCGAAGCCCTTCAGGTGCAGGTCGATGGGACGGGTGCCAATGGCGCAACCGCCGGGAAGCGATATGGTTGCCTCCCCGAACCGGGCCAGGAGCGGTCCCATGATGAGAAAGGATGCCCGCATCTTGCGCACCAGCTCATAGGGCGCCTCACAGCTCGTCACCTCCCGGGCATCCACGTGGAGCTTGTTTTCCTTTGCCTCAAACTCCGCCTTGACGCCGAGGGCCCGCAGGACCTCTGTGATGGTGCGGACATCCTCGAGATTCGGCACCTCCTCCAGGAGGCTCGGTGCCTCCTGGCCTAGAAGCGTCCCTGCGATAATCGGCAGCACGGCGTTCTTCGCGCCGCTAATCTTGACGCGCCCCGTCAGGCGCACTCCACCCTGTATGCGAAATTTTTCCATGTGGGTACGGATTCCTCCTGTATATGCTCATCAGCTGTGTCCAGTAACCTTTGAAGGACGCTCTGTTATTTCTTCTCGATGGTCAGCGTGGTGCGAACCACGTTGTCGACGATGTAGCTCGTCTCAAAATTCGTAGTGCCGGGCTTTTCGGCCGAATCGCCCTCCTTCTTCAGGAGCTCCACCTTGCGGACGGGCGGATTCTTCTTGGTCTCCTCCGCCAACCTCTTCGCGTTCTCTAGCATACGGCGCTTCTCCTTGTCGGAGAGGGGCTGGGTCGGAGCTCCCGGGGCGATGGTGATCACATTGTTGCGGCTGGCATCCTTCAGCGTCTTGAGCTGGTCCGCCGTCGTCTCCTTTTCCGGGACGTCAAGGGATACATCGGAGCCCGCCTGGGTCAGGATGAGGAGCGGCGAGACCGTCGGCACGAAGCCGCCGCCCCGCACGTCCAAGTGCATGGTACCTGCCGGCTGGTTCTCCGGCACCTTGTAGGGGATGACGAGGGTCTCCTTGTCCTTGCGATAGGGCTTGATGGTGGTGGTGAAGTTCACCGTTTCCCCCGGCTTTGCCGTCTTCTTGTCCGGGACGGCGGAGAGAATGCTGGCGGTCTTCCGGTCGCCCACCAGGTCGATATCCACCTTCACGTCGAGGATATCCGACTCCCGGTCCTGATTGGTGCAGATGATGCCCACGGCCTGCATGAGCTCACCAACGGCAATCTGCCCCACATCCGCCTTGCTGTAGAACATGTTGCTGCGCTCGAACTTCCCGCCGGGCACCGCATTCGTGCGGATAGAGAAGCTCACCTTCGCCGTGGCCTCGCTCACCGTATCGCTGGTCTTGGATATGGCGCCGTAGGCGATGACGCTGGAAAGGGTGGGCAGAAGATCCTCATCGTAGGCCATGGTGGAGGTATAGTTCACATCTCGGCCCAGGGTCTCGTCCTGCACATGGACCCGGACGGGGACCACGGAGGGATACTCCCCGAGGATGCCCGCGATGCCCGCATCCCGGTCCTGATTGATGCGGCCGATGATATTGCCGACGCCCGCAATCTTCATGCCTGCGGAGACGCCGGCGATGGTGCCGTAGACATCCGCATCCGTCATGAAGTAGTTCACATTGCCCCGATGGAGGAAGGAGTGGCCGAAGGCCAGGATCTTATCGCCATCCGTCGCTGTCACGGTGCCCACCCCGGAGATGGAGAAGTCGCCATAGGCCACGGCGACCCCCACGGAGCTGCCCGGCGGCAGGACGGGATTGTAGGTGGTATTCTCATCAGAGAGGCCCGGTGCACTGACGGGCACAATGGTGTAGTCCCCCACGGGGAGCTTCTTCTGGAGGAAGTCGATACCGCCTCCCGAGAAGCCCGAGAGATAGAGGAGATTCTTTTTCTCCATCTTTGCCTTCTCCGCAGGAGTCTCCTCACTGCTCTCTTTTTGTGCCTGCTCCTTGCCGGAAGCTTCCTGCTTATCCTTTTCCGCTTTCTTTTCTTCCTTTGCGTCAGCCTTTGGAGTCTCTTTCTCCGCTGGCTTCCCGTCCTTTATGCTATCGGAAGCCTCTTTCTTAGCCTCCTGCCCAAGGTTAGCGTCCTTCTTTCCTTCCTTCTCGGCTTCCTTTTCCGCTTCCTTCTTCTTGTCCTCCTGATACTTCTTCAGGTCGAAGGACTTGATATGGGTCTTGTTTTTGCGGTCCGGAAGGGCCCAGAGCTTCGTCATCTCTTCGATGGGGGTGATGAAGAAGGTATAGGGGGTCATGTCCTTGTAGCCGAGGGCCACGGCACCGATGAGGCGGCCCTCCACATAGACGGGGCTACCACTCATGCCCTGGAGGATGCCGCCCGCCTGCTCGACAACAGGCCCATAGGCTCGGGCCATGATGAGGGGCGTCTCCCCCTTGCCCCGGCCGATGCCGTTGATGATGTCCACATCAAAGGTGCGAATCTCCCGGGAGCTGTCGACGACCGTATAGGCCGTGCCCGTCATCCCCTGCTGAACCTGGGAAAAGGGCAGGATGGGATCCAGGGCCTGTGCCTCCGGGGCAGTGAGGGAGAGGCAAAGGGCAAGAGCCAGCGGCGCAAGCGCACGCCTTGCAGACTTACGCAAAATAGATCTAAGCAAAATAGCACCTCATGATGACGGAATTTGCGTGGAAACGCCCACGCTACAAAATACTTTCTATCCATTATAGCATAAGCCTAGAAAAAAGAAAGGGCTCTTTTCCCGCAAAATTTCATAAAGCTCCCGCTTCTTCAACATTTTTTCAACAGGCTCATAAAAAAACCAGCACCCGAAGATGCTGGTTTTCCATGTACTCTGCAATTTTCACATGACAAAGGCCACAGTCAGGCCTATATGCCCTATCAGGCGGCTTCTCTCGTGGAGTGTGTCCACTTCGAGGCGTTGCCATGGCGCTTCTTGCCCTGTTTGTCGGGCGGCGCTATGAAAAGATAAAGCTTACTTGCTCATGGCTTCCTGCACGGCGACGGCCACGGCGACGGTCATGCCGACCATCGGGTTGTTGCCGGCGCCGATGAGGCCCATCATGTCCACGTGTGCCGGCACGGAGGAGGAGCCTGCGAACTGGGCATCGCTATGCATGCGGCCCATGGTGTCCGTCATGCCATAGGAGGCAGGACCTGCGGCCATGTTGTCCGGATGGAGCGTACGGCCCGTGCCGCCGCCGGAGGCAACGGAGAAGTACTTCTTGCCCTTCTCCACGCACTCCTTCTTGTAGCAGCCTGCCACAGGATGCTGGAAGCGGGTCGGGTTCGTGGAGTTGCCCGTGATGGAGATATCCACGTCCTCCATGTGCATGATGGCGACGCCCTCCTGGACGGAGTCGGCGCCGTAGCACTTGACCTGGGAGCGCTCCGGATCGCTGCCGTAGACGGTTTCCTTCACGACGTTGACCTTGTTGGCCTTGTAGTCGTAATCGGTGCAGACATAGGTGAAGCCGTTGATGCGGCTGATGATCTGTGCTGCATCCTTGCCGAGGCCGTTCAGGATGACGCGGAGCTTGTTCTTGCGGACCTTGTTGGCCGTCTTGGCGATGCCGATGGCGCCCTCAGCTGCTGCGAAGGACTCGTGGCCGGCGAGGAAGGCGAAGCAGCCAGCTTCCTCGGAGAGGAGCATGGCACCGAGGTTGCCGTGGCCGAGGCCCACCTTGCGGTGGTCGGCGACGGAGCCCGGCACGCAGAAGGCCTGCAGGCCTTCGCCGATAGCCTTTGCAGCATCGACAGCCTTCGTGCAGTTCTTCTTGATGGCGATGGCAGCGCCGAGGGTGTAAGCCCACTTTGCATTCTCGAATGCGATGGGCTGGAGGTCCTCGACGATCTTATAGGGGCTGAAGCCCTTTCCCTCGCAGATGGTCTTTGCTTCCTCGATGGAGCCGATCCCATACTGCTTGCAGACTTTGTTGATTTGATCAATACGGCGCTCGTAGCCTTCGAACAATGACATTTGATTCATCCCTTCTTATGCAGCGGAAGAATTCCGCGTGAACACGACTTGATCGTAAGGATTACTCCTCACGCGGATCGATGAACTTGACGCCATCGGCAAACCGTCCCTTCGTGGAGGTGTTTGCCTTGATGGCCTCGTTTGCGTCCTTGCCAGCGCGCACGGCCTCCATGACCTTGCCCATCTGGACGACCTCGTAGCCGATGACGCGGTCTTCCTTGTCAAGGGCGAGCTTCGTGACGTATCCCTCGGCGAGCTCCAGGTAGCGGGGGCCCTTCTTCAGCGTGGAGTAGAGCGTACCGACCTGGCTGCGGAGGCCCTTGCCGAGGTCATCGAGACCTGCACCGATGGGAAGGCCATCGTCGGAGAAAGCCGTCTGGCTGCGGCCGTAGGCAATCTGGAGGAAGAGCTCGCGCATTGCCGTGTTAATGGCATCGCAGACGAGGTCTGTGTTGAGTGCTTCGAGGACGGTGAGGCCCGGGAGGATTTCCGCTGCCATGGCGGCGGAGTGGGTCATGCCGGAGCAGCCGATCGTCTCGATCAGAGCCTCCTGGATGATGCCCTCCTTGACGTTCAGCGTGAGCTTGCAGGCACCCTGCTGGGGTGCGCACCAACCCACACCGTGGGTGAGGCCGCTGATGTCAGAGACGTTCTTGCTCTTGACCCACTTGCCCTCTTCGGGAATCGGTGCAGCACCATGGTGCACTTCCTGTGCTACACATGCCATATCTTCCACTTTCTTGGAGTAAGCAATCATTGTTCGTATTCCTCTCTTTTGATACAACACACAATTTTTCTCAAAGCGTCACGAGAACCTTGCCCGTCATTTCCTTCGGGATATCGACGCCCGCGAGGGTGAGGAGGGTCGGGGCGATGTCGGAGAGGGCACCGTCCGCTACGGACTTAACCCGATCCGACACGACGATGAAGGGAACGGGGTTCGTCGTGTGCTTTGTGAACGGCTGGTTGTTCTCGTAGTCCATCATCTTGTCGGCGTTGCCGTGGTCAGCCGTGATGCAGACCTCGCCGCCGACCTTCTGGATGGCCTCCACAAAGCGGCCCACGCAGGTATCCACCGTCTCCACTGCCTTGATGACAGCGGGAAAGACACCCGTATGGCCTACCATGTCGCAGTTGGCGTAGTTCAGGATGATGAAGTCATACTTCTCGCTCTCGATGGCTGCCACCACCTTGTCCGTAACCTCTACCGCGCTCATTTCCGGCTTCAGGTCATAGGTGGCCACCTTCGGGCTGGGAACGAGGATGCGATCCTCGCCCTTGTAGGGCTCCTCCACGCCGCCGTTGAAGAAGAAGGTGACGTGGGCGTACTTCTCCGTCTCCGCAATGCGAAGCTGGGTAAGGCCGTGGTCCTGGATGATTTCTCCCATGGTGTTCTTGATGCTCTCCGGCGGGAAGGCCACGAGGGCATTCATGCCATCCTCGTACTGGGAGAAGGTGGCAAAGGGAATCTTGAGAGATTCATCCCGCTCGAAGCCGTCGAAGTGCTCGTCCACAAAGGCGTGGGTGAGCTGACGGGCCCGATCCGGACGGAAGTTGAAGAAGATTGCACCGTCGCCGTTCTTCATTCCCGCATAGCCGGAGACGACATAGGGAACGACGAACTCGTCGTTGACGCCTTCGTCGTAGCTGGCCTTGAGCCCTGCTTCCGCGGACTCAGCAGCCACGCCCTCAGCGTGGGCAATGGCCTCGTAGGCCTTCTGCTCCCGGTCCCAGCGGTTGTCCCGGTCCATGGCGTAGTAGCGGCCGCTGACGGTGGCGATTTTGCCCACGCCAATCTCGGCGCACTTTTCCTCCAGCTCCTTCAGGAAGGGGCCGGCACTTTGGGGCGGCACATCGCGGCCATCGAGGAACGCATGGACATAGACCTCGCCCACGCCCTCCCGCTTTGCCATCTCAAGAAGCGCGTAGAGGTGCTCCTGGTGGCTGTGGACGCCGCCGGGGGAAACGAGACCGAGAAGATGCAGGGCTCCGCCCTTCTCCTTTGCCCCATGGACAATCTTCAGCAGCGCTTCATTCTTGAAGAAGTCGCCATTCTTGATATCCCGGGTGATGCGGGTGAGCTGCTGGTAGACGACGCGGCCAGCACCGATATTCGTATGGCCGACCTCGGAGTTGCCCATCTGCCCATCGGGAAGGCCCACGTACTCGCCAGAAGCCTGGAGCTTCGACGTGGGGTACTTCTTCATGAGGCCATCGAGCACAGGCGTATTCGCCTGCTGGACGGCATTGTTCTTGTCCGTCTTGTCGCCAAGGCCGCAGCCATCCATGATGATGAGAGCGACTGGCGCATGTTTGATTGTTGCCATTCGTTTTGCCTTTCTGCGTCGGCTCCCTACTCGCTAGCAAATAGCAGGAAGCCAACGGGAATGCTTAGAGTTTCTTAGTAGTTGACGATCTCGGAGAAGTCCTTTGCCTTCAGCGATGCGCCGCCCACGAGGGCGCCGTCCACGTTCGGCTGCTTCATGAGGTCCTTGATGGTGGCGGGCTTCACGCTGCCGCCGTACTGGATGCGGATGGAGTCGGCTGCTGCCTGATTGAACTTCTTCGCCACAGCCTCGCGGATGGCCTTGCAGACCTCCTCGGCCTGCTCGAAGGTAGCCGTCTTGCCCGTGCCAATGGCCCAGATCGGCTCATAGGCGATGACGAGCTTGCCTGCCTCGTCTGCCGTGAAGCCCTCGAGGGCAGCGTTAATCTGGCCAACGACGTGGTCGATATACTTTCCGGCCTCGCGGACTTCAAGGGACTCGCCGCAGCAGATGATCGGCGTGATGCCTGCAGCAAAGGCGGCACGAGCGCGCTTATTGACGCCCTCATCCGTCTCGCCGAAATAGTCGCGGCGCTCGCTGTGGCCAAGGACCACATAGTCCACGCCGATTTCCTTCAGCATGTCGCAGGAAATCTCGCCCGTGAAGGCTCCGCTCTTCTCCCAGTGCACGTTCTGGGCCCCCACATGGATGTTGGAGCCCTTCACCGTCTCCGTGACAGCCGCAAGAGCCGTCGCCGTCGGGCAGACAACGACCGTGACCTTCGCGTCCTTCACGAGGGGCATGAGCTCAGTGACAAGCTTCTTGCCCTCGGCAATCGTGTTGTTCATCTTCCAGTTGCCAGCGATAATCGGAGTTCTTGCCATAGTATTTCCTCCCTATATTGGTTCTATATTATTTGTCTGCGAGTGCTGCGATGCCCGGCATCTCCTTGCCTTCGAGGAACTCGAGGGTTGCGCCGCCGCCAGTGGACACGTGGGAAATCTTGTCCGTGAGGCCCGTCTTCTTCAGGGCTGCCACCGAGTCGCCGCCGCCCACGATGGAGATGGCACCGTTATCCGTTGCATCCGCCACAGCCTGGGCTACAGAAAGGGTGCCCTTTGCGAAGTCATCGCACTCGAACACGCCCATGGGCCCGTTCCAAATGACCGTCTTGGCACCCTTCAGGGCAGCCACGTACTCCGCGCTCGTCTTCTCGCCGGAGTCAAGACCCTGCCAGCCGTCCTCGACCTTGTCCACGTCGACGACCTTCTGCTGGCCTTCCTTTGCCCACTTCTCGGGATCTGCCAGGGGGAACATGTTCGCCACCCGGAGGTCCAGAGGCAGGAGGACCTTGACGCCCTTTTTCTCCGCCTTTGCGAGGAGCTCCTTTGCAAGATCCAGCTTGTCGTTCTCGCAGAGGGAATCGCCGATGGGCAGTCCCTTTGCCTTGTCAAAGGTATGGGCCATGCCGCCGCCGATAATAATGGTGTCGACTTTATCAATCATGTTGCTGATGACGCCAATCTTGTCGGAGACCTTCGCGCCGCCGATGATGGCCACGAAGGGATGCTGGGGAGCCTCCAGGGTCTTGCCGATGTAGTTGATTTCCTTCTCCATCAGGAAGCCTGCCACCGTCTCCAGATACTTCGGCACGCCGGCGTTCGATGCATGGGCGCGATGGGAGACGCCAAAGGCATCATCCACAGCGAGGTCGCAGCCGGCAGCCAGCTGCTTTGCAAACTCGGGATCGTTCTTCTTCTCAGCCTTGTGGTAGCGGAGATTCTCCAGGAGGAGCACCTCGCCCGGCTTCAGGTCTGCCTTGGCCTTATCCACCTCGGGGCCCACGCAGTCGGAGGCCCACTTGACCTCGCGGCCCAGGAGCTCAGACAGGTGCTTTACGAGATGCTTCGTGGAGAACTTGTCCTCCTTTGCCTCCGTCGGACGGCCGATGTGGCAGGCGATAACGAGGGCCGCGCCGCCATCCAGGAGATAGTTCAGCGTTGGCAGTGTGCGGACCATGCGGGTATCGTTGGTGATGTTCATATCGCCATCGAAGGGGACATTGTAGTCCACGCGGATGAATACCTTTTTGCCCTTTACGTCTACGTCTTTGATGGTCTTCTTGTTCATCAAAAAACCTCCCTTAAAAACTTAAGGCCCGGCCCAAACGAAAGGCCGGACCTCAAGAGATCTGTTTTTGGAAGGGCCGTGGCCCTGCCTATATGAGATTAACCGAATTACTTCAGCTCAGCGAAGTACTTGATCGTACGAACCATCTGGCTCGTGTAGGAGTTCTCGTTGTCGTACCAGGAAACGACCTGAACCTGCGTCGTGCCATTGCCGACAGGGCTGACCATCGTCTGGGTGGCATCGAAGAGGGAGCCATAGCGCATGCCGACGATATCGCTGGAGACAATCTCGTCCGTGTTGTAGCCGAAGGACTCCGTAGCTTCCTTCTTCATCTGTGCGTTGACCTGGTCAACCGTCACATCACCATCGACGACTGCGAAGAGGAGCGTCGTGGAGCCCGTCGGGGTCGGGACGCGCTGTGCGGCGCCGATGAGCTTGCCCTTGAGTTCGGGGATGACGAGGCCGATGGCCTTTGCAGCACCCGTGGAGTTCGGGACGATGTTGACAGCGGCTGCGCGGCTGCGACGGAGGTCGCCCTTACGCTGCGGGCCGTCGAGGGTCATCTGGTCGCCCGTGTAGGCATGGATCGTAGCCATGATGCCGCTCTTGATGGGAGCGAGGTCGTTCAGGGCCTTTGCCATCGGAGCGAGGCAGTTCGTGGTGCAGGAAGCAGCGGAGATGACCTTATCCTCCGGCGTGAGGGTCTTGTGGTTGACGTTGTAGACAATCGTCGGGAGGTCATTGCCAGCAGGAGCGGAGATGACGACCTTCTTTGCACCGGCCTTGAGGTGTGCAGAAGCTTTCTCCTTGGAAGCGTAGAAGCCCGTGCACTCGAGGACGACGTCCACGTCATGCTTGCCCCAGGGGATCTTCGTTGCGTCTGCCTCGGCATAGATCTTGATAGTCTTGCCGTTGACCGTGATGCTGTCTTCGCCGGCCTCGACCTTGTCCGCATACTTGTAGGTGCCCTGTGTGGAGTCATACTTCAACAGGTGTGCAAGCATCTTCGGGCTCGTGAGGTCGTTGATTGCGACGACTTCATAGCCTTCTGCGTCGAACATCTGGCGGAAAGCGAGACGGCCGATACGGCCAAAACCATTGATAGCAACTTTAACTGCCATTTGAAAAATACCCCCTAAATAAACATTAGAAGTTTTCGCTTACTGTCCATATCATACACTACAGATGACCGAAATGTCAATGATTTTAGGATAAATTCCACCAATAACTCCCAGAGCAAAATTTTATATTGTGTGAATATTTTATATCTTTTGGAATACAATATTTTTCCGTCGCAATTCCCGTAAAATTCGCGAATAAGAAGCATAAACAAGAAAAAGCCCCGCAATAATTACGAGGCTCTGTCATAAATATCATTTATATCGATTGGAAGAAGCTTATGCTTCTGCCGCTGCTTCCTGCTCCTGTTTTTCCAAAGCCAGCATGGCCTGGACGTAGATGGCGCACTCAAGACGCTTCTTCTGGATGGCGCAGCCCACCTCATAGGGCTCATAGATGTCCCCGTGGAATTGGTCCGCGTTGGCGTGGCAGCCGCCGGAGCAGAAAAACCTCGCCCAGCAGGAGCGGCACTTCTCCTTATTGAGCACGTGGCACTCCCGGAAATGGCGGGGAAGCGTGGTATTCGTCACGCCCTCGTCAAGAGACCCCAGACGGTGCCCCTCCCGTCCCACGAACTGGTGGCAGGGATAGAGGTCGCCGTTTTCTGCCACGGCGAAGTACTCGTGGCCCGCGCCGCAGCCGGAGAGCCGCTTCGCCACGCAAGGCCCGTTCGACAGATCCATGTTGAAGTGGAAGAAGAAAAAGCCCTTCCCCGCCCGATGGCGCTCCATGTAGGCATGGGTCAGCCGGTCGTACTCCTCGTAGATGCGGGGAAGATCTTCCTCCGTGAAGCCGATTTCCGGATTCTTCGACACGACGGGCTCCACGGAGAGGATGGAAAAGCCCTCGTCATTCATGGAGAGCACGTCCTTCGTGAAGTCGAGATTCTTCTTCGTATAGGTGCCCCGAAGGAAGGTGTAGACGCCCCGGTAGTCGTAGTCGCCCCCCTTGCGGCTATCGAGACAGCGCTTGAAGTTCTTCACGATGCGGTCGTAGGTGCCGTGGCCTCCCACATCGGGCCGCATGGCGTCGTTGACCTCCTTCCGGCCGTCCAGGGACAGCACGAGGGCGAAGTCATTGTCATTGAGCCACTTGATTTTCTCATCCGTCAGCAGCATGCCATTCGTCGTCATGGTGAGCTTGAACTTCTTGCCCGTCTCCTTCTCCCGCGCCCTCGCATACTCCGTCACCGCCTTGACGGTGCCGAAGTTCATGAGGGGCTCGCCGCCGAAGAAGTCCATCTCGAGATGCTTTCGCTTTCCCGAGGACTTGATGAGGAAATCCACGGCCTTCTTCCCCGTCTCCTCGCTCATGACGGCCCGGCCCATACCGTAGTCGCCGCCATCGCCGAAGCAATACTTGCAGCGCAGGTTGCAGTCCTGGGCCACCATGAGGCAGAGGGACTTGACGAGGCCCTGCTCCTGAAAGGTGGGGGGGACATTGATGTCCGGCGCAAAGAGCTCTCCCGCCTCCATAAGGGTGTGGAGCTCAGAGAGTGCCTCCTGAAGCTCTGCCGCCTCGTAGCGACCAGAAAGCCTAGAGAGCACCTCGGCGTCATTTTCTCCCGTAAAGACCTGGAGGATGTCCCGTATCATCTCGTCGATGACATGGACGGCTCCGCTATTGATGTCCAGCAGGAGGATCTCGTCCTCCTGCTCAAAGATATGAATGCTTTCCTTCAAAATCGTTCTCCAAAGAATGTAAAGAATAAAAGAAAAGGCCGCCGCACAGGCGACGACCTCTCCAAAGAATCAGTTCTTCTCGCAAACCTGATTGCCGACCGTGCAGCTCGTCTTGCAAGCACTCTGGCACGAAGCCTGGCACTCGCCGCAACCGCCCGTCTTGAGGGTCTTCTGCATCGTCGGCTTGTTGACTGTCTTGATGTGCTTCATGGTATTTCCTCCTACCTGGAATTCACTACCCTGCTATTATTCTATATGGGAAAGGGCAGGAAGTCAAGGGGCCCTCCCTATGCGCCATTTATACCCGTGCCTCGAAATGGTGCCCGTCGTCTGCGGGACCCTTGCCCTTCCCCGTCTTTTTGAGGGGCTTTTTCGGCAGATGCGACTCTGGAGTGTTCCCGTCGGGAGATGCCACTGCCGTATTTTTCTTTGGCTTGGCCTTTTTCTTCTTTTCCGCCGGCTTTTGGCCGGCATAGGCGGAGAGGTTCTGCCTCGGCACCACCGCCTCCCGAGAGAGCTTTGCGAGTACCTCGTCAGGCCGCATTCCCGTATATTCCGTGAGGATTTCCTCCTGCCGCTCCTCCTTTGCGGGCGGCTTTTCCTTCGGCTGCTCCGCCCGCTCCTGGGGCCTTCCGGTACGGAAGAGCTCCGTGAGCTTTAGCCCCTCCGCACCCTGCTGTCGCAGCAAGACCCGCTTCACGAGAAACACGGCAAAGGCCAGGAGAAAGACAGCCGTGGCGGCCCAGAAGACGCCGCTGTAGTTCGTATAGGATTTCGGCGCGGGAGGCTGCTGCGTCTGGCTTTTCTGCCCCGCTTGGACGTTTTGCTGCTGCCCATTCTGCCCAGCCCCGTCCGCGAGAGCCTGCTGCACCTGGCCGTCCTGGACAATCTGGGTACTGGACCGCTTCGTCGCCTGGGTCGTGCCCATGGATTGGCCATTTGTCTGCCCGCTTTCTTGGCCTATTTGCGCCTTCGGATCCGTCACCGTGGTCTTGCCGAGGGCTCCCTCGCCATTGGCCACAGCGGAGCGGGCCTGGCTCTCCTGCTGCTCCTCGCCCGTAGTATGCCCGCTCTGGGGCGATCCCCCTTCATGAACAGAGCCCCCATCCCCCAGGGACACGGCAGGAGGCACCGGAGCCACAGGTGGCACCGGCGGCACCGGTGGTGTCACCGCCATAAGCAATCCTCCCTTCCTCATTCTTGCATTTCTATTCTACAATGACGAGCCGGATTCCACAAGGAAAACCAGCTTGACTTCTCGTCCCTCTATTGTAAACTACACCCAGGAGGGATTCAAATGGATATGGAAAGAGTCATTGCCGCTCTGAAGGATAGGAAGTATGAGGTCTCCCATTTTTCCACGGGAGAGGAGGCGGCCAGGTATCTCGATGGTGAGATTGATGGGCGGCTAGTGGGCTTTGGAGACTCGGAGACGCTGATTGCCATGAAGCTTTACGAGCGGCTCGCCCCCCACAATGAGGTCTACGATCCAAAGCACCCGAGGGACGGCATGGACTTCTACGCCACGGCCCGGATTTGCCTCACGACGGATATCTTCCTGACCTCCGTCAATGGCCTCGCGGAGACGGGGGAAATGGTGAATATCGATGGTACCGGGAACCGGGTGGCAGGATCCCTCTTCGGCCACGAGAAGGTCTACTTCGTGGTGGGGGCCAACAAGATTGCCCCGACCATCGAGGAGGCGGCCTTTCGGGCAAGGAATGTGGCGGCACCCCTGAATGCGGAGCGCCACGGGTATAAGACGCCCTGCGCCATCCAGAAGGATCATTGCTACGACTGCAAAAGCCCCCAGCGCATCTGCAACGCCCAGACCATCTACTGGCGCAAGATGAACCACACTGCCATGGAGGTGGTGCTCATCGACGAACACCTCGGTTTTTGAAAGGAAGGTATCCCCATGAATCGTTTACAGAAAGTCTTGGAGGCAAACAAGGAATTTGTCGCCCACGGAAAGCACGACTACAGCGATGAGGACATCGCCAGGAGCAAGCTGCCCCAGAAGAAGATGGCCATATTCACCTGCATGGACACGCGGCTCACGGAAATCCTCGAGCCCGCCATGGGCATCGGCCGGGGGGATGCGAAAATCATCCGCACCGTGGGCAACTACCTGACGGGAGAGTTCGACACTGTCATCCGCAGCCTCATGGTGGCCATCTATGAGCTGGGTGTAGAGGAAATCTTCGTGGTGGGCCACTACGAATGCGGTATGGCAAAGACGACGGCCAAGAGCCTCGCCACCGCCATGCGGGAGCACGGCGTGCCAGAGGAAGCCATCGAGAAGGTCCATGAGGAGCTCGCAACCTGGGCCAATGCCTTTAGAGACCCGGTGGAAAACGTCCGGGATGCGGTAAAGAAGCTCGCCGCCAACCCCTATATCCCGAAAACCATAAAAATCCACGGCCTCATGATCCACCCCCGCACCGGCAAGCTCGACGTGGTGGCAGACGAATAATTCTGTGCCATGCAAAAGGGGCAGGAAGCAATTTTCCTGTCTCTTTTGCATTCTTTTATTTGATTTACGCCAGGAATCGCTGCAAAAGCCTCTCGAGACTTTCCTGGTCGCTCCTTGCCATGGTCTCCCTCGCGGAGTGCATGGCGAGGATGGGCACGCCGATGTCGGCGGCCCGGATGGCGAGGGTGGCGGAGAGCATGGAGCCTATGGTAGAGCCACCCCGGGAGTCGCTGTGGTTCACGAAGTGCTGCCAGGGAATCCCTGCCTCCTCGGCCAGAGCGCGGAGGATGGCCACGGCCTCCGCATCGCCTGCGTAAGACTGGCTCGCCGCCTGCTTCAGGGCCACGCCGCCCCCGAGCACCGGATGAAGCTTCGGATCCATCTTGCTTGCATAGTTCGGATGAGTGGCGTGGGCCACATCCACAGAGAGGAGGAAGCCCGAGGCGAGGGCCGGCTCCAGTGCTTCCGGGGTGCCGAGGGCCTTGTAGATACGGGCGAGTATCCCCCTGAGGAGATTTCCCGCCGCCCCCTGCTTTGTGCGGCTGCCGATTTCCTCATTGTCGAAGCAGGCAATGAGGCGGATTCCCTTCGCCCCCTCCGCAGCACAAAGACCCGAAAGGCAGGCAACCACAGAGGTCAGGTTGTCGAGACGCGGAGAGGAAAGGAGCTCGCCTTGAAGGCCGAGGGATGTGCCCTCCTCCACCGGGTAGGTCAAGAGGTCGTAGGAGAGGATATCCTCCTCGCCTGCGCCGATTTCCTCCGCCAGCCAGGAGAGAAAGAAGTCCTTTTTCTCCTCCCCCTCTGTTTCGCCAAGAAGGGTCGCCAGAGGAAGCAGGTTCTCCTGCACCTTGAGGGTGCCCTTCTCGTTGACCTCCCGGTCCATATGGATGGCGAGGCTCGGGATGGTGATGAGGGGGCCCTCCCCATCGAAGAGGCGCACTTCCGGCTGGAAGGGGTCATCCCTTCGAAGCACCACCTTTCCCGCCAGGGAAAGGGGCCTGTCGAGCCAGGTGCGCAGCATGAGGCCGCCGTAGGGCTCCACATTGAGAACCCCATAGCCCTCCTTCTCCATGGACGCACTGGGCTTCAGCCGGAAGCAGGGGGAGTCCGTATGGGCTGCCGCCATCCGGAGCGGCCCCGCCTCCCCTACCCTGAAGGCGACGAAGGCGGAGCCATAGGCCCGCAGGAAGTATCTGCCACCCCGCTGGAGGCGGAAGGGGGAGCCCAGGCTGAGCTCCTGAAAGCCTGCGGCAGAAAGCTCCTTTGCCGCCTGCTCCACCACATGGAAGGGGGAGGGGGATGCCTTGATAAAGTCCAGCAGGCTGGACGCATTTTTCTCCATGATAAGTCCTCTAGGGGGTGAAGGTGACGGTCACCGTCGTCCCCTTGTCCACAAGTGTATTGGCTGCGATGCTCTGCTCGCTTGCGATGCCGGATCCGGCGCTCTCAAAGCCCAGGCCCCGATCCGCCGCTAGCTTCGCCGCCTCCCGCAGGCTCTTGCCCACGAAGTCCGGCACCACCACCTTGCCATCGGGCACCTCCCCCGTGTAGGTGCGCTTTGGGCTCTCCTGCTTCTTCGGGGGTTCGAGGCCGGCGAAGGGGTCGCTGGTGGGCTCGATGCGCATGTGACGGAAGAGCTGGCTGAAGATGCGGGACGCCACCGGCGCCGCAATCTGGCCGCCGTAGTAGTCGCCGCTTCTCGGGTCGTCGATGATGACAAGAACCGTTACCTTCGGATCCTCCACCGGGGCGAAGCCGCAGAAGGAGGCGATGTAGCGGCCCTCCATGTAGCCCGCGCCGTTTTCCCGGATTTTCTGGGCCGTGCCCGTCTTGCCGGCGATGCGGTAGCCCCTGACAGCCGCCTTCCTGCCACCGCCGGAGGCGACCACCTGCTCCAGAAGGCCCACGAGGGTCTTGTCCGTGGCGGAGTCCAGCGCCCGGCGCACCTCCTGCTTTTCCCTCTGCTCGTAGATGGAACCGTCCGCATTTTTGACGGTCTTGACGATGTGGGGCTTCAAGAGGATGCCGTCGTTAGCGATGGCAGAGACGGCGGTGATGAGCTGCAGGGGCGTCACCGCGATGCTCTGGCCGATGGACATGGTGGCGATATCCGAGTCCCGCATGTCGTCGGGATTGAAGAGGATGCCCGCCTCCTCACCGGGCAGGTAGATGCCCGTAGGCTCTCCGAAGCCGAATTTCTTCGCGTACTCCGTGAGGCGCTCTGCCCCGAGGCGAAGGCCCACCTGGGCAAAGCCCGTGTTGAGGGACTCCTTCACCACATCGGTGAAGGTCACGGTACCGAAGCTGGTGCCGCTCCAGTTCTGGATGCGGCGGCCGGAGACCATGACGTAGCCCGGGTCCACAAAGACCTGGTTCGGCGTGACCACCTTTTCCTCCAGGGCCGCGCCGGCCACCACGGACTTGAAGGTGGAGCCTGGCTCATAGACCATGGAGACGGCCCGATTCTTCCAGACCTCCGGGCTGTAGTCGCCGAACTTGTTCGGATTGTAGGAGGGGCGCGACGCCATGGCCAGCACCTCCCCCGTCTTCGGGTCCATGACGATGCAGGTGATGCCCGCGGGATTCGTCTCCGCCACCGCCCGGTCGAGCTCCTGCTCCACGATGAACTGGATCTGGCTGTCTATAGTGAGCTCCACGCTCTTGCAGAACTCGCCCCCGTGATCCCGACGGCTGGAGAAGATGGAGTCCAGGATGGGCCGGCTCTGGCGGTCCGTCGTCAGGAATTTCTCCTTGACCTCCCCCTTCAGCAGGCTGTCCATGGCCTGCTCCACCCCGTCGAGGCCCTTGTCATCCGTGCCCACGAAGCCCAGCACATTGGCCGCCAGGGCGTCATTGGGGTAGTAGCGCTTCGCCTCATCCCGGAAGCCCAGGCAGTCGCCGTATTTCTTCTCCCGGATGAGCTTCTTGACCGCCTCGTACTCGGTGTTTTCCATGCGGCGCTTCACCCAGACGAAGCCGCCCCCCACGTCGATATCGCTTTTTACGGCCTCCTCCGTCATGCCGAGGAGCGGCGCGAGATCGGCGGCGAGCTCATCGGCATCCTTCACGTGGTTCGGATCCACGTAGAGGGATTTCGTCATGGTGGAGACGGCGAGCTCCCGGCCATTACGGTCCGTGATGGCACCCCGAGGGGACTGGATGATGAAGTCCACCCCCACCTGCTGACGCATGCGCTCCCCCAGCTCCGAGCCCTGGACGATTTGGAGCCAGGCGTAGCGCAGGATGATGACAAGGAAAAGCACCAGGAGAAAGGCCGCCATAAAGACGATATTGCGCTGGACTCTTCTATGCGTCCGTATCATGACGCCGTGCCCTGGCTGCGACTGCTATGGGCGAGGAGCGTATCCCGGAGCTTTCCTTCGATGGCGACGAGCTCCTTTTCTGCCGCCTGGCGCTTCGCCCGGCCCTCCTGCTGGATGCGTACCGTCTCCTCAATGGTGTGGATGAGCTTTTCATTGACCCGGCGGACCGTCTCGATGTCCACCACGCCCCGCTCGTTTTCCTTTGCCACCCCGATGGAGTTCTGCTCCAAAAGCTCCGCATTGCGCTTCAGGAGGTCATTCGTCGCGTCATTTACTCTCTTCTGCATTGCCAGCACCTCTGCCTGGGCCTGGAGGCCGAGGGCGATGACGAGCTGGTTCTTCCAAAGGGGAATGGTCTGGTAGATGGCCGTCTGGACCCGATCGATGAGGGCCTTGTCGTTGTTCTGGATCAGGCGGATCTGGGGGGCCGTCTGGATGGCGATGGTCTTGCTGATCTTGAGGTCGTGGACCTTCTTCTCGAAGCGGTCCACCGCTGCGGCGTAGTCGGAGACCACCTGCACCGCCATGGGGTCATTCTTGGCGGCGGCCTCCGCCTGAAGCCTCGGGAGCGTCACCTCCCGAAGCTCCTTTATCTTCTCCTCGCCGGCCCTTATGTAGAGCTCCAGATCCTTGAAGTAGGAGACGTTCTCCTGGTAGAGCTTGTCGAAGCGCACCACGTCCTTCATCATGCGGAGGCGGGACTGCTCGAGGGCGCCTGCGATGCGGTCCACCTGGACGGAGAGCTTGTCATAGCCCTGCTTCATGTCCTCGGCCTTTCTCACCAGGGAGCCCACGATGGGGATTTTCGATAAAAAGCTCTCGCCACTGCCGTCGAATTTCTTCACCTCTGTCACGAGACCCGAGAGAAGCTGGCCCGCCTCCCCCGCATCCTTCGTGCGGACCTCAGAGAGGATGCTCTCGGAGAAGTCGGCGATTCTTTTCTGGGCCGGGGCCCCGTAGGAAAGGACCGACTCGCTATTCGTGAGGTCGATGTCCTCCTTTAGCTTCGCCACCTTCCCCCGCTCCTCCTCGGAAAGGGTGGAAAGCGCCTCCTCCACGGGGACGAGGGAGGCCTCCTCCTTCGGCGTCTCCGCCTCGCTCTTCTTTGCCTTCATCAGGTCCTCAAGACTTACCTCTGCCATACTCTGCTCCTTTTCTCACACGCCGCGAACTCAGCCGCGCATATATCCTCGATAATAATCCGTGACCGGCATGACGAGATAGCGTATCCCCTCGATGATGCCCACAAAGGTCGGAATCGACGACCAGAAAAAACCGGCATAGACGAGCCCCAGTGCCGTCTGCCCCCGATAGAAGCGATGGGCGCCGAAGGTGCCAAGGAAAATCGCCAAGAGCCCGCATATCACCTTGTCCTTGATAATGCGGGAGCGCATCTCTTCAGGAAGGCCGATTCCCTGCTCGAATATGGTTGCTCGGCTCTCCTTCGGCCGGATTTTCCGCCCGCCTCGGTTGACAGGCGGCCCTGCCGGACTCTCTTTGGAATCTTCCTCCGCCGGCTCCTCCTGCGTCACGACGGCAAAATCCTCCGTGTCCAGGGCTCCATCTGCCTTCATGGTCTCCTTCAGCACGTCGATCTCCGCATCCACATCGAGAAGCTTCGTGTGGAGGAGCCGGGAGAACTCCGCCTCATAGGCCTCATCGAAGGAGAAGAGAGCCGCCTTGATACGCTTCCTTGTCTCTGCCACCTTGCCGCCCGTGACACCCGTCGTCTCCAGCTCCCGGTACTCCTCCACAAGGCTTGCCGCCCTGTCCTGGTAGGTTTCGGCAAAGCGCCTTGCTTGAGGGATGAACTTTGGATGCGCCGATAAATAGGCAAACATCCGCAGGGCAATGTCCTGCATCTTGTCAAGCTGGACGCAGAGCTCCGTATCCTGCAGCTCCTTTCGCACCGCCTCAATGCGGCGGTAGTCCTCCCGTGCCTTCTCAAAAATAGCCTGGGCAAGCTCTGCCTGCTCCTTTGAGAGCTCCTTCCCCAAATCAAGCGAGGGAATCGTTTCCTTTTTCCGATGGGTAAAGCCATAGATGCCAAAGCCGGCCAGGGCAAGCCCCAGGACTAATATGCCGCCACCGGCCGCAATATGGCCGCGCAACAGGCCGCCAAAGCCCACGAGCAGCGCAAAAGCGCCTCCCACACAGGAAACAAGATTTCGCATAAATCCAAACAAAGGCAGCGCCTCCTTTTCTCCGCAATATTCTACTGCCATTATACCAAACAACAACACGCCGTGCCACTAGGAGTGTTTTTTCTACGCAAACTACACGCACAAACGTCCACTTGCGGGTCTTGTGCGCCGCCCTTGCAAGA
>CAMCBT010000015.1 GCA_945873115.1 uncultured Mitsuokella sp.
ATAGCAATTTGAGATATCTTCTGTTTTAGGCTATACTAAGGGCACGACCAACAAGAAAATCATAGAGCAAACTACACGCACAAACGTCCACTTGCGGGTCTTGTGCGCCGCCCTTGCAAGAAACCAGCCAATCAGTCTGCGCCTACGGCTTGACTTCTTGGGGTTTCATAGTAAAGGGCCGAATCAGCTATCTTGCTCCTGCTTTTGGCTTCGTTGCTTATAGGCGACCTTTTCCTTGTACATACGGGTATCCGCCACGGAGGAGAGCTCCGCTGTGGTGGCGTCGGGGAACTCGTCCCTTGAGGCGTAGCCGATGGAAATGGATAGCTCCTCGGCGAGCTTGCCCCGCCAGTTCTCCACGCAGTGTTTGAACTCCTTCTGGGCCTCCGCCAGGGCCTCCGGCGTGGCATGGATGAGGGCCGCGAACTCGTCGCCGCCGATGCGATAGACACGGCCATAGGGCGAAAAGACCGTCCGCAGACACGCGGCGGCCCCCTGGATGAGCTCATCGCCCGCCGCGTGGCCGTAGGTGTCGTTGCATTGCTTCAGGTTGTTGATATCCGCCATGATGTAGGCAAAGACCGCCTCGCTCCTCTCCCGCCGCAGCGTCTCCAGGTCGTCTTCATAGGCCCGGCGATTGTAGAGGCGGGTCAGCTTATCCCGGATGGACTCATTGATGAGGCGGTTCATCCGCTGCACCGTCATGCGGGAGGCCGCCAGCACCAGGAGGAGCGCAATGAGGCAGACGATGCCGTTTCGCAGCAGGATGCCCGAATACTGGGCAAACCCCAGGTGGGCATCGCTCTGCACCACCAGGTACCAGTCCTGGTTCTCGATATACTTCGTCACCACAATCTGGTCATCCGGCGTCATCTGATAGAGGTATTCATCCGGCGAGTCCTTCGCCAGCTTCACCTGATCCAGCTTGGCGGAGGTGAGCTTCTCCGTATCCGTATCCGCCTGGATGACACCGTTCTCGTCGATGAGGTTGATCTTGACGCCGTACTTCTGCTGGTATTCGTCAAAGACCCCCTGGAAGTTCGTCATCTTCACGCCCACGCCCGCTACCCCCAGGAGGCGGCCATTTGCATCCTCCACCCGGTGGTTGACGAAGACGGTCCAATCCTTCCCGTTCACCTCATCCGTATCCACGATGAGGTCCACCGGCCGCTTCATGGCTAGAAACATGGAGTACCACACATCATGGTCATCGTGGTCCGGGTCCACAATCTTGTTGAGCCCCTTGTAGGTGTAGTAGCGCCGGGAGTTGGAGGAGACGACGAAGGCCGTCTCATAGCCGAGGCTGGAGCGAAGCTTTTCCAGGTAGCGGGAGAAGGCCGCGATATTTTCCGCCTCGCTGCGCTCCCCCTCGTACCGGAAGGCGTCGATGAGGAACACGTCCCCCGCCATGGCATGGGAGACCATGATGGGCTCCTGGAGCCTCCCCCGTATCGTATCGTGGATGCGGGCTGCCGCCAGCATGACCAGCTGTTTCTTGTTGTCCTCCGTCACGCTGTTCAGCGAGTAGAGGGAGACCGCCGTGGACAGGACAAAGCTTAGGACAATCGCCATGGTGGCGACGAATATCGATCGAGACCCTTGCATCATACACCTCTTGCCTTTGTGCGCAACGAACCTGCGCCCTATCAAAAAAACGGGGGATTTTCTATAAAACTCCCACATTTTTGATTTTATCGCCCCTTACACGACACCAATGCCATATCCCATGATACAAAGCTGTCCAATCCCTTTGTAAAAGTGTAAAATCATCCTTGGATGGGTAATTCAACGCATAGGGTAAAAATTCCTTCTTTCAAAATGAGAAAACAAATTTTTTCCTGCAAAAAATATCATTTGGCCTTGACAAGTGTGGGGGAAATGCTTATACTCAATACATATTTCACATATATGATTTACACGAGAGGCATTGCCTCCCCGTCAGCCTTTAGAAAGAAGGGAATCCCATGACCTCACAGAATGAAGTCGATAGCGCCCGCGCCCAGGCGCTGAAAAATCACCCGGGCACCAGCAGGCGCCAGATGGTGCTCTGGTTCGGTGCCCTCATCCTCGGCGCTATTCTCGGCTGGCTACAGATTGGGGCGCTCAATGAGCTCTTCAATTTCATCGCCACCGTCTTCACCCGGCTCTTCCAGTTCATCGCCGTGCCCACCATCGCCCTTGCCGTCATCACGACGCTGGCGGCCCTCGGCGCACGACAGGATACGAAGAAAATCTTTGCCCATGCGGTGACGTATACGCTGGCCACCACCATCTCCGCTGCGGCGGTGGCGCTGGCCCTCTTCCTCTGGATTGCCCCGGAGAGCCTGCCAGCGGACCTGACGCTCGCCGGCACCTCCGCAGTACCAGCGGAGAAGCTCGGGAGCCTCTCCTACTATGACCACTTCCTCTCCGTCATCCCGAACAACATCCTCCAGCCCTTCCTGGCGGGCAATGTGCTCTCCGTGATGCTCATCGCCGCCTCCGTGGGTCTGGCGCTTGCCTTCATGCCGAAGACGGAGAACAGGGCCGTGCTCCTCAAGGGGCTCCACGGGCTCCAGGAGCTACTCTTCACCCTCATCCGCGCCCTCCTCTACGTGCTGCCGGCGGGCATCCTGGCCTTTGCCGCCCAGCTCTCCGCCCAGATTGAAGCGGGCGTCATCGTGGGGGCCCTCGGCAAGTACACGGCCGTCGTCCTCGGGGGCAATGTCATCCAGTTCTTCATCGTCATCCCGCTCTTCCTGACGCTCCGAGGGCTCAATCCCCTCGCCGTCTTCAAGAAGATGGCGCCCGCCGTGGCCGTGGCCCTCTTCACGAAGAGCAGCGCCGGTACGCTCCCGGTGACGCTGGCCTCCGCCGAGACGCGGCTCGGGGTCAACACGCGGGTCTCCCGCTTCGTGCTCCCCATCTGCACCACCATCAACATGAATGGCTGTGCCGCCTTCATCCTGGTCACGAGCCTCTTCGTCATGCAGAACGCCGGCTATGAGCTCACTTTAGGCACCATGATCACCTGGCTCTTCATCGCCGTGGTGGCCGCCATCGGCAATGCGGGCGTGCCCATGGGCTGCTACTTCCTGACCCTCTCCCTCATGAGCTCCATCGGGGCCCCCATCGGCCTCATGGGCGTCATCCTCCCCATCTACACCATCATCGACATGATCGAGACGGCGGAGAATGTCTGGAGCGACAGCGCCGTCTGCGCCATGACGGACCACGATCTCGAGGGCGAGCTCGAGCCCGCCACCACCTGATTCCATATGCTTGCAAAAAAAGCTTCGCATTTTCGCGAGGCTTTTCTTTTCATCAAATATAAAAAATTTGGGGCTATACTGTAGGAACACATACACAGCGGAAGGTGAGTCTATGGAAAACGAAGACGCGAAAAAGAACGCTATCGAGCAGCCCCATGGCCGGGAGCAGCTCATCAAGATGGAGATTCTCAACATGATCCATAGCGGCGAGAGCCCCTATGACATCCTCTACCATGTGGCCCTGTGGCTGGAAAAGGTATCCTACGAGCGCGGCTATGCCCAGTATGTTAAGGATCAGCTCCGGGCCGTCTACGGCTTTGCCCTCACCCACGTGCGGCCGCTGGAGGATGAGCTCCGGGACGTGGAGGCGCGCCTCAAGCGCATCGAGGCGGCCTATGAGAATCCGGAGTTCACGGAGGAGGAGCACATCCGCATCGGCTTTGCCATCGACCTCCACAAGAAGAACATCGAGCGGCTGAAGCTCCTGATCCAGAAGGCGGAGGTGAACCACACAGAGCCTATCATCGTAAAGAATCCCAAGCCGCCCGCAGAGCAGGAATGAAGCCCGTCCGTCAAGCCGCATATCAGCTTTCTCGCAAGCACGTGAAGCGTGACGTAGGGAGTCTTGCTGCAGATAGTACCGCATAGCATAAAAGCGGCTGGGATGCTTGTTTTCATCCCAGCCGCTTTTTCATGTTCCTATAGCTCTGTCATGGAGTCCACGACCCGGTCGGCGAGCGTCAGGTCCTGGTTGCCGGAGTTCGGGTTCCTGTAGGCGACGACCTGCATGCCGGCCCGTTTGGCGGCGAGGATGCCGCTGGCACTGTCCTCTATCACCGTGCAGGCGGCGGGCTCCACCCCGAGGCGCTTAGCCGAGAGGTTGTAGATGGCAGGATCCGGCTTGCTCCTGGGGAGCGTCGAGCCCGACAGCACCGAGTCGAAGCACTCCCGGAGGTCGAAGCGGTCCAGCACCGCCTCCATGACCCGATCCCAGGAGGAGGTGGCAAGGGCGAGCCTTTTCCCCTCCCCATGGAGCCGGCGGATGAGGGGCAGCGTCCCCTCCACCACGGGGACCGCTCCCTCCTCCAGCTCCCGTAGATACGCCTCGTGCTTGTAGCGGACGATTTCCTCCAGAGCGATATCGCCGCGCCCCTCCCGTGCCAGCACCTCGGAGAACATGTCCTTGCTGGTGCGGCCCACGAAGTCCTTCAGCTCCTCTTCCCGAAAGGGGATGCCGAAGTGGCGGAAGACCAGAAGCTTCACCCGGGCGTGGAGGGGCTCGCTATCGATGATGATGCCGTCCATGTCGAATATCACTGCGGGGGTCTGCACGTCTCCTCCTGCTCCTTCTTCTGCGACGCGATGTCATCGGCCAGCTTTTCTGCGTATTCCTCCTGCGGCAGAGGCTTGGAGAAGTAGTAGCCCTGGATATCCTCGCAGCCCACACTATCGAGATAGTCGATCTGCTCCTTCGTCTCCACGCCCTCCACCACGATGTCCATGCCCAGGCGCTTTGCCATCTGGACGATGCTGGCGAGGATGATGCGGGCACGCTTGCCCTTCTCGATGTTACGGACGAAGGCCATGTCGATCTTCAGGATGTCGACGGGCAGCTCCTTGAGCATGTTCAGCGACGAGTAGCCGCTGCCGAAGTCGTCCATGAGCACCAGAAAGCCGTGGTGGCGGAACTGGCGGACAATCTCCATAATCTGCCGGGGGTTCTCCGTGTAGGCGCTCTCCGTCACTTCCAGCTTCAGGTCCCTTGGCTGGAGGCCGTAGCGGTGGACGAGGCCCAGCAGGAAGTCCATGAGATCCGCCTGGTAGAAGTCCACCCGGGAGAGGTTCACGGACACGGGGATGACGGTGCCATATTGCCGGCGGAAGTCGTGGAGAAGACGGCAGACCTCCTCCCAGATGAACCGGTCCAGATGGGTGATGAAGCCATTCTGCTCGAAGATGGGGATGAACTTGCCGGGAGATATCAGCCCCTTTTCCGGATGAATCCAGCGCACCAGAGCCTCGGCACTGACAATGTGGTTCGTGTGGAGGTTGTAGATGGGCTGGAGATAGACTTGGAACTGGCGATGGGACAGGGCATACTCCATGTTCCGGGTAATCATCTGCTCCTCGTACATGGTGTCCCGCATGCTCTTGTCGTAGTAGGCATAGCGCTGGAGGTAGTTGCTCTTGACCCGGTTCAGCGCCATCTGGGCCCGGTCGCACATCTGGTCCACCGGCAGGAAGGCGTTCTCCACCGGGTAGATGCCCGCATAGAAGCGGATGTTGTGGGGGACGCTGAGCCCCTCCAATATGCCATCGATGCCCGCAATGAAGCTATCCATCTCGATGGCGTCCTTCGGCACGCAGAGGGCAAAGCGGTCCGCGTCGATGCGAGCCGCATAGCCGTCGCCCCCCACCACGCTCTTGAAGTAGGTGGCCGACGTCTTCAGGACGAGGTCTCCCATCTCCACCCGGTACTGGTCGTTGATGACCTTGAAGAAGCTGATGTTGAGGTAGATGATGACGTACTCGACGGTGGAGTTCGTCTGCATGAGGGAGGCGGCCCGGCGGTAAAAGGTGGTCCGGTTCAGGATGCCCGTCAGGGGATCCCTCTCGATGTAGCGGTTCATCTCCACAATCTGCTGGTCCTTGGCCCGCTGCTCCAGCTTTCGCCATTCGTTTTCCGTATTGGCCCGGACATTGCGCACCCGGACCCGGGCCAAGGCCGATGCGTAGGGGGGCCGGAGGACATCCGCGGCGCCGCGCTTCACGGCCTCCGCCTCCGCCTCCGTATTATTCGGAAGATTCAAGAGGACGACGGGGACATCCTGGCTCATGGGGTCGGCTTTAAGAGCCTCGAGCACCGCAAAGCCCGGCACATCCTCCAGATCATAGCGCAGCAGGATGATGGCGATATTGCCCTCCTGGGCAACGGAAATAGCCTCCTGGCCGCTGGAGGCTTCCCGCATGATAAAACTGTCCTGAAAAATACCGACGAGGGCCTCGCGCTCGCTTGCCACATCGCTCGCCAGTAGCATCACAGGTCTGTCATCCACAAAATCGCCTTCTTTTCATTCTGGGGTTCCGGGGGAATACATCGCTACTAATTGCCCTTATTCTAGCATGATGGCCAAGAATCCTGCAAGGAAAATGGAAAACCGGAGCATATTGCCCTAAGCCCCCACACCCCTGGCAGAAGCTGCCCCGGGCGCGTCCCCAAGCCTATGGCCGGAGGCTCCCCTGCTTATTCCGCCTGCGACCTCTGCCACTCGTAGACCCGCCGGATTCCTTCGGATAGGCTGACGGCGGGCTTCCAGGAGAGAAGCCTTGCCGCTCGGGCATTGGAAAGGGAGGAGCGATAGATATCGCCCTTGCGGGGGGCGTCGAACCGGGGCACGAGCTTCCTGCCCGCAGCCTTCCCCAGGAGCTCCACCAGCTCCAGGAGGCTCTTTTCCGTCTGGGAGGAGAGGTTGCAGGTGATATTCGCCTCCGACCGGAGGGCGGCATAGATGCCTCGGGCGATATCCCCGGCATAGATGAAGTCCCGGGTCTGATAGCCATCTCCGTGGATGGTGATTTCCTCCCCCCGGGAGGCGAGGCGGGTAAAGATGCTGATGACGCCCCCCTCGCCCCCATCTCCCTGCCGCTCCCCGTAGACATTGGCAAAGCGCAGTATCGCGTAGCTCAGGCCAAAGGTACTGCCATAGAGCTCCACATAGCGCTCCCCCATGGTCTTCGTGAGGCCATAAAAGGAAAGGGGCTGCTGGATGAGATCCTCCTCCAGGGGCAGCTCCTCCAGATCCGCATCCCCGTAGGTGGCAGCCGAGGAGGCAAAGATGACCCGGGAGTGTCCTTTCCGCGCCGCCTCCAGCACATTCAGGAGGCCCATGATGTTCTCGTCCGCATCGAGGCGCGGATCCTTCAGGGACGAGCCCACGGTGGTCTGGGCGGCCAGGTGGACGATGGCCTCGTAGCCCTTCCCCATCTCCCAGGCCGCCTCCTCGCCCCGCATGTCGAGCCGGAGGAAGGTCGCCTCCGCCGGCACATTCTCCCGCTTGCCTGCGGAGAGGTCGTCCAACACCGTCACCCGGTGCCCCTCCGAAAGGAGCAGCCCCACGAGATGGGAGCCGATAAAGCCGGCGCCCCCTGTCACAAGAATATTCATAAAGAGTCATCCTCCCTCATTTCATGATCCGCCGCCGTCTCCATATCGTAGAGCAGCCCCTCCATAGCGCGGCGCGCGATAAAGACAGGGCAGTCCGGCGAGCAACAGGCACAGTGCCCGCAGCAAGCCTCGATGGCCGTCACCGCCGCCTTCACCCGTTCCTCCTGAAGCATATCCCCATCTCCTTCCTATTGGTTTCATTATAGCGCAAGAGCGACAAAAAAAAAAGGACGGTTGATCGCCTTCGTCCTATGACTTCCGCCTCCCGAATGTTTTACGGAGCCAAAGCTTCCATGACTATTATGCATCTTTATCCGGGCACGCAGACGAGAGCTGCTGCGAATATGGTACTTCTCGCATAGGAATAGAATGGAACCCTCGTCGCGGATTGCATGGAAAAAAGGGGGTGCTTCGCATGGAAAGCTTCCATGTAAAGCACCCCCTAGGAGGAGCAAGTGGTATTTAGGCGAGCATCTCTTCGTCGACGCTCTGGATGTAGACGGACTTCACGCCGGTGGGCGCGACGCCCCCTACCGTGATGGCCTTCTTCTCGATGATCTCATTCAGGAGGACCATCACCTCGTCCTTGGCGAGGCCCTCCTTCGGGTTCGCCAGAGAGAGGGTCGTGGTCTTGTTCTCCGAGAGGGTGAGCACCATTTTCAGTGTCTTTGCCATGGGTATCCTTCCTTTCCTATACTATTGGACTCAAGCAGTCTCGCCCAGGGCCTTCACGTCTTGGCGGCGGATTTCCACCACCGGAGCGGACTGCAGGCCACCGAGCTTCGTGCCGATGGAATAGAGCTCCTCATCGCTGAGGGTGGGCGTGATGTTGGCGAAGGTGCGCTGCACATAGGACTGGGTGCCCGTCGCCGTCTTTCCCGCCTGCATCTTCAGGATGAGCTTCGTGGATTGTACTGTAGCCATTTGGGATTCTCCTTTCTTTCTGCCTTGCCCTTGCTCCTCCTTACACCCATAGACATGCAGCCGGGAGGCACTTTGGCAACCAGAGGGAGAAAATTTATAGGCCGAGGTACACCCGCTCCTCCTCCCGGATACAGGCAGAGAGGGAAAGGAGGGCATCGGCGTAGCAGGAGCGGCCCTCCTCCAGCCGCTCCCCATTCACCCAGGCCGACCAGAGAGAGTCCACTGCCGTCCCATCCAGGAGGTGGATGCGGCTCTTGGCCTCCCCCTCCCCCTTCAGGGGCTCGAGGTCGATCCTCCGGCTGGCATTGATATAGGCCAGCGTCCCCCGGGCCACGGTCCCCCGCCGCACCTGGGTGGGCACCAGCACGAGCCAGGGCTCGATGACGAGGGTGCGATTACGCCGGGTGCACCGGGCCCTCCGGCGGCTGCTCCCGGCGAGCTTCTGGAGAAGGGGCAGCGTCATGCCGTGGCGCCCCGCATACATGGCAAGCACATGGCGCACCACATGGGGCAGCCAGAGGCTCCCGCTTCGGACGATGATGCGCGTCCCATTCTCCCCACTGGTGCCGATTTCCGGCACGATGGCCAGCACATCCCGCTCCGCTGGCAAGTATTTCGGTTCCATAGTATTCCTCCTTTGCTTTCCCCACAAGCACGTCGAAATTCCCTTCCTAGATAATACTACAGATGTTCTATAAATGCAACATTTGTTCTCTATCTGGCGAAAAAAAAACAGCTACGTTGAAGTAGCTGCCTTTCATAGGTTTGACAGAAAAGGCGGGTCGCATATGCAACCCTACAGTCTTTGTCTCTGGTCGGTGCCCTCTGGTATCAATCGTTGCTGGAGAGCTCCATTGCCCAGTAGTAATGACCATCGCTGCCCTGGATGCAGGAAACAGAAATCTGCGTATAATGACCGTTGAGGATGTTGGCGCGATGCGTGGGGGAACCCATCCATGCGCGAACCATCTTCTGTGCGTCCATAACGCGGCTCACAGCGAGGTTCTCACCGAACCAGGAGTAAGAAGCACCATTGAGGACCGTCTTGACGGAGCTGCCGTCCGGACGCTGATGAGCAAACTTGACGCTTGCTTCCTGAGCGCGGATAGCGGAAGCCTTCTGGAGGTCCGCGGCAACGGTAACAGGCGCAAGACCAGCAGCCTGACGCTCGATGTTGACATAAGCAACAACGTCGCTTTCAAGGCTGGAAGCGGAAGCCGTGCCAGACATCATGACCACACCGACCATAACCAGCATGGTAACAATCGTCTGCAGAGCTTTCATGGTATTCACGCCTCTTTTCGTTAAATCGTTGTTTTTGACTATGAGCACTTGTCTCCACACAACGTAACTCTGCTATAAAGCAAGTCTCAAACCCGTATTTAACGATCGCGAATGCGTCTGCTGATTCAGCCAACTCTTGACTGTGGTCTGTGGTAATGATGTTGTATTCGGTTTTTCTTACTGCATACAGTATAGCACTATGGCCCTAGAGATTCAACCCCTTTTTAAAAATCCATCAAAAAATTTTCGTGTTTTCCCCGGAGGCTTGCTCTCGCAGGCAATTCTCCGTCCGGAAGGCTTCCAGAAGGCGTACCGGGCCTCCCCTCCACCGCCCCCGGTCCTAGCCCTACCTTCGTCCCCCCTTCCTCCGAGATAACAAAAAACCGCACCTTTCGGTGCGGATGCTTTCTGGTGCTCACTGAGGGACTCGAACCCCCGACCCCCTCCATGTGACGGAGATGCTCTACCAACTGAGCTAAGTGAGCCTTAGGACGCTTGCTAGTATACAACAAAACGCCTTGTTTTGCAAGCGGAAATCGCCTGCGCGGAAAATAGAAAACCGCCACATTTGGGCGGTGCGCTGTCTAAATGGTGGGGTTAACAAGATTCGAACTTGTGACCTCCTCGATGTCAACGAGACACTCTAACCAACTGAGCTATAACCCCATGTCGTTAAGGACAAGATTTATTATAGCTAGGTCAGCACCTGCTGTCAACAGCTTTTTTATTATAATTTCATGAGTGTATCTTCCCGGCGTCTAGGGCAGCACAGCCATCATGACCCCGCCTGCGGCGATGAGGGCGATGGCCACCGCGTGGGCAGGGCTCACACTCTCGTGGAAGAAGATCACGGCGAGCAGCACGGCGAAGACGACGCTGAGCTTGTCGATGGGGGCCACCTGGGCCACGTCCCCCGTCTTCAGGGCCATGAAGTAGAAGAGCCAGGAGACAGCCCCCGCCACGCCGGAGAGGGTGATGGCGAGGAGGGCTTTTTTGTCGGCGAGGATGGCCGGCACGTTCCCGGCGCTCCCCTGGACGAAGGCCACGCCGATGAGGAAGACCGCCATGATGGCAGCACGGATGGCCGTCGCTGCCCCACTGTCTAGCCCTGCGAGGCCGATTTTCCCGAAGATGGAGACAAAGGCGGCGCTGACGGCGGAGAGCAGTGCGTAGATAAGCCAGGAGTCCAATGGATTCGCTTCCTTTCCTACAATATATAAAAAACTACACGCACAAACGTCCACTTGCGGGTCTTGTGCGCCGCCCTTGCAGTAAATCCTGCCAATCACGCTGCGCCTGCGGCTTGCGTTCTTGGGGATTTACATAGTAAACTACACGCACAAACGTCCACTTTGTGGACATTGTGCGCCGCCCTTGCAAGAGAACAACCAATCATCTGCGCCCTTTGGGCTTGATTCTTGGGTTCTCATAGTAAAAAGGGCTGTGATAAAATGCCCTTTCATTTTATCACAGCCTTGGCTATTTGGTGCAAGAAATTATTTTACGTGGTTGAAGGCGGCTTTGCCGGGGTAGACGGCACTATCCCCCAGCTCCTCCTCAATGCGCAGGAGCTGGTTGTACTTGGCCACCCGCTCGGAGCGGGAGGGGGCGCCCGTCTTGATCTGGCAGGTATTGAGGGCCACGGCGAGATCTGCTATCGTCGTATCCTCCGTCTCGCCGGAGCGGTGGGAGACGATGGCGGTATAGCCGGCCTTGTGGGCCATCTTGATGGCCTCCAGAGTCTCCGAGAGGGTGCCGATCTGGTTCAGCTTGATAAGGATGGAGTTGCCGCAGCCCAGGTCGATGCCCTTCTTCAGACGCTTCGTGTTCGTGACGAAGAGGTCGTCGCCTACGAGCTGCACCTTGCCGCCCAGCTCCTTCGTCATCTTCTGCCAACCTTCCCAGTCCTCCTCGTCGAGACCGTCCTCGATGGAGTAGATGGGGTACTTCTCCACCAGGCTCTTCCAGTGGGCGATGAGCTCATCAGAGGTAAACTCCTTGCCGGACTTGGGCTGCTTGTAGTGGCCCTTGCCCTTTTCGCTCTTCCATTCGGAGGCAGCGGCATCCATGGCGAGGACGAAATCCTTGCCCGGCTCATAGCCCGCGTCACAGATGGCCTGGAGGATATGCTCGATGGTGTCCTCGTCGCTCTTGAGGTTCGGCGCGAAGCCGCCCTCGTCGCCCACCGCCGTGGTGTTGCCCTCCTTCTTCAGGAGAGCCTGCAGGGCGTGGAAGACCTCCGTGGCCCAGCGGAGCCCCTCGGCGAAGGTGGGTGCGCCGGCCGGCATGATCATGAACTCCTGGGTATCCACGCTGTTCGTGGCATGGGCACCGCCATTCAGGATGTTCATCATGGGCACCGGCAGGCGGTTGCCGGCGAGGCCGCCCAGGAAGCGGTAGAGGGGAATGTCCTGGGCACTAGCCGCCGCCTTTGCCGCCGCCAGGGATACCGCGAGGATGGCATTGGCTCCCAGCTTCGACTTATCCTCGGTGCCATCGAGATCTCGCATGACCTTGTCCACTGCGTAGATGTCGGAGGCATCCTCACCCACGAGGGCCGGCGCGATGATGTCGTTGATATTGGCAACGGCCTTCTCCACGCCCTTGCCGCCGAAGCGGCTCTTGTCCCCGTCTCGGAGCTCCAGGGCCTCAAACTCGCCCGTGGAGGCACCGGAGGGGGAAGCTGCCCGACCACGGGAGCCGTCCGCGAGGACCACCTCGGCCTCCACCGTGGGGTTGCCCCGGGAGTCGATGATCTGACGACCGATGACCTGCATGATTTTCAAATACTCTTTCATGACGAATACCTCCTCAAAAAAGGAAAGGCAGAGAAGCGTCGCGAGACTGCCTCTGTGCCTTCTTGTCGCTTTCACCTGCTAGGATAGCATATATGAAAGTGATTTTCAATAGCTTTGTGAAATATTGCTTGTGCCTTTCGGCTGTCTCTGACTTCATTATAGAGAACGGCCCGCCGAAAAACTGTAACCCCTGCAACACATTTTCAAGGGGCTCAAAGGGTGCCGAGATCGAGTCGGTCGAAGCCCGTGAGAAACTCCTTCACCTGGGCAGCGATTTCCGCCACGCCGCCGGCCTTGCGGCTCTCCACATTGAGCGGCATCTGGGGATCGTGGAGGCTCATGCGCAGGAGCGCCCAGCCCGTGGGGAAGACGAGGCGGATGCCCTCGTAGCTTGGCGAGGCGATGCGGATGCCCTTTTCCTTCGCCCGGCTCTCAAAGGCCGCCAGCACCTCCCGGCCGTAGGCGCGGAAGTCCTCTCCCTTGATCTTGAAGCGGTACTCCCGAGCCTCCTGGGGCTCGCCGAGGCCGCGGACGAGATCCGCGAGGCTCTTGCCCTTCGCCTTTGCCTTGCCGGCGGCGATGAGGAGCTTCACGGCGAGATAGGCCCCGTCGTCCAGGAAGTAGTTCTCCGAAAGAGCCCCGTGGCCGCTGGTCTCGATGGCGAGCGGCGACTTCGTTCCCGCCTTGTTGAGGCGGATGCACTCGTCGATGACGTTCTTGTACCCCCGCATATAGCGATGGTGCTTGAGGCCCAGGGTCTTCGTCAAAAACTCTGTGAGCTCGTCGCTGGTGACAGAGTCCGTCACGATGGTGGAGCCTGGGTACTCCGGCGCGAGGATGGCCGCCATCATGGCGATGAGGGCGTTTCGGCTGATTTCCTTTCCGTTCTTCAGCACGGCGCTCATGCGGTCCACGTCCGTGTCGAAGATGAGACCGAGATCCGCGCGGGCATCCAGCACTGCCTTTCGGATGGCCGCCATGGCCTGCTTGTTCTCCGGGTTCGGGATATGATTCGGGAAGTGGCCGTCCGGCTCCAAGAAGACGCTGCCGGAGGTGTCGGCCCCGAGACGCCCCAGCACCTGGGTGGCAAAGAAGCCGCCGGCGCCGTTGCCCGCGTCCACCACGATGTGCATGCCCTTTAGCGGTGTCTCCCCCATATCGAGGCCCTGGCGGATTTTCTTCCGCAGGTGATGGCAATAGCGCTCCATGAGGTCGTAGCGCTGGACGCGGGCCATGTCCCCCTTCTGCTCCGGCGTGCGCACGGCGGCTGAAAGGATGGCGTCGATATCCTCGTGCTCCACGCCCCCCTCCTTCGTGAAGAACTTGAGGCCGTTCCTGTTATAGGGCAGGTGGCTCGCCGTGATCATGATGGTGCCGTCCATCTTCGTCTCCGGGAAGACGGTGGCCATGAACATGGCCGGCGTGGAGGCGAGGCCGCAGTCCACCGCCACGCAGCCCGCATAGGAGAGGGCTGCGAGCACGGCCTCCTTCAGCTCCTTCGCCGAAAGGCGGGAGTCGTGGCCCACCGCCACCCGGAGGTCCTTCTTCGCCTTGCCCGTGTGCGCCGCCAGGAACTCCAGGAAGCCCGAAGCAATGCGGTTCGCCGCCTCCGCGGAAAGCGTCACAGGCTCCCCTGCCACGCCCTCCAGTGCCACGCCCCGCACATCGCTGCCATTGGCGAGGCTGCGCATCGTCTGCTCGGATGTAATCATAATAGCGCCCCCTTGTCAAAATCTACAGATTATTCCCCTTCATTATAGCGTATGGAGCCCATTTTTGCCACAGGGAAATCGATTCTATGTCAAGTCGTGTGTGTAGGACATCCGCCGAAATTATGACAGCCGCCCACGTTATTGAGCACATCAAAATAGGACACCTCTCAAAAAAGAGGTGTCCTACTCCCTAGGTATACCATATAGGCATCTATGCGCCACGCATCTCCGCAAATACCTGCGCATGACGCCTGATATCACCTTCGAGTAATGCTAACAGATCGATGAGCTCGTGCGGCGCAGGTGCCGCCAGAGGCGGCAAACAGATGTCGGCAATAACGAGCATATTGGGCGTCAGATAGTAGCGGACGAGACGGCTTTCTGCAGTGGCTCGCATCAGTTGCGGCATAACTTCCGCCGCGAACGCATCACAGACATACTCGTTCCCCCCAAAAAGCGGCGAAAGATTCATTCGAAGTACGAGAAAGCCCGTCATGTCAAAAATCACCGCGATAGGCAGATCCGTTCCTGCCATGCGAGTCCTGAAATGGACAAGGAGACTCTCACGCGTATCCTTTAGTCGTTCCACCCGCACAGGACCGTGCGGATGTTGTCCAAGATAAGCTAGAAACTCTTTTGCCCCTGTTGGCCACACATCAGATGGCTTGCGTGCAGGAGAAGTAGTTCTTTCTGTAGCAGTTCCATGCAGATGCACTGCTGCACCTTGTGAGAGCTCTATCTGTTCTGTCTTTTCCAGAATCCTTTCTGTCATTGCTCGCTTCCTCACTGCCTCAGAACTTCAGTCCGAACTGCACGCCGAAGGTATGGCTGTCCATATCGCTGTTGCCCTGATAGCGATAACTGATGGCATAGGACATGTTTTTATTCTCGGCCGTCAAAGCGATTTTCGCGCCATAGGACGATTTACCGAGGATATCATAGTCTACGAGATCGCTGGCGTCGACGCCGAACGCGCCAACACGCATCGTGCCTCTGCCGCTGCCGAGTTTTCCGAGATAGGAGAGATCGAGCAGCGCCTTATAGTTCCAGCCGTCTTTTTCCTTTTCAAACGTGAACCCGACGCCAATGGGGACAGTAAAGAGATTCTGCGTCTCCGGCGCATAATGGAACGCAGGGCTGCCATTCCATTTCATCGTATAGGACGGCGTGTGTATGCCGAGCCAGCGCAGACCGACATGCGGCACGATCGCGGCACCGTTCGCCTGCGGCAGAGAGTATTCATCGCGAATCCCTGCCGTCACGATTGTCTGGTGAAAATTTCCATCCAGAACGCCATCGATATCATGCTTGACACGATAGGCACCGAGATCGAAGAGCAGATTGTTCTGCGTCTGATCTGCCTTATGATAAGTGAGCAAGTTCCCATAATAGGAGACCCCGTACGTACGGGACTTGTCGTCTTCGTAGCTGCCGTCGCTCTTGCCCGTGCCATAGCTGAAGGCAATCCCCTGATTCACCTTGCCGCCCGCGAAATCATACCCGAGCGTGACGGTGTTCGTGTTGCTGTCAGCGTCCGAAGTCAATCCTGTGAGCCGGAGTGTATCCATGTTCGTATGGCGGTGACCATATTGGAGCCAGAAGTCTCCTGGATGCAGGCCGTTTTCCGTCGTGAGGAGCGATCCACGCTGCTGCACGGCATCGGAAAGATCGTTGACGGTCTGCGCTGCATAGTAGCTCGCGCCAGCCGCTTCTGCCGGCTGCGCGGCAATGTTGACCAGCGTGCGCGTCCTATCATCACTGTACAGGCCGTCCGCTGCCTGGTAGAGGTAGTTGATGCCCGCGTATTTCGCGCGATTCGCCGCCGTATCGTCCATGGCATCCAGCGTGTTCTTCAGTGCCAGACCATCGACATCATACGGGTTTCTGACGACGTGGATGACACCGTCTGTATTGCTCTGGGTCGTGTCGAGTCGATAGCGCTTGTTTGTGATGATCTTGCTGGTATCCGTATACCAGCCCTTGGCATCCGTGAGATTTGCAAAGCCAGTACCATCGCTCGTATCGCGATCGACGATGGTGTATACCTTGCCATCTGCCACATCATCAAGATAGAGCTTCGCGCTGTCCGCGATGCGGAGCGTTCCTTTGCCGTCCGCCGCGGTCAGCGCGGCACTGCTGCCGAGCGCGCCTGCATCCACCATGAGGAGTGAGTGCTCGCCGAACGTCACCGTGTCTGCCGAAGCGCCATTGCTCCCGTTCGCAAAATTCCCCGAGGTGACAGCACCATCGACTTTGATGCCGCCTGTTGCCGCGACCGAGACCGGCTTTGCGAGATAGAGCGCCGCCGATACCTCGTCGTCGCCATTGCCCCATGTCTGGCGGGAGTTCGCGAATGCCTGCTGGGCATGGGTAGGATCATCGGTACCGAAGCTCGCGACGGCGTTCTGTCCTATGGTCAGGAGATAGCTGGCATCTGTCCCTGCGTCAGCGAGCTGAGAAGCATCCGTGATCTCCGCGTTGTCTTTCCACGCGGGATCGAGAAACACCTTCGTCCCCGCAAGGCTTGAACCTGCGAGTAGGTTCAGCTCGCCCGCGCTTTCGCTGCTCTCGTCGCTGCCCACGGAAATCGTGGCATCGCTGCCTGCTGTGACCTTGCTCTTGACAATGCCCTGCACAGCGAACTGACTCGCCCCATCGAGCCTGATGCCATCCGTCGTCTCAAGCGTCGCCGGTGCCGCGACCTTGATGCCAGAACCTGCCTTCGCGGTGATGGAGTTGACCTGCTGCGTGGCAGACGCCGCGGCGAGCGTTCCCGTGTTCTTTGCTGTTCCATCGCCCAAGGTTACATCTGCCTTGAGGCTGTTGACCGTGCCGTCTTTCGACTGGTTTGTGCCTAGCGTAAGAGAGCCTTTGTCTCCCACCGTAATCTGCGCAGGAATCTCCGGTGTCTTTCCCTCTTCCGTGATGAGTTCCGTCATCGTGCTGTCCGGATCACCGAGCGTCGCCTTCGTACCGTAAATCTCCAGCTTCAAAGAGCCATTCACAGGCTTCCCCATGCGAAGCATAGACCCGTTAAAGTGATCGAGCACCTTGTTGGCCATATTCGCTCGCTCATTGGCCTTTGCAACGATGGTTGCCTGAGTAAGATCGGTCTTCACGGGGATAAAGGCTCCATCTTCCTTGACGTCAGCAAGGTCTGTCGGCTCTACATAGAGCTTTGAGGCCTTACTCATCGCGACCTGCGTCGTGCCGCCGTCAGCTGCACGTACGAGTTTCTGCGCATTCGCGAGATAGTCATTATTATAATAAGAGTCATCGAGGAGCACCGTGCCGCCGAGGAAGTTGATCGCCGTGTCCGCGTCCGCACGTACCTTTTCCGGATCCGTCACCGAGCCATCGCCGAGGCTCACATTAAAAAGCTGTGCCGAGTTCGCTTCGAGAATGCCTTTATTCGTGAGCGTGATATGGTTTTTACCAACGTAAGTCTCCCCGGTTTCCTCGTCCGTCCAGTTCGTATTGAACAGGGTATTCCCCACAAGGCGCAAAGTCGCCGTGGCATTCACCACGTGGCCGATTCCACGCATTTCTCCATCTATCTCTTCATCGGAACCGATCGTATAGCCGCTAGAGTGCCATCCTGCGTTTGCATCATAACCGCCACGGCCAACGATATTTTCTGCCTTGGCGATCACCGTTCCGTTCAACTGATGCACCGATCCGACGAATTTCGTGTCCGTCGCGTCAACGACGGCCGAGGAATTGTTGATATCTGCATTCGGGATGCCATCATTGTTTATATGCATACCATCAGCAAGATAAATTTCTCCAGAATCACCCGTATGGCCATTTTCTTTACGGATATTCCCCTCGGCATCAAGCGCAACATCCGTCGAACGAATCTCTGCAGGTCCCAGTTTCGTACCATGATCCAGCTGCACAACGATTTCGCCACTCGGTCCCGCCGCTCGCACGATCTTCTTCTGCTCTGGTGTCGATGCCAGCTGTGTCGTACTGACAGTTTTACCAGAAAAATCACCCACATCCAGATGAAATGCCCTGCCTTCTGCCAGTGCCTGCTTGTATTCAGTAAGCGTCATCGCCTGTGCAGGCAAGGCCGGAAGCAGCGCGAAACCTGCCGTCCCAAGTGTGAGACCGAGCAGGACGCGCCGCCTGAGTTTCCGTTTCTCCATAATCTATCGCCTCCATGTGTAAAAAAGGAGTATCCTACACACTTACATAATTCCCCCCGTGTGGATTCTCCTGCTATCAGCTCAAAAAAAAATAACAGAAAGCCTTGGATTCTATGTCGAGTCGTGTGGTCGAATTCTTTTACCGAAGCAAGATGAATTTTGGCTAATTTTTAGAGATGCTCTTCTATATCACGCAGGCTCCGCGCATCCTGCGGCTTTTCGTCATCCGCGAGGATAATCCAGACATTTCCCATATCCCTGCGGGAGGCTTCCAAAATACTTCTGGGGAAACTAAAATGTTTTGTGACAATATACAGGGGAAAGGATTTCGGTGAATGCGATCATCTATGGCAGAAAAGTATCTGGGGCGGGCGGATCGTATCTTTCTGTCCGTGGCACTTCCCGCAGGGCTGGAGGGCTTTTTTCTCGTGGCGCTTTCTGCGGCGGACATCATCATGGTGGGGACGCTTGGCATTGAGGCCATTGCGGCGGTGAGCATCTTTACCCAGCCCCGCATGGTGCTCCTCGTCTTTGCCCGCTCCATCGGCTCGGCCCTCACGGTTCTCGTCGCCCATCGCCATGGGGCGGGGCGGGATGGGGCGGGGCTTCTGCGCCAGACGCTCCTGCTCTCCCTTGTGCTCTTTTTGCTGCTCCACGGGCTCTTTTCCTGGCAGCTTCCCAGGATTCTCTCTTGGATGGGAGCGGCATCCTATCTGGATCTTGCCCTTTCCTATGGATATCTCGCCCTCGGCGGCGTGTTCCTGACCTCTCTGGCGACCGTGCTGCAGGCGTACCTCCTTGGAATCGGCAGGGTCAGAAGCGTCATGGGGGCCAATGTCTGGGGGAGTGCGGCCAATGTCCTCGGAAATGCCCTCTTTATCTTCGGACCCGGTCCTTTTCCGGCCTTGGGGGTCGTCGGCGCAGCGGCGGGGACGCTCATCGGGACGGGGCTGACATTGCTCCTGACCCTTTGGAGCATGCGGGGCGGCTCTCTTTTTTCCGGGAGCTGGCGCGTGGGGCGCAGTTACTTGCGGGAGGTCATGCCTCAGCTCACAAGCGTCTTTGCGGAGCAGGGCTTTGAGCGGGTCGGCATGGTGCTCTACACCCGTATGGTGGCAGAGCTGGGGGTGACGGCTTACGCGATCCACGCGATATGCATGAATATCTGCGATTTCTACTATTCCTTTGCCGGCGGTCTCGGAAAAGCTGCCATGGTGGCGGGGGGTCATGCCTTTGGGGCGCACGATGGCGCTCTGTGGCGGGAAATCATCCGGGCGGGGCTGCGCTGGACGTTTTTGTTTTCCTGTGTCGCTTTCCTCGTGACGGTTCTGCTGCGCGAGCAGCTGGTGCTTCTCTATGCGGAGGATGCGTCCGTCGTCCCCCTTGGCGCTTGTATCCTCATCTTCGTGGCGGCGACGAATCTGCCGGCGGGCCATCAGCTGGCGATGGCGGGTTTCTTGCGGGCGGCGGGGATGGCCTTTTCTGTGGCGAGCTACTCCTTTGTCTCCATCGCGGTGCTGCGTCCCTGTATCACGGCACTCTTTCTCTTCGTCTTTGACTTGGGACTGGCGGGGGCTTGGCTGGCCCTGCTTCTCGATCAGTGCCTTCGCGCCGGGGCAGCCTCCTTCCTGCTCTTTGTCCGCGCACAGAATATTAGGGAAACTAGTTGACAAAATGAAAATCATATGATACCATGCACTGTGGTTATGGGATGTTTCCCAGTACAATTTCATAGGATCAGGTGTCATTGACTCAATAGAGAATCCGGTAAAAGCCGGAGCGGTCCCGCCACTGTAACAGGGAGCGAACCTTAGTAAGTCACTGAAGACGGCAGAGCGTCTTTGGGAAGACGAGGCAAGCGATGAACTGGAGCCAGGAGAACTGCCTGATCGACAATCACCGTTACGACCCGCGAGCGATGGGGATGGGGATTCGGACAAAAGACAGGCTCTGTGTTTTGCTCTTTGCGAGGCAAAAGTCTGTGGGAAAGACGCTGTTTTGCTGTTGCTTTCCTGTCCGTGCCCGGCGTATGGCCGGTTTTTTTATGCTTGGCTTTTGACAGATCCTCCTCACGCATTGGCGGGGGAGGATTTTCTTTTTAGGAGAGATGCCATTGAAACGAATTCTTGGGCGGATTGCGCAGACGCTTGTCACCCTCATCGGCGTGAGCTTCCTGACCTTCTGCCTCACGTATCTTGCACCAGGGGACCCGGCCATGATGCTCTTGGAAGCCTCGGATACGATTGTGTCCCAGGAGACCATCGATAAGACGCGCCATGAGCTTGGGCTGGATCGTCCCTTCCTCGTCCAGTACGCGAGTTGGGTGGGTGGTGTCGTCACGGGGGATATGGGCATATCCTACTCGGCAAAAAAGCCGGTGACGACGAAGCTCCTGGAGGGCTTTGCGGGGACGCTGTGCCTGGCCTTTGTGTCCATCGCCTTCATGCTCATCCTTTCGCTCCCTCTGGGCATCTGGTCCGCCACCCATCGAAACCGCTGGCCGGATTATCTGGTGCGGATTTTCTCCTTTGTCGGCGTCTCCATGCCGACTTTCTGGATCGGTCTGTTGTTCCTTTACGTCTTTGGCCTGAAACTGGGGCTTTTCCCCATTGCCAGCTCCTCTGTTACAGCGAAGGGGATCGTGCTGCCGGCGGCGACGCTTGCCATCTATATGTCGTCGAAGTATATGCGGCAGGTGCGCACGGTGGTTCTGGAGGAGCTTCATCAGGACTATGTGGTGGGGGCAAGGGCAAGGGGGCTTTCGGAGCGGCGCATCCTCTGGTTTCACATCATGCCCAATGCAGTGCTGCCCCTCATCACGCTCCTGGGGATGTCCATTGGCTGGCTGCTGGGCGGCGTGGCCGTCATCGAGATGGTCTTTTCCTGGCCGGGCATCGGCAATACCGCGGTGCATGCCATCCTGATGCGGGACTATCCCCTCATAGAGGGTTTTGTCCTGTGGGTGGCCATTATCTACACGCTGATCAATCTGCTGGTCGATCTCTCTTATGCAAAATTTGACCCGCGACTTGGAAAAGGGGGACGGGCATGAAGTTCTTTGCCGTATTTCGTGAGAACAAGCTCTTCGGCCTCTACACGGTGCTCGTCCTGCTCGTGCTCTTCGTGGCGATTTTCGGCGGTGCTTTAGCGCCGCAGGATCCCTACGTCGGTAATATGAAACAGGTATTCCAGAGTCCCTCGGCGGAGCACCTCTTGGGGACGGACAAACTGGGACGCGATACGCTCTCGCGCATCATTTGCGGCACGCAGGTTTCCCTCTTCATGACAATCTGCGTCGTGGCGCTCATGAGCATCCTGGGGGCGGTGATCGGCATCGCCAGCGGCTACTTCGGCGGTCGGATCGAGATGGTGCTCATGCGCATAGCGGACATGATGCTCTCGTTCCCGGGCGTGGTTCTCGCCATCGCCATCGCCGGCATCCTTGGCGGCAACGTCATCAATACGATTGCCGCCCTGTTCGTGGTGGGCTGGGCAAAGTACGCCCGCCTCGTGAGGAGCCTCGTCATAAAGATCCGGCAGCAGGACTACATCGCGGCGGCGCGGCTCAGTGGCACAAAGACGCATCGGATACTCCTGCGCCATATCCTTCCAAATGTGCTGCCCATCATCGTCATCACCGGCGCCATGGATATCGGCACTATGATGATGGAGATTGCAGGCCTCTCCTTCTTGGGCTTCGGCGCCCAGCCCCCTACGCCGGAATGGGGTCTCATGCTCAATGAGGGACGCCAGTACATCCAGACGGCTCCCTGGCTCATGGTATATCCCGGCATCGCTATCTTCCTCGTGGTGGCAATCTTCAACCTCTGGGGCGACAGCCTGCGGGACGTGCTCGATCCCCGCAAGGACGGGTGACTGGGTCTCTGGCACCGTTGTTGGCAGTAATTTCGCATCTCTTGAAGTGTACGCTCGCTCGTGCATTTCAGATGAAACGACTGAAAGGAAAGGAGCTTTTTATGAAATGGTGGAATAGGAAGAAGGCGGCCCGCGCGATGGTTCTTGGTCTGGCTCTCGCCTCCACAGCCGCCCTCATTGCGGGCTGCGGTGGCGGTGCCTCCAGCGAGAATGTGGACAAGGGCATCCTGAAGGTGGGTGTTACAAACTTTGCCGACACACTCGAGCCAACCCAGAACTACTTTGGCTGGGTCGTCATGCGCTACGGCCTCGGCGAATGTCTGACGAAGTTTGACGACAAGATGAACGTCGAGCCATGGCTGGCGGACAAGTGGGAAATCAGTGACGACCACATGACCTGGACCTTTCATATCCGGGACGGTGTCAAATTCTCCAATGGCGACCCCTTGACAGCAGAGGCGGTCAAGGCCTCCCTCCTGCGCTCCTTCCAGAAGAACAACAGAGCCGAGACGTTCTTCAAGTACAAGGAAATCAGGGCAGAGGGGCAGATCCTCACCATCACCACGGAAAAGCCCATGCCCAACCTCCCCGGCTTTCTGGCGGATCCGCTCTTCATCATCGTGGATACAGCGGCCGAGGCCAATCGCGACTTTGCCAAGCAAGGCCCCATCTGCACCGGTCCTTACATGGTGGATTCCTTCGTGAAGGAAAAGGCCGTTATGAAGCGCAACAAGGAGTATTGGGGCGGCGAGGTGCCCTTTGAGACCGTGGAGATCCCTTCCATCGATGATCCGAATACCCGCGCCATGGCCCTCCAGTCCGGCGACGTGGATATGGCCGTCAACATCGGTGCCGGCGATATGGATACCTTCCGTGGCAACGACAGATTCAACGTGGACGAGATCTCCTCTCTCCGCGTCGTCCTGGCCCGGCTGAACCAGAAGGGCCTCCTAAAGGATCCGAAAGTCCGCGCGGCGCTCATCTCTGGCTGCGATCGGAAGACCTATGCCAACGTCCTCCTGAAGGGAACATTCCTTCCCGGCAAGGCGCCCGTACCGCCTTCCATGGACTATGGCTTCGACCAGCTCACTGACCCGAATGCCTACAATGAGGAGAGAGCCGCAAAACTTTTGGACGAAGCAGGCTGGAAGGATACGGACGGAGACGGCATCCGCGACAAGGACGGCAAGCCCCTGCGCCTCGATTTCGTCGTCTATAACAGCCGCGCCGAGCTGCCGCTTTACGCCGAGGCCGTGCAGGCGGATTTGAAGAAAATCGGCTTTGACATCAACATCAAGACGGTGGACTACAACCTGCTGGACAATATCGGCATCAAGGGAGAGTATGATCTTCTGATCTCCAATATCACCACGGCAAACACCGGCGATCCGGAGATGTACCTCTCCTGGTACTGGAAGACGAACGCGAACGGCAGCAATCCGCAAAATGGATCCGGCTATTCCAACCCGACCCTCGACGCAAAGCTTGACCAGCTCGCCGTGGAGTTCGATAAGGCAAAGCGCCGCCAGCTCATCATCGAGATCCAGCAGATCATGCTGGACGACGGTGCGGCTCTCTTCCTTGGCTATCCTCAGACGAACATCGTCTCCAGCAAGGCCTTGTCGGGTGTCCGCATGCTGCCTTCGGACTACTACTGGATCACGCCGGACATCCAGCCGGCCGCCAAGTGAGCGCGCGCATGGAGGGAGCCTCCGGGTCGTTGCTGGAGGTTCGGGATTTTGCCATCCGCTACGGAAAGAAACAGACGGTTCAGGGGGTCGGCTTCTCCCTGGCGCCCGGCGAGGTGCTCTCCCTCGTCGGGGAGTCGGGAAGCGGCAAGACGAGCGTCATTCGCGCCCTCTTGGGCTGCCTCGGCGGCGGGGGCACTATCTGTGGAGGAGCGGCTCTCTTTGAAGGGCGAGATCTCACGCAGCTCTCGGAGGAAGCGTGGAAAAAGCTGCGGGGGCGAGAACTTTCTATGATTTTCCAAGATACGGGTGCCATGCTGAATCCCGTCCGCAAAATCGGCAGCCAGTTCATCGAGTACATCCTGCTTCACACACACTCCATCAAGACGAAGGAGGAGGCGAGGAAGCGGTGCTGCACGCTGCTTGGCCGCATGAATCTCGCAAATCCCGAAAGCATTCTAGGTGCCTACCCCTTTGAGCTATCGGGCGGCATGCGGCAGCGGGTAGGCATCGCCATGGCGCTGGCCTTCCATCCGAAGTTGCTCCTGGCGGATGAGCCAACGGCGGCTCTCGACGTCACCACCCAAGCTCAGATCGTGGCCGAGCTTCTGCGCATCGTGCGGGAGTCCGGGACGGCCATGATCCTCGTCACCCACAATATCGGCGTTGCCGCCTGTGTGTCGGACAAGATTCTCGTCATGTCCGGCGGCCGCGTCTTGGAGTACGGGGCAACGCAGGATATCCTTCACTCGCCGAAGTCCGATTATACAAAGAAACTTTTGGCTTCCGTTCCTACGCTAGGAGGTCGGCGCTATGTCGAATGAACGCGAGACGATCCTATCCGTCCGCCACCTTGTCAAAGAGTTTCCCTTGGAGGGCGGGCGCGTTCTCACCGCTGTCGCCGATGTGAGTTTCGATGTCCGCAAAGGAGAGACGTTTGCCATCGTCGGTGAGTCCGGTTGCGGCAAATCGACCCTTGTCAAAACGCTCCTGAACCTTCATGCCCCGACCTCAGGGGAGGTGCTCTTTCACGGGGAGGATATCACGAAACTGACGGGCGAAGCACTGCGTCAGCATTATCGCAATGTGCAGATGGTCTTTCAGGACCCTGCGGCAGCCTTCGACCCGAAGATGCGCATTGAGGAAATCCTCGCCGAGCCCTTGGAAAACTACGGCCTTTTGGAAAAGTCCAAGCGGCGGCAGACCGTAGAGGAGCTCCTATTGAGCGTGGAACTTCCTGCCGACTTTGCGGATCGCTACCCTCACAATATGAGCGGCGGTCAGCGCCAGCGGGTGGCCATCGCGAGGGCTCTTGCGCTGCGGCCTGAGATCATCGTCTGCGATGAGGCTACAAGTGCCCTTGATGTGTCCGTACAGGACAGCGTGGTACGCCTCTTGGCGCGCCTCCAGCGGGAGCGGGGCATCACCTACCTCTTTATCTGCCACGATCTTGCCCTCGTGAGCCTCTTTGCTCAGCGCGTCCTCGTCATGTATCTGGGCAGCGTCATGGAGACGCTCGACGCTGCCAGACTCCAGGAGGCCCGCCATCCCTATACGCAGGCGCTTCTCGCCTCCGTATTCCCCGCGGATGGAGCGAAAGTCATCCCCCATACGATACGGGGGGAGATTCCAAGTGCTTCCGACAGGCCGAAGGGATGCCCCTTTGCCACTCGCTGTGAAAGGTGCACGGAGATCTGCAATGAGAAAGCCCCCGCGCTTCGGGAAATCGCCCCTGGCCATTTTGTCGCCTGTCACGACGAAAAGCCTTGCACAAAAAGATAAGGTGTGCTTAAGGAACCCCTGATTCATAACCACAACGGGCCGCTTTGCCGCTTCCTCCCAAAGGGAAAGCGGATGGAGGACTATCCGGCTGGGCACATCGCCCGTGTCGAGGAATGGGCGAACACCCTGCCGAGAAAGATCCTCGGCTACAGCGCCCCGGAAGAGTGCTTTGAAAAAGAATGGCAGGCGATCTGGTTTCCTTCGCATTTACTCGAGCGATTTCACCCATTCTCTGACTTTATCCTCGCTGAGACTCCCAGTAAAACAGATGCCATCCTGCCACTGTCCTTTACCCCCGGCCATTTCAGAGAGCAGCTTGCCGCTGTTACCGAGTGGCGAACTATACGCCGTCGCAAAGGTCACAACGTGTTTTCCCGTAAAATCATTGGCCTTGACAAAGGCATCGACCGGCCAAGCTGCAATGCCCCACCAAATCGGGTAGCCGATGAAAATCGTATCGTAGGACGACCAGTTGTCTGGAACTGCCTTCTCGATCTGGATCTTCTCGCGCAGTGCGGCATCGTCATGCTCACGGCTCACGCGGCTGGTCGTGTTATTATAGTCGAGGTCTGCTTCTGTGTAGTCCGGCGAGGGCACGAGTTTCACGATGTCTGCCTGACGCTCTTTGGCGATGACCTTAGCCACACGCTCCGTACGTCCCGTCGCCGAATAGTAGACGACCAGTGTCTTGCTGCCGGACTTTGCTGCCTCCCCGGCAGTTCCCGCGCTGCTGCCAGCGCTGCCTGCCGCCTGACCGGAGATATTCCCAGCGGGCGCAGAAAAGCCGCAGCCTGCCAGCGCCACTGCCATCATGCCCATGCTGCCGATTTTCAAAAATTCTCTGCGATTCATCGTAACCGCGCTCCCTTCCAAAGCGATAAAAGCCAACCAAATTCGACAAGCAATAAAAAGATGCTGACCTGTATCAAGACGTAACCTACGCCGCTATACGAAAGTGACGGCGTCATGAAGATATGTGCGCCTTGCAAGTGCCCCAGCAGACGATCCTGCTGCGCAGCGTAGAAGCCCACCACTCCGAGTATCATGGCGAGACCACCCAAGAGCGCCTGCGCAGGAAAGGGCCTCGCGGTAATGCCAGCCAAATGCAGCCATTTCTGCCACCACACCTTTCCTTGCAGGCCGAAATGAAGCCCCGCAAGCACCAGGAAATACCGCGCTGCCGCACTGTGCAGCTGATAGAGCAGCGGATTGCTGCGCAGCGAGAATGGTACGATATCTGCAAACAGCTCACTCGAGATCAGACAGCCGCTGATGACCGTCACAAGACAGGCCGCGGCGAGCAAAAGATTCAGCAAAAGCCTGAGCACGCGCGGACCATGCCAGTGCCCGCGGCTCAAAGAGGAGACATAACGCCGGTTGAGCGTGAGATGCCCCGCAATCGGCAGCAAGAACGTCACGCCCACGACCTCGTGCAGCAGCGGCGGCAAGTAGAAAAACGTCATCTCTGCCATCAGAAGAAACAGCATCAGGATATCCAGCCCGTATCTCATGGAACCCATACCGGTCAGTTTCAAGAATTCCCTACGTTTCATCCGCGCCACACTCCTTCTGTTTCTGTTCCAGCTCATAGAGCATGTAGTCAATGCAGGAGAGCCTTTCCTGCGCCTCATGCAAGGAAGTCAGAAGCTTGCGTCGATGACGCTTGAGGAAACAGATGCGCGCAGCATCATCCGGCAACGACGAAAGCTCGCACCGGCAGGCATCGGCCTCATAGATTCCCTGTTGATATCTGCGTTCCATTGATTTCACCCCCCTATGCTTCCCTCATGCCATCACTGACCGTTGCGATTCATGCGCGACGAGCGTCCAATTCGGCTTGTCGCCGACCATGCTGCCGACAACGATGAGCGGTACTGGATACAGTGCCAAGGCTTTGCCAATATTTTTCTTCCTTTCTATTTTTCTCCAAGTGCTTCTCTTCGTCTCTTGCTGCTCTTATCTTACCTGCTCCGCATCACAATGTGAAATGCTTATACCTTAGCTTGCGTTATACATTTTCCTTATAAAATGCTTGTCAAAAAAGTACCTGCTCCCTAAAATAGAAGCAGGTACTTTTATCGCATACGGCCGAAAGGAGAATCTTTGATGGAACTGCGCACCTTATCGTACTTCCTGGCCGTGGCCAGGGAACAGAACATGACCGAGGCCGCCAATGTGCTGCATGTGACGCAGCCGACACTCTCGCGCCAGATTGCCGACCTCGAAGACGAGCTCGGCAAGAAGCTCTTCACACGCACGAGCCGCAGCACCGTCCTGACCGAGGACGGCATGCACCTGCGCCAGCGGGCCGAGGAAATCCTCGCGCTCGTCAGCCAGACGGAGGACGAACTCAAGAACGACACGATCGACCTCGCGGGCTGCATCCGCATCGGCGCAGGCGAGACACATGCCATGCACCTCCTCGCCGATCTCTTTGCGGATCTGCACAGCCGCTACCCCCGCCTGACGGTCGAGCTCTTCACGGGCAATGCCGACACCGTCGAGGAAAAACTCGCCCATGGCCTCGTCGACTTCGCGCTGATGATCGAACCATTCAACGTCGAGCAGTATCACTTCATCCGGCTGCCCGAAACGATGCGCGTCGGCATCGTGACACGCGATGACAGCAAATGGGCGCATAAGAGCGGCATCACGCCCGACGACCTGAACGCAATGCCGCTGCTCGTCTCCTCACGCCAGTCGCTCAATCGCTATGACTACCGTCAATGGTCGGGCGGCAAGGTATCCGCTGAAACGATGAACATCGTCGGCAAGTTCGACCTCATCGGCAACGCCTCCCACTTCATCCGCACGGGCATCGCAAATGCCCTCGGCATCGACGAGCTGCTGCAGCTCGACACCGGCCACTTAAAGTTCATCCCACTCGATCCCGCCCTCACGCTCAGCGCCGTTATCGTCTGGAAGAAATACCGCCTGCTCACGAGATCCAGCAGCGTCTTCCTCCAAGAACTCCGAAAGTACATCGCCGAAGCGTCAAAAACGAACAGCAATCTACCGTAAAACCACTTGTTACGAGCCGATAAGACAATCCGTCGCCTGTTGCTCCTCTGCCCGGCAGTGTACGAACTTTGTGAGTAGCAGGGCAGCGGCCGCCAGCAGCAGGCCACCGCAGACGACGAAGGGCAGGCCGAGGCTGCGGATGAAAAAGCCGCTGATCATGGTTCCCGCCATGCAGCCGAGATTGGCCGCTGTCAGGAACAGGCCGTTGCTGAAATCCGGCGCATCCGATGCCACGCAGGCCAGCAGGTACTGATTGATGTTCGCATTGATGCCACCGAGGATGCCCCAGACCACGATCAGTGCCGCGAGAAGAGACAGCATCTTCCCACCGCCCACAAAGAGCAGGCAGTAGAGCGCGATGGTACACAGCGGGAAAAGGCGTACGGTCACGCCGGGACACCTGGCGAGGAGATTGCCCCCCAGATAGCTTCCGCAGATGTTCAAGAGACCATAGACGAGGAGCAGCACTGCGATGAGCTTTCCCGGAAGTGCCGCGATTTGCTGCAGGTAGTCAGCGAGATAGTTGTAGACACCGAAGATGGAGCCGTTGAGGCAGATGACCGCCACGATGGCCAGCCAGACCGGCGGACGCTTCAGAACGGAAAGCTGTGCGCCGTAGCGCATTGGCTGCGTCACCGGCAAGTCCGGCACGAAGGCCATTGTCAGCAGGAACATGAGCCCCGTCACGCCTGCAAAGAAGGCCATCGCCACCGAGAAGTCAAACGTCGCTGCCAAGACATTGCTGATGGGTACGCCGACGACCATGCCGGCCGCGACGCCCATGTTGATGCGCGCCACAGCCCGCGGCGCATCCTCTGGAGCCACCGAAGCAGCGGCTACGCTGAAGGCGAGCGCACAGTAGACCGGATGGAAAAAGGCCGGCACGACGCGCAGCACTAAAAGGAGCTGGAAGTCGCTCGCAACGACGGCCAGTGCATTGCAGATCGTGAACACGCCCAGCACAAGCAGCATCACGTGCTTGCGATTGAAGCGCGAGAACAGCAGCGGCATCGTCGGCCCTGCGATGGCCACGCCAAGCGCGAACAGACTGACGAGCATCCCCGCCTGTACGATATCCACCCGGTACATCTCCGCCGCCATCGGCAGGATGCCGATGATGCCCATCTCCGTATTGAGGATGCTGAACACACCAAATGCCAGGATCAAGAGCAATAGCTGCTGTCGTTTCACATCATCTCATCCTTTCCGTCTCCAGACCGCTCTCCCCATCTCATGGTTGCAAGGTCAGGAATACATCACCTGCCCCCAGAGCAGCGTCCAGATCATCAGCTGCTTCGACGTGACCCAGGCGCGTGTAGCGGTAGGTCGTCTGAAAATCCTGATAGAACACCGCGACATACTGGCCGTCAAACAGCATGACATCCCCCTTGTGGATCTCGCGGACATCTTCGTCCGCCGCTGTCAGGCACTGCGACAGTTTGTAGTATTTCTCGTTGCCATGGAGTTCTGTAAATGAACCCCCCTTCCTTATTGTTGCATCCTTGCAGCTCATCGCTGCATGCCCAGTTGTTTTACTTGATGCATTCATCATAAGGGAAGGGGTATATAATTACAAATACTTGGTTTTAATAACCTATGATACACTTTAGGCATGATGAGAGAACGCCTCCTCCAGGGCCGCCACGACGAGACGACCGGCGCGGGAGAAGACCTGGTCTCTGCGCCAGACCACATAATTCGCCGAGTAAATCACAGGGTCCAAGGGACGGAAGACGAGCCCGCGTGACGAACCTACGGTATCCGCCATGCCCTTGAAGCAAAGCGCACTGCCCATGCCCGCCTCGATGAAGAAGATCGTATTGTAGAGCAAGTTGTAGGTGCCGGCCACCTCGATTTTCTCCGCTGCGCTGCCGAAATAATAATCCAGCTCGTGATGCTTCATCGCCTGCTCCGATACAATAAGCGGCTCCTTCGTCTTTTCTGTCAGTCTGAGAATCTCCTGCGCTCTCGCCTTGAATATCAGTCCGGCTTCCGTCGCCTGCGTCTTGCGCTTCCCGCGCACGAGCAGCTGCACGCCCAGTTCGTCCTCGAGATCCGACAGCTGCCGCGAAAGCGTCGGCTGCGTCAGATGAAGTTCCTCCGCCGCCTTGGTGATGTTCTCATGCCTGGCTACCGCCATAAAGTACTGCAGTACGCGTATCTCCATTCTCCCACGCCTCCATCCTCTTTCTATGATTGGCACACTTCCCCTATTATATACGCAAAGCCGCAATATAGAAAAGAAATGAAATAGACAAGTGGCTGCACAGAATATCTCTTCCGTTTCAACAGCAAGTACAAGGGTAAAAAATGCCACACGCCCCATTTGACGGAGGAGGAAATCAAGGCGGCTTTTGTCACGGCATTCAATCGGCTGGTAGCCGAAAGGGACGAGATCATCGCCAATGCCAAGCTCGTGCGGCAGACGCTCTGCGACACGACGGCACTTGCGGAGGAAAGGGCCAAGCTGCAGCAGGAACTGGCAGTACTGGTGGAGATGACGGAGAAAGCTGTCCGCGAGAACACCCGCATTGCACAGAATCAAGAGGAGTATCAGAAGCACTACGAGGGGCTTGTGGCGAGATATGATGCCGCCAAGGCTCGGTTCGACGAGGTGACAGAAACCATCTCTGCCAAAGAAGCACAGTCGGAGCGATTGGCGGGATTTATCAAGCGGCTCAAAGCACAGACCGAGCCTATGGCAGTGTTCGACAGCCAGCTTTGGACGAGTATGGTGGCGTACATGACTGTGGGCGTGGATAGGGAGCTAACGGTGGCGTTTCGGGATAGGACGGAAGTGAGCGTGTAGGGGGATTCTCCTAAAATCTTACGCCGAGGGAGAAACCGCCGGTCGCGTCCGGCGTGTGGAATCCTTCGGGTTTTTCTATGGGCGCGGCAGCGAAAATATCGTAGGAAATATCGTTGACTGTTCCGCGAACGCCAAGCGCTGCGCCTGCGAGCACATGCCCGTTGTAGAGATCGGTGCCGTAGCCGTAGACGGCACCGACATCGAGTCCCAGATAGAGCTCTGCCTTCTGCTTCGGAAATTTCGTTGCAAATTCATTCCGCAGATACCATCCATTTCTCTAACCCTGAGTCATCCACAGAGATTGTACCGTAGAAATTCTTTCCACGTTTTACAGTGAGTACGAGATCCTTCATTTGCGGCTGCTCTGAGGGGAGAAGCTGGACGGAGATATCCTGTGATGGGAGACGTTTCGCCTGTTCGATGCCCTGCTCGATGTCGCGTACGTTCAAGATATCTCCCTCGTGGAAGGGAAAGAGATTCTTCCAGTAAAGCGTATCGCTGCCCTCTGCAAAGCGGACGGTATTGATATAGCCGACGAGGAGGACGAGGCGGAGGTTACCGGAGGAGAGATTCTGCTCGGGAATCGTAATACGGCTCGTGGAAAAACCACGAGCCATGAGAGCTTGATTCATTGCATGGATCAGCTTGTTGATATCGCTGAGCGACAGATCCTTATCCACATAGGGGTGGGCAATGCGTTCGAAGAAGGAAAACCGATCCGTTTGGTTTTCAATCGTGATGCACGAGATGTGGAATTTGACGCCTTCCTCTGCGGGAAGATTGGGGGACGGTGCAGGGGAAGGGAACATCTCCACGCGCTCCGCATCAAGCCGATCCTGTCGTTCTGCTTCCTGTGCTCTCGCCTGATCGAGCTGCTCCTGCTGAGCAGGAGCGGCAGAGACGGGGAGACAAGAAAATGAGAGGAGAGATGATAGGAGAATTGCAGATGTTTTTTTAGTTGACATAAAGCTCCCTTTTCTTCAAGAAATAATGCTGTTTGACATCTACGCTCGTTTGATAAATCTGTCCCTATAGCCCCGTTATGATTTTTAAAAATTTAATCAAGACAAAAACCACCATATGTTCAAACATGACGGTATTCAGAAATAAATAAAACCATATCCCAATAAGTCCTCCTATACTTAGGGTTAAGAAAAGATATCGTTTATTTTTATCAAGTCTTTTCCACACCCTTTTTAAGAGAAATAAAAATATTAACTGAGTTAACAGATAAAACGCAGCGGGTAACTCACTCACAAGGTTGTCAAAATAATTTCCTAAAGAAGGAAACACAACAGAGTGTATATAACTGATAAGGGCATATGCGATCACGGCACAAAGTATCAGCTGCGTTTTATCCTTCTCTGTTGCAGGAGTGAGCGGAATTGTCGTTAGTGTAACAGAAAAAACAAGTGCTAACACCAACAAAGGATAGGAAATATAACTTAACGTAGAAGAACAAGAACCTAACATATAAGGGAGGAACTCGCGTCCGACCCACAAAGCTAAAAGGCCTAATGCGCCGGCAATGTCAGAGAAAATGTAAAACGACAACACCATATATATGATGATCAAAACTAAATATATCATCTGTTCCTCCTGTTTATTTCTTATCACCATTTCCTAAGGATTTATGAAAGAAAGGTCATTGAAGTCATTTAGTTTTTCACTATGACTACCTACAATATATCTCACAAAGCTAAGACAATTTTTAGTAAAAACCCTATACTCGGCAAACTCTCCCGTTGCCTGATAAACCTGAATATCTTCTCCTCCATGCTCTTCGATTACAGCAGGGCGCAAGATACTGCGGCTTTCTTCCGAGATGTCCTGCGTGGGATTCTCGCGAATGTCGATCGTTCCCGGTGCAACAGCAGAAGTTGTCCTGCTATTCGCATCGCCCTTGGCAGGCATGGAAATGCTGGGGGAGAGGCCTATGGTGTTATAGACCTTGTTGTCTGTTATATGGTCAAATTCTATTACATGTTCTTAAGTGCCCAGCCGAATATGATTATGGAGCAACTTCTATATTGGAAAAATTTTCTTTTTGGGCATTCACGTATAGCTTGTTAAAGATATCATAATCATCAGTAGCCATTTCTACATAAATACTATCATTGATTTTGACTGTAAGCATGATATTAGTATCTGTATAATTGTTTATATCGTTTTTATTTAACTGAAAGTGCCCTGAAACGATGTAGTAATCAGATTTTTTTATAGTTGAAAAAAATTCTGCGTTTGTTATATAGGATCCCTCACAAAAAAGATTTATGAAATCACTCTCTACTTTCCGCCATATTTGGGTATTAGATACTAGCCAATATCCATTACTGTATCTTTCTAAAGGGGTTAAAATATGATAAAGATATATTCCCCATTTATTAGGGAAACTGAATCTTAACGTGTTTTTCAATATGAGCACCTCAATTTCTTGTAGGATTGCCGGCTTCGTCCCATTCCCAAGTATGTTCGTGTGGTACTTTTGGATGTTGCTTTGGATTCCCATGATTGGTAAAATCTACATCTTTGTAAGCACGACCATCTCCATCATACCATCGCCTCGTAACAAGCGATCCATCATCACTTACCTTGTCCCTAGAAGAGTTAGGTTCTCCTGTTGGTTTAAAGCCTCCCCATCTTCGGTAGTTGTGTGCTCATCTGAAGGTGGGTATTCTTGGTCAGCTTTCCAATAATAATATTTTTCATATAACCAATCACCTGCCCAATAGGTTATTCCAGCGATTACTATTGCCGCACCTTCTTCGATAATAGTGGCTTCTCCGAATAAGGTGATGAGAGGTATTAGTGCTGCATGATTATTCTTCGTCCCACTAGCCGCCGAAGTCGCACCAGCACCTGCAGTGCCGCCGACCGCCTTAGCCGCCGCAGCACCTACAATTGCGCTGACGATCTGCACGGTGCCGGGATCCTTGATCTTCTTGATCTCGCCGATGATCGCCTCGTTTACGCCTACGCCGATGGCACCCGAAGCAAACCCCGCGCCTGTGATCTGGCTCATGATGCCGCCGATGATGGCATGGACGGCGACTTTTCTGCCGCTGCCGTCGTCGGGGAGGTTATGGGCAAGGCGGAAGGCTTCTTCGCCGAACACCTTGGCAAGTTCCTGTTACTCTTCAATTTTTTGCTTGTCAAAGATGCGCCCAAGCTCGTTAAGGCTGTATACGGTGTCTCATCTTAATACTGAATTTCCTGTAGTTGATGTTCTCGTATTTCTACTTTTTCTTAGGCAAGAGAAAATTAGGTTGTGTCGTAAAAACATCTACACCTTCATCTATAGAATCAAGCAGTAATTCTAAATCATTAAAGTATGCCTTTCGATAGGGAAATTTTGACCATGACAAAGAAACGTGCGTTGCAAATTTCGGCAAATGCCTTATATTTTGTGTATACTTATCATAAATAAATGGTCTATAAAACTCTGGGCTTTCCTCTCGCACTAGATCTATAATAGATGAATCATTTTCCCAGAAATGAACACCTCCACTCCCTCTGGGGATCATAGTCACTAAAACTCCTCTTCCTGAATACCCATCTGATATCCATATATGATCAGAGATTCTTATTGTCCCAAAAGTATCTAATGTGATTAATTCTCCCCTCCCTTCAGCTAAGATTAACTCGTCATCTGACATCACCCCTTCTAAATACTGACCCTTTTTCAATGTAAAAAGTGGTTCTACGTTATTGTCCGTTAAATATAATACCTCTCTGGATTCAGTTTGTATTAGTACACCATGTTTATATGGGCTCATAAAAAAATATTGCCGCGGATAGTGATATCTATTCATCTCTTTTCCCTTTTTATCATAAAAGAAGATGGTTTGCTGTGTGTTAAGAATAATATTTTCTTCGGTAACAATCATGGACATACCAAGTTGCATTGTCAAAGTTATCGGAAGAATGACAATCCCGTCGGTATTTAATTTCACAATTCGTATCTCTTTTTGATTTGTTATCAGTAGAAAAACTGCTCCTTCTTGATCCATGGCGGCATCTAAGAGCCTACAATTTTGGAATAAACGTATATTATCTAAAGAAATACATGTATATTCATCTACATAATTCGGATTAAAAAAACAAATGCTTTTCTCTCCTCCTACAGAACGTGAACCAACAATCACCCCGTCGTAAGTTGCACGCGCACATATCTCATGGTAAATAAACCGCGAAGTAAAAATCAGCAAGACTGTGCACAATACGATGCATATTGATTTTTTCATCGGATAACCTCACTAACCAATCCTATTCCATGAAAAAGTTCATAGTCGGTAGCCAATTTGTTCCCTGTCATATTAGGTTCATGAGATTCAACTAACCAAGACCAACTTTCTCTTGCAATATCAGTCTGGTTTTGTAACCCGAATCCGATTGCATCAATTGTCGTTGTTACACAGCTATTATCCCATAAGTGGTAGTCGTTTACTCCTGTAGGAGCTTGATAGTAATACGAAATAACCTTATCCTCCGACAAGCTGATTTCTTCATCGGTACGAACATATCCTCCGAAGTAGTGATCAATCGCATAGTTATACGAATATACGACATCGTTTGCATTCACATATGTTGGATTAAGCATATAAATGGTTTTCTCTGCGCTATATGGATTGAAATTATTGTCTATAACATACACTCCTCCTCCAGTATAATTTGCCGGGCCATGTCCACTTAAACTTGGAAATAAACGTCCAACATTATCGCCATATCGACCATAATTGCCCTCTTCATAATGCCCATCAAAGTACAATACGACTAATGAAGCATGCCCAATCACATCTGATTCTATCGCTATTCCAACCTGTATAGGATAACTATCTGGATGGTCCTCTCCAAAATGATTCCACTTCGTCCCACTCGCCGCCGAAGTCGCACCAGAACCCGCATTGCCACCGATCGCCTTAGCTGCTGCAGCCCCTACAATCGCGCTGACGATCTGCGCGGTGCCGGGATCCTTGATCTTCTTGATCTCGCCGATGATCGCCTCATTGACGCCTGCGCCGATGGCACCAGAAGTAAAGCCTGCGCCTGTAATCTGGCTCATGATGCCGCCGATGATGGCATGGACAGCGACTTTTCTGCCGCTGCCGTCGTCGGGGAGGTTATGCGCGAGACGGAAGGCTTCTTCGCCAAAGACTTTGGCAAGTTCCTGATGTTCTTCGATCTTCTGCTTGTCGAAGATACGTCCAAGTTCGTTCAGCGAGTTCGCCGTATCGCGGCTCAAGGCAGAGATGTCCTGCGTGGGATTCT
>CAMCBT010000016.1 GCA_945873115.1 uncultured Mitsuokella sp.
AATGGAGCGGAAAACGAGGCTCGAACTCGCGACCCCCACCTTGGCAAGGTGATGCTCTACCACTGAGCTACTTCCGCAAAATGGAGCGGAAAACGAGGCTCGAACTCGCGACCCCCACCTTGGCAAGGTGATGCTCTACCACTGAGCTACTTCCGCAACATTGCCGTCATCGGTTGACTGCAAGAAATATTATAGCCATTCACCCTGCACATGTCAAGAACTTTTTTGTAAATCGCCAACGTAATCTGGAAACAGTGACACCAATGGAAAAATAGCAACTTGCGGCATAAAATAGTCGGCAAACATATTGTCTGCCGACTAAGAATTTTTATATGATTTTGCTGTCCTCTTGACTGGGAGCACATCATTTTAGTATGAAACCCCAAGAAGTCAAGCCGCAGGCGCAGACTGATTGGCTGGTTTCTTGCAAGGGCGGCGCACAAGACCCGCAAGTGGACGTTTGTGCGTGTAGTTTCCTACGAAACAGTCCCTAATTTTTGGCAGCTCACTTCAAGCGGAACTTGGCTACGGCATTCTTGAGCTCGTCTGCCATGTGGGAGAGCTGGCTCGAGGCCGCTGCAATCTCCTCGATGGTGGCCGATTGCTCCTCGCCGGAGGCGGAGACGTTCTGGGTCTCGCCTGCCAGCTTGTCTGCGATTTCCTCAATCCTGTTGACAGCCTCCACAATCTGGTTGCCGCCCTCGCCCGCCTTGCGGATGGCCTGCACCGACTCGTCGATGCGCTCGGAGAGGGTCGAAATTTGACCCACAATCTTCGTGAAGGCATCGCCCGCCTCATGGACGGCCTGGACGGAGGTGGAGGTGATTTCATTGCCCTTCTGCATGGAGGTCACTGCCTCCTCCGTGCGCTTCTGGATCTCGCCGATGAGGGTGGAAATCTTGCTGGCGGCCGTAGCCGACTGCTCCGCGAGCTTCCGCACCTCGTCCGCCACGACGCTGAAGCCACGACCCTGCTCGCCGGCTCGGGCTGCCTCGATGGCGGCGTTCAGTGCCAAAAGGTTCGTCTGATCGGCGATGCCGGATATGGTCTCCACAATCTCGCCAATCTCCCGGGACTGGTCGCCCAGGATTTGGATGACCTCCGTGGAGGACTTGACGGACTCCTCCAGGCTCGTCATGCTGGAGACGGAGCGCTCGACAATCTCCGTGCCCTCGTGCGCCATTTCCCGCGTCTTTGCAGAGGCGGTGACAATCTCATCGGAGTTCGTAGCCAGCTTCTTCAGGTGCTCATTCAGCTCCCCTGCGGCGTGGAGCACCCCGCCGAGGGTATCCTTCTGCTCCTGGGCGCCTTCTGCCACCTTCACAATGGACTCGGCGATCTGGGTCGCCACATCTGCCGTCTGGGTGGAGTTCTCCCGGAGATGGTCCGAGGACTCGGCCACCGAGTCCGCCTGGCTCCGGACACCCTTCATGACCTTCGAGAGCTTCTCCGCCATGCCGTTGCAGTCCCGGGCGAGAAGGCCAATCTCATCCTCCGAGTCCACCGTGAGCGGCGAGCCCGTGAGGTCGCCCTCCTCGATCTGGCGCAGGCGGCCCTGCACCGCCGTGAGGGGTGCCAGCATGCGGCGGAAGTAGGCAAAGGCGATGAACGTGACGATGACGAGAACGACGATGCCGAGAATGACGGCGGAGAAGGTGGCCTTCGTGATGGCACCGGAGATGGGCCCGAGCTCATTTGCCATAGCGATCATGCCGATGATCTTGCCATCCGCATCCTTCAGCGGTGCGTAGGCCGCGAGATAGTCCGTGCCCTCGAGGGTCAGCGGATTCACAATCGTGCCGCCGGACTCCTCCACCTGGGAGAGGACATTTGCGTCCGTCTCCTTATACTCCTTGACGGGCTGTCCATCGGAGCCCTTCAGGGAGGTGGCGATCATCTCATCCTTCAGGAAGGCCATCATGTCCGCGCCAAACATGGTCTTTGCCATCTCGGCAATCTCGTTTTTGCTGACCACGTAGCCCGTGGAGACGACGCCGATGAGCTGCTTGTTCGCATTGTAGACCGGCGCACCAGCCCGGACGGAGAGGCGGACCGTCTTTCCCTCTTCCAGCGTCACAAAGGCCTTGCCGCTCATGGCTTCCTTCACATTCTGCTGGTTGGCGATGCTGTCATCCGGCTTTGGCACCTTCGTGGGCTGGTGGGTGCGGATGAGGGTGCGGCCCTTCGGATCCGTCAGCACCATGTAGTCCAGGCCCCCGTCCTTCATGAGGGGCTGGGTGGCTGCGAGCATCTGCTGGAAGTCCCCGGACTCGATGGCGGCCACCACCTTCGGGTCGTCGGCCACCACCTTCGCACTGCCGAGAGCATTCTTCTCATAGATTTCCATCAAATGGCTCACGCCCTCTGCGGAGGAGGTAAGCTCCGTGCCGTACTGGTCATACAGCGAGCTTCGCATGGTGTAGACGGAGAAGCCCGTCAGCACCACTGCCAAGACAAGGAGGCTTGCCACGAGCCCCGAACACATCTTGAACAAGAATCCTTTTGTATTCATAATTTCCTTCTTTCTGATCCTCTAACTTCCTGACTCCCATCCTTTACATCACGATATTCCTGTAGGTGCATGCCTCCTCTTCTCCCATTCTCGAAAGCTTGACTGCCTCTCCGGGCAGATATTTGGATTGTGTGTGGGATTACATTTCTCTTATGTGTTCTCCACCCTCCCCAAAAATCCTGCTTTTTTTGAAAAAACCAAGAAGACAACCACAAAAAAGTCCCCCGGATAATCCTGGGGGACTGTGCATTCTGGCAGAGAGGGTGGGATTCGAACCCACGGTGGCTCATCACCACACTTGATTTCGAGTCAAGCACCTTCGACCACTCGGACACCTCTCCAATAGGCTCGCACATTGCGAACACGAAAGAGTATAGCATAAAAGAGGCGTCCCTGTAAAGACTAAAAAACTTAAATATCCATGGGGACGATATTTTCTTCCTTCATGAAGACGGCGAGCTTCTGCACGCCCCGCATGACCTCCTGATAGTTCTCCGGGGTCAGGGACTGGGGGCCGTCGGACAGTGCCTTCGCCGGGTTCGGATGGACCTCCATCATGAGGCCGTCGGCACCGGCGGCGATGGCGGCGAAGGCCATGGGCTTCACCATGCGCCACTTGCCCGTGCCGTGGCTGGGATCCACGATGATGGGCAGGTGGGAAAGATGCTTGATGGCGGCCACCGCCGAGAGGTCGAGGGTATTGCGGGTATAGGTCTCATAGGTGCGGATGCCCCGCTCGCAGAAGACCACGTTCGGGTTGCCGGCATTCATGATGTACTCGGCGGCGTTGAGCCACTCGTCGAGGGTCGCGGCGAGGCCCCGCTTCAGAAGGACGGGCTTTCCGCACTTGCCCACCTCCTTCAGGAGGCCGAAGTTCTGCATATTCCGGGCGCCCACCTGGAGCATATCCGCGTAGTGGGCCACCCGGTCGATGGCCTCCACCGTGGTGACCTCCGTGACGATCCGGAGCCCCGTGCGTTCCCGGGCCTCCGCCAGGTACTCCAGGCCCTTCTCCTCCAGGCCCTGGAAGGAATAGGGGCTCGTCCGGGGCTTGTAGGCGCCGCCCCGGAGGAACTGGGCACCGGCGGCCTTCACGATATCCGCCGCCTCGAAGAGCTGCTCCTTCGACTCCACGGCGCAGGGGCCTGCCATGACGACGGGAGTGCCACCGCCGATCTTTACGCCCGCCACGTCGATGACACTCGCCATCGGGTGGAACTCGCGGCTGGCGAGCTTGTAGCTCTTGGAGATGGCGACGCTCTGCTCCACGCCCGCCATGGCGTCGATGGGGACGGAGGCGAGGCGGGTCTTGTCGCCGATGACACCGACGATTTTCTGGCTCGCGCCCTCCATGACCTTCGCCTTGAGGCCTGCACCCTCCACGGCGGCGATGACCTCCTTGATGTTCTCATCCGTTGCGTCCGGATTCATGATGATGACCATAGGTTGCTCCTGTTCTTTCGTTGTCACGTAAAATCTATGCAATAATCAGGGGAAACTTCCCAAGAGATCGCAGCCAAATGCATTTCTCCCCCACGGCCGCAAGGGCGGCTTTGAGGGCCTTCTCGTCGCAGCCCAGCTCCAGGTCAAAGAAGAAGATATAGGCCCCGAGCGTCGTGCGAGCGGGCCTCGACTCGATGCGGGTCATGTTGATGCCCCGCTGAGCGAACTCCTTCAATACCTCGTAGAGGGCGCCGGGGCGGGTGCCGTCCATCTGGCAGATGACGAGCATCTTCGTGGCCGTATCGAGGGGATCCGCCCCCTCCCGCCTGACCAGCTGGAAGAAACGGGTGGCGTTTGCCATATTGTCCTGGATCTCCGTGGCGAGGGTATGGAGGCCGTTGAGCTCACCGGCCCGCTCGGTGCAGATGGCCGCCCAGCCGGAGGAGGCGGATTCAGCCGCCACCAGCTCCGCCGCCCGGGCGGTGCTCGTCGTCTTTATGAGCTCAGCCTGGGGGAAGTGCTCCCGGAGGTAGGCCCGGCACTGGGAGATGGGCTGGGGATGGGAGAGAATGCGCCGCACCTCGGCCGCCTCGCACCTTGCCACCAGGTGGTTGTGGACGGGCCAGACCAGCTCCCGCAGGACGGAGAGGGCGTCGCTATGGGCGAGGGTGTCCAATGTGATGTTAACGGAGCCCTCCAGGGAGTTTTCCACCGGCACCAGGGCGCTCTCCGTCTCCCCCTCCTCCACCGCCTGAATGGTGGCAAAGATATCCGGATAGATGACGAGTTCCAGAGGCTCCGATAGCTTAGCGGCCAGGTATCTTGCCGCCGCCTCGCTATGGGTGCCCAAGGGCCCCAGGACGGCCATGCGGCCTGCGCCTTTTTCCTTAGGCATCGCCCAGCTCCTTCAGCTTCATGAGCTCCGGATAGAGGTCGCCGATGGAGTCCGTGAGGGTGTCCTTCGGATGGAGGATTTCCATTACCGGCTCCATGGTCCTTCGGAATTTCTCCTCGTCCTGCATGAGGGTGAGGATGGCGCTCGTATTGATGGCATCGTCGAGGGCCGTATGCTGGGTGCCCTCAAACTTGTGGTCGATGGCCCCCAGGGCGTGCTCCAGGGCCAGGTTGTGGTGGAGCCCCAGGCGATTGTCAAACTCGTGCTGGAGATCGACCCAACGGACATCAAGCCAGCTGGTGTCGAAGTCCGGCAGCTTGAAGCGGCACTCGCTCCGAATCTGCTTGATGTCCGAGAGGCTCCAGGAGTAGATCTTCACGTCCTGGTCGTTTCCCACCCAGTCGAGGAAGGACCGGAAGGCCTCCGCGTAGCAGGGCTTTCCCTCCACCTTTGCCATGGTGATGCCTGTGAGCGCCGTAATCTGCTTCCTGAGGGGGCCGTACTCGGGGCACACGTAGGTCTGGAAGGTGTCCTCCTGCTTGAAATCCTCTCCAAGGCGCACAGCACCTATCTCGATGACCTCCTCATTGAGCTTCCTTCGCACCTCCCGATAGGTCCGATTTACGGGATTCATCTCCAAATCCACCACAATATGCTTCATCATTTCCCGCACTTTCCCGCAGGGCGCCGCGCCCCATTTCCCGCGAATCGAGGGCCACAGCCCTCCAAGAACATACCCCTATATTGTAAAGGATTCTCGCCCGTCTTTCAATAGCTTGTTGCAGATTTCCCGCACGTCCACCGGCCCGTTTACATCCGTCTCGGAGACGCCCCCCGTCGCGCTACACGGCCACCTCCCTCCAGTGGGAGGCAAGCAAGAATGTTGCCATGCGGATGCGCGAAACCTCGTCCCCCCCCTAGAGGGAGACTTCAGGGTCAGGGGGAGTCTGGGAGAAAGCCGTTACGCGACCGGGGGAACGTGCGAGCCAAAAAGCCCGACCGATTGGTCGAGCTCGTCTTACGTATTGCAGAAGTCGCGCCATATCTTGCGATAGGCGGCTTCCAGCTCCTGCATGTATTGCTTTTTATTCATGAGGGCCGACTGGCGCACGTTGGCCCGGAGGCCGGAGTGGTAGGCTCCTATGAGTTCCGGGCTCCTCGCTATCTGCACGGCCCGGCGCACATAGTTGATGTCGTTTTCCACCAGGAGCTCCTCCACCCCCGCATTCCGGAGGATGGAGGCGCCAAATCTTGCCCCGTGACTGCGGCCCCGAAGGGATATGACGGGCACCCCCATGTAGAGGGCCTCGCAGGTGGTGATGCCCCCGTTGTAGGGCATGGTGTCGAGGGCGATGTCCACCTCCCGGTAGGACTCCAGATAGTCGGGGCTGTAGGGGCGAAGGTCCACCCGCCCGCTCTCGATGCCAAGATGCGCGAGCCGCTCCCGGATGATTTTCTCCCCGGAGGGGATGGATGCCAGCTTGTTCTTGAGAAGCAGCCTCGCCCCCGGCACCTGGTCGAGGATTCCCCGCCAGAGAAGGATGGTCTCGTCTGTGACCTTCGCGAAGTTGTTGAAGCAGCCGAAGGTCACGTAGCCATTGCGGAGTACCGGGGCCTCCAGGGCGGCGAGGGGCATTTCCCGCACGAGGCCGGGGGCGTAGCAGAGATGGGAGTGCGGCAGACGCAGGGCCTTTTCCACGAAGGCCTGCTCCGCCGAGTCCCCCTCCGGCATAGTCACATTGTCCGCCAGGAAGTAGTCCACAGTGGATAGGCCCGTGGTGGCCATGTAGCCGATGCCCGAGATCTGCACGGGGGCCGGCCGATAGGCCAGGATGGGAAGTGCCGTCCCCTGGGTGTGGCCGGAGAGGTCGAAGAGGATGTCGATGTGGTCCTCGGAGATAATCCGAGCCGCCGTCCTAGGAGACCTGCCCGAGAGGTCCCGATAGGCTATAGGGGCCGTCTGGATGCGCTTCGTCACCGCGTCCCTTCGGCCGAGGCCGTAGAGGTGGACGGAGAAATGGCTGCTGTCGAAGAAGCGGATCATGGGCTCCAGGAAGGAGGCCACCACGTGCTCCCGGAAGTCCGGGGAGATGTAGCCGATGGAAAGCTTCTTCTCTGGAAGCTTCGCCGCCTCGGCGTGGGGATAGGGGGTGACGCCCATGAGGGTCTCGAAGCGCTTTGCGAGGGCCAGGGACTCGCCGGGGCCCTGCATGCGGTAGTTCCGGAGGAAGAGCTCCTTGCTGTAGAGGACGGCCCTTGCGAGGGGGTCGTCTGCAAGCTCGGAGGCCTTGTGGACGGTCTCTGCCGCCGTCTCGGGGTTGGCGGCGAGGTACTCCCCGTCCGTGAGCCAGCCGTAGGCCTTCCGAAGGATATTGCGGAGGATGAGGGCATTGCCGCTCTCCGGGTCGAAGCCACTTAGCTCCTTTTCTGCCTGCTCTGTGAGTGCATGGAGGGCAGGAAGCTCCTCGTCTAGGCGAAATTCCGCCGCGGCGACGCCAGCCTTTACGAGGGCAGCGCGCAGGTGCTTTGGGTTGCTCTTCAGGACTTCGCCGGATAGGGTGGCGGCCTCGTCGCGCTCGCCGGAGTAGAGGGCGGCCTCCGCCATGACGGCCACGCCCTCGAGGCGGCCGTCTGCAGTATCGTAGAGCTCATGGGCCGCTGCGCGCATGCCCATCAGATCCCCATCGGCGGCAAACTTATCCGCCAGCTTTAGCCAATTTCGCGTCTCATCCGTCATGCTTTCTCACCTAAATGTGCTCTTCTTAGTTACGTCGGGTACGTGTGCCCCCACGCGATCCTACTTCATCATATTCTACTCATTTTCTGTGCTACACCTCGGGATGCAGTTCATTTCCATACTCCCGCAGGAAGGCCCTTTGGTAGCCTCGATAGGAGGGAGCCAGGGGCTTTTCCTTGGGGCAGTGGATGCACCAGAAGTCCGCCTCCTGGTTTGGCACCACCACCCGGTAGCCCTGGCGGCGCAGCTCCATGCACTGGGAGGTGTCGTAGAGGTGCCAGCCGGTGAAGATATCCTCCCGCCAGGGGAGGTCGTACTGGGTGGCGAGGAAGAGGCCGTCCACGGACTCCACGTCGATGTAGTCCCCCTCCGGCTCCATGCAGTGGGAGTCGATGACGCTCTCCGGCTCGCAGGCGTGGAGCACCCGGCCGTAGGTGCGAAGCGCCTCCCACCAGACGCCGGAGCGCGGGAGGCTCCGGCAGCCGATGACGCCGACGGCGCCGATGGACTCGTCCGCGAATATCCGCAGGAGATCCGCCACCAATGTCTTGTTCACCACGAGGGTGTCCTGATGGAGGTACACCTTATACTTGGCATCAGACTTCCTCTGGCCCTCGTTGTACCCGGCGCACATGGAGGCCGCCCCCTCGATGGGGAGGTACTCGGCGGTGAAGCCTGCCGGCAGCTCCAGCGCTTCCAGATAGAGGCGGCACTCCTCGTACCAGTCCGCGCTGTTCACGCAGGTGATGAAGGCCACCTTTTTCGGGTCAAGAATCCTTTCCTCAGCCATCTGTCTCCTCCTTTCCGTCCAGATCCGCCAGCAGCCGGCGGAGCCTTTCTGCCTGCTCGGGGCTAAGGGCTGCCCCTATCCCTGCCGAAAGGATCCCCCGCACGAGCCAGCGGCGGCTGCCGCTCTCCTGCCAGAGAGCCCGATAAAACCTTACCGGATGGTACACCGCCTCATTGACAAAGGACGCCAGGTAGTCCGGGAAGAGGCCGATGCGGTCGTAAAGGGCCCATAGGGAGCGCACGGATTCCCTTGCCTGCACCCCATACTCGATGCGATGGAGGAGCCTCGCGAGACTCTTCCGCTCCTCCGGCCGGTACATGGACTTCAGGAGGGCCAGCTCCGGCATGGATCTATCCGCCTTCACGATATAGAACTCCGCCGTGAGATCCTCCGGATTTTGGAACTGGGCAGCCTGGAGCCGCCCGAGGATGGGGCTGTCGGGCTTCGGCAGCCGCGTCTGGGGACGGGCCGTCATATTCTTATAGTAGGAAGCGGAGAGGAGCGTCTCGAACTCCGGCAGGGCGTAGAGCCGCGCCCCCACGTTATAATAGTGGCCCCGCTGGAGATCCTCCAGCACCGACCAATGGCGGATATTGCGGAAGCTCGTGAGGAAGGAGCCCGTCTCCTTCAGAAAGGTGGAAAAGCCCGCCGCGATGTCCTGGGCGTTGCCCGCCGCCTCCAGCGTCAGATCCCCTATGATGTAGTCGAGGCTCTCCCTGGGAAGCGGCAGAGGCGTCTCCAGGTAATCCAGCTCAAAGAACTCCGCCCCCGTGTCCTCATAGGGGGCGAAGCGCTCCCGCTCCTCCGCACAGGCGTAGAGCCTGGCCTTCGGAAACAGCTCCCGAAGCCCCGTGAGGTACCCCAGGCTCTCCACCACCAGGATGGAATAGGCCACGCCGGAGGGCACCAGGAAGGACAAAAGATCCGGCCGTATCTTCTCTGCCATGTCCTGTACCTCCCTCCCCCTATAAAAAAGCTGTGAAATCTTTCTTTTTATTCTACAAGAGATGCCCGGAATCCTTCTTTTCCCAAAAATCCTATCCATAGGTTCTCATTGACTTATGGTCGCCCCTTCTATAAAATAGGAAAAGAAAACATCTCCCTGGAGTCTCCGGGGGACAGACCCTCGATACGCATCCGGCCGGGCAGCTTGCCCTGCCTCCTTCGCCAAATCCCATGAAAAAACGCCAGGAGCATCTCTTGTCATGAATGTCTTGCGCCTTCTCATTGCCCTTATCCTCCTTCTTCCCCTCTTTGCCCAGCGACCCGCCTATCCGGCGCCCCGCCTCCATCGGACGCTGAACATCGGGTATCTCGCCTCCCCCACGGGGCCCGACAGCCCGGAGCAGCAGCTCCATCTCTACAGCCGCCGGTACCTGAGCGAAATCTCCCGCAGGACCAACTGGCAGTACGTCTTCCTGCCCATACCGGCGGGCCAGGAGCTGGATATGCTCCGCTCCGGCGCCATCGACCTCTACTATCCCGTGCCCAATGATATCCCGACCCCGGGCTTTCTCAAGAGCGAGGGCTATGCCACCTACGTGCTCCTCTCCCTCTATGGAGCGAAGGAGAATGCCACGGCCCAGTCCAATGACCCCTCCACCCTATCGGGCTGCAAAATCGGCTGCCTCGCCTCGGGAGACGGTCTCAAGACCCTCAATCACTTCCTCGCCGCCCAGAGCCTCCGGGCCACCGTCCTCACCTATCCGGATCCCGTCTCCCTTCTGGCCGCCTTCTCCCGAGGTGAGATTGACTTTTTCCTTTTCCATGAAAACCCCATTCCGGATCAGGCCCAGAAATCCTTTTCCATCTGCATCGAGCCGGCAAACTTCCTGGCGACCGAGGAAAACGCGCCTCTGATGAAGGAGCTTCAGGACAGTATTCTCTCCATCTCCCTCACGGATCCGGGCTTTGAGACCCGAATGGAGAGCATCTACTACGACAAGGCCCAGGCGGACATCCTCTACTACACCGCCGCCGAGCACAATTTCCTGGATGCGGCCCCCGCCATACGCTTCGCCGTTCCCGAGGGGGCAGTCCCCTACTTCACGGAGCTTAAGGGGACCATTGGCGGCATACTTCCGGACACCCTTGACATTCTCCACAAGGACATCAAGCTCTCCTTTCGCTACCAAGAGGTTCCAACTGCCAAAAAGGGCTTCGACCTGATGTCCGACGGCGAGCTGGATGCCGTCTTCTGCGTCTATAGCAATACGGACTGGGCCCAGGATTTCTACATCACCAATTCCTTCACCTTCGTCCCCATGACCCTCATCGTGCAAAAGGACGTGGATGCCCTGCCCTCCGCCCCCCGGGTCGTCCTGCCGGACTGGTTCGGCGGCGCCCCGGAGTACCTGGCCATCGTCCATCCCAACTGGAATATCTCCGTGGTGACGAGTCCCGAGGAGTGCTTCCGCGCCATACTGGACAAAAAGTACGATGCAGCCCTCATGCCCTCCCTTTTCCTCCAGCGAACCACGCCCCTTTCCCGCTATCCGGAGCTCAAGAGCCTGGACGGGATGAACATCCGCCTGCCCATCAGCATCGCCCTCTCCCCCAAGTACCCGGATGCAAAGCTCCTCCAGAGCGTGCTTTCCAAGGCGACGCTGAAAATCGACCAGGCCCGGGCGGATGAAATCGCGACGAAGAATCTGGCAAAGCCCATGGATACCTGGCTCTACATCAAGAGCAACGACGATATCCTCTTCGCCATCGTGGGCGCAGTCGTCATCCTGCTTCTCGTCACTGTCATGGTCATCCAGCGTTTCCTCTACAACAAGCGCAAGAATCGGGAGCTCTCCGAGAAAAATGCCGAGCTGAACCGGGCCATTGCCAGGCAAAGCGAGCTTCAGGAATCCCGGGACACCTACAAACACCAGGCGGAGACGGATGCCCTCACGGGCCTCTACGACAAGGCCGCCATGGTGCGTCTGGCGACAGAGGTCCTGGCAGAGCCTCTGGAGGAAGGCACCTTCCACGCCCTCTTCGTGATGGATCTCGACCACTTCAAGGAGCTCAACGACACCTACGGCCACCAGGCGGGTGACAAGGCTCTCATCGACTTTGCCCAGGGGCTCAAGACCCTCTTCCGCGACTCCGACTACGCGGCCCGGTTCGGTGGCGACGAGTTCGTCATCCTCATGCGGGGACTCCAGGATCTGGGGACTCTCCCCAGCCGGGCCCGGGCCATCCTGGAGCTGGCGAAATCCATCCCCCAGCCGGATGGGAAGCACATCCTGACGGCCAGCATCGGCATCGCCATGGCCCCCCAGGACGGCACCACCTACGACGCCCTCTTCGCCGCCGCCGACGCGGCCCTCTACTGGGTCAAGCGCTACGGCCGCGGAAACTACCGTATGGCGGGATAAGGGATGCCTTTCCCGTCCATCAAAAAAGGAAACCAAAAGCCCCGACACTACGCAGATGTCGGGGCTTTTGGCTGTGTATTATATCTTAGGAGAGCTTCCCCTCCGGCCAGGAGGGAATTGAAAGCCTGGATATAATATAGCACAGTTGATAATGAAATTCAATACTTTATTGAAAAATTTTCCCATTTATTTTTTGAGGTTGCAATGAGGCATGTCACCGAGCCCCGTGTACTGGGTAGCTCCCGGTGTGGCTACCCGCACCTCGCCGGGCTTTGCCATATCGGGATCCTCCTCGCAGACATACCCGCTCCAGCCGGGAGTGGAGACCCACTGGCAGGCCTGGCCCTTCGGCGTCTCCTCGCGGAGTGCCACGCCCGAGGCTCCCGGCGTCGCGACCCGCGTGGCATTGGAGGCCGCCGCCTCCTTTGGCGCGTCCTCACAGACATAGCCGGAAAAGCCCGGCGTCGATACCCATACGGCCTCTCGATTCGTCTTCTCGCTCATGATATGCTCCTTTCGTCCAATCCCAGTTCTTTGATGGTTCTAGTATACCACGAAAGGGAAATAATGTAAAGTCGTTATTTATTACGAATTTATTTCATTTTAGAACCCTCCGGAAAACATGCTCTGCGAGAATTCCCTGCAGCAGGAGCAGCACTGCCAGCAGCACGAAGGCTGCGGAGAGGCCGATGGCGTGGGCGATGAAGCCGATGACCGCAGGGCCCGCGAGGATGCCGAGATACCCGAAGGTACCCACCGCCGAGACGGCGAGGGCCACGGGCATCTCGTCCTGCTTTCCCAGCAGGCTGAAGAAGATGGGGACGATATTGGCACAGCCGATGCCGATGGCGAAGAAGCCCGCGTAAAGGAGAAGCTCGCTCGGCGCATAGATGACGGCGAGGAACCCCGCTACCGCGAGGGCTGTGCCTCCGAGGACAACGGTCTTCTGGCCGAGGCTCTCCGTCACAGAGTCCCCCGCGAGACGCATGAGGAGCATGGCGCAGGAGAAGACGGTAAAGCCCATGCCCGCTAGCGACAGGTCAAAGCCCCGCTCCTGGGTCAGGTACACGCCGCCCCAGTCCATGATGGCTCCCTCCACCAGGAAGGAGATGAGTGCCACGATACCGACGAAGATGACGATGCCCTTCGGGATAGCGATGAGCTTTCCTTCTCCCCCGCCGCCGTAGGGCAGGAGATGCGGAAAGGACAGGGCGGCGAGGGCCAGCATAATGCCGGCGGCGATGAGGGTGGAGGTCAGGGGCGAGAGGCCCGCCATGCCCGTCCAGAGGCCGAAGAGTCCGGCACCGGCAAAGCCGCCCACGCTCCAGAAGGCATGCATGCCACTCATGATGCGCCGCCCCGCCTTCTGCTCCACGAGGACCGCCTCGATATTGACCACCACGTCGATGGCCCCCATGACAGCCCCAAAGGCCAGGAGGATGGGGACGGCGAGGTAAATGGAGGCGATATTGGCCAGAAGATAGAGAATGAGAGCGTAGAAAAGGCAGGCCACTCCCAGGACCCGGCGGCAGCCAAAGCGGCTGGAGGCCGCCCCGGAGAGGGGCATGGTAAGGAGAGAGCCTATGCCAATGCACAGGAGCAAAAGGCCCAGCACGTCCTCCGCCACGCCGAGGCGCAGCTTCAAAAGTGGCACAAGAGGTGCCCAGGAGGCGGCTCCAAACCCCCCCACAAAGTACATGGCCCGGGTGGCCGGCAGGGTAAAGCGGCCAAGAGGTTTGTTTTCCAAAAAGATTCTCCTTTCGATGGGCAGTTGGTTCCTTGCATTATAGTAGAGATTTGCTTGCAAGGCAATAGCATTCCCGGGCGAAGCCGGATGGATCGGCAGCCCTCCCCCACCATATCCACGCGCGGGCTCCTTCCGTCACGCTTCGCGTGGCACCTCCCTCCCTTAGGGAGACACTCGAAGGTGATAGCTGCCTTCTTGTATGGATAGCAGCTTCTGTATGAAAGGAAACTTTCAAGGGACTTTTTCTTCGTACATGCGCAAAACTCCATGGACTTTTACTCATATCTTGAGTATTTCTCCATGGAGTTTTACGTGTCTATGCGATTTTTTTGAGGGACTTTTCGTCTCAGCCGATTTTTGTGGTGTGGATGACCTGGTAGCCCTTGGCTTCGATTTCCTTTTTGAGGGACTCCACATCGGGGATGTCGCCCCGGAGGACGATTTCGTATTTGCCATAGGGCTGGCGACAGGTGACGAGGGAGTCGATGGAGAGGCCCTTCTCGGTGAAGATCTTGCTGATTTCCGCCACGACGCCCACCTTGTTGTCCACGAGGAGCGTCAGGCGGGTCTTGCCCTCCTCCAGATCCATGACATCCACGAAGGTCTTGAAGATGTCCGTCTCCGTGATGATGCCGACGACGGCTCCCACGCTGGAGACGACGGGGAGGGCCCCCACCTTTTCCTTGTACATGAGGAGGGCGGCCTCCTCGATGGTGGCGTCCTCGCCGATGGAGAGGACGTTTTTCGACATAAAGTCCTTGACCTTTATCTTCGCGAGAAGCGCCTGTTCCTCATAGCGGGAAAGGGTCGTGGCCGGGGACGGGGCGACCCGCATGAGGTCCCGATCCGAGAGGAAGCCCACGAGCTTCCCCTCGGAGTCCACGACAGGCAGGTGACGAAAGCCCCCCCGCTTCATGTCCCGGGACGCCTCGTCCACGGAGGCGTCCACGGAGACGGTCACAGGGTTCTTTGCCATTCGATTTGCTACAAACATACAAATGCTCCCTTCTGTATGTACATTGTCCGATAAAGCCCGCCTCAGGCGGGCCTATTTCCAAACTGCATCAGCCGCCGAGATAGGCCTTTCGGACCTCGTCGCTTGCGGCCAGCTCCTTTGCGTCGCCGGTCAGCGTGATGCGGCCCGTCTCCAGCACGTAGGCGCGGTTTGCGATGGAAAGCGCCATGTTCGCGTTCTGCTCCACCAGGAGCACCGTGGTGCCCGTGCGGTTGATGTCCTCTATGATCTCGAAAATCTCTCGGATGAGGAGCGGTGCGAGGCCCATGGAGGGCTCGTCGAGGAGCAGGAGCTTCGGCCGGCTCATAAGGGCCCTTCCCATGGCCAGCATCTGCTGCTCGCCGCCGGAGAGCGTCCCCGCCAGCTGATCCTTTCGCTCCAAGAGGCGCGGGAAGCGGTCGAAGACCATCTTCCGGTCCTTTTCGATGCCCTCCTTGTCCTTCCGGATGAAGGCGCCGAGATCCAGGTTTTCCATGACGGTCATCTCGGCGAAGATGCGGCGGCCCTCCGGCACCTGGCTGATGCCCTCGGCCACCACCTTGTGGGCCTTCATGCCGGCGATATCCTTACCCAGGAACTTCACACTTCCCGTCTTCGGGGCAAGAAGCCCGGAGATGGTTCGAAGCGTGGTGGATTTGCCCGCGCCGTTGGCACCGATGAGGGTGACGATTTCCCCCTCGTTTACCGTGAGGCTCACGCCCTTCAGGGCGTGGATGGCCCCGTAGAATACGTCGATGTTGTCGATGGCGAGCATGGGCCCGCTCTTCTTTGCTGCTGCCATATTAGCCCTCCCCTCCGAGGTACGCCCTTATGACCTCCGGGTTCTCCCGAATTTCCTTCGGCGTGCCCTCTGCTATGATTTCGCCGTACTCCAGCACGTATATGCGCTCGCAGATGCCCATGACGAGGGCCATGTCGTGCTCGATGAGGAGGATGGTGAGGCCGAATTCCTTCCGGATCCAGCGGATCATCTCCATGAGCTCCTTCGTCTCCTGGGGATTCATGCCCGCCGCCGGCTCGTCGAGGAGCAGGAGCTTCGGCTTCGTGGCGAGGGCCCGGGCGATTTCGAGGCGCCGCTGGGCGCCATAGGGCAGGTTCTTCGCCGTCTCGTCCGCGAGCACCTCCAGATGGAAAATGGAGAGGAGGCGCCTTGCCTCCTCCTCGATGGCCCGCTCCTCCTTGAAGTAACGGCCGATGCGAAGCACCGACTCGATGAGGCCATATTTCACTCGGCTCTGGAAGGCAATCTTCACGTTTTCCAGCACCGTGAGCTCGGAGAAGAGGCGGATGTTCTGGAAGGTGCGGGCGATGCCCGCCTTTGTGACCTGGTAGGGCTTCTTTCCCAGGATGCTTTTCCCATCAAAGGTGATGGAGCCGGTGGTGGGCTGGTAGACTCCGGTGAGCATGTTGAAGGCGGTGGTCTTGCCGGCGCCATTTGGCCCGATGAGGCCCACGAGTTCGCCGGCCCCCAGCCTGATATTGAAGTCCGAGACGGCCTTCAGGCCGCCGAAGACCATGGATACGTTTTCTGTCTTTAGGAGCTCACGCATTCCCCTCGTCCCCTTTCTTGAAGATTTTCCGCAGGAAGCCCATATTCGTCAGCTCCATGTAGCCAAAGAGCCCCTGGGGCCGGTAGAACATCAGGAGAATGAGGGCCACCGCGTAGATAATCATGCGAAACTCCGGCCAGCTGGCCAGTGCCGCCGAGATGAAGGTGACCACGAAGGCGCCGGCGATGGAGCCGGTGATGGACCCGAGGCCCCCCATGACCACCATGATAAGGTAGTTGAAGGTCTGCATGAAGGTGAAGGAGGCGGGGGTGATGAGGTAGAAGGAATGGGCAAAGAGGCCGCCCGCCAGGCCTGCAAAGGCGGCGCCGATGGTAAAGGCCATGACCTTGTACCGGGTGGTGTTGACCCCCATGGACTCGGCGGCTATCTCATTTTCCCGGATGGCGAGGCAGGCCCGGCCATGGGCGCTATTCACGAAGTTCTTGATGAAGAAGAGGGTGAAGAGCATGAGGAAGAATACCCAGGCAAAGGTGGTGTGGTGGGGTATCCCCTTGAAGCCCGCAGCGCCGCCCACGTACTGGATGTTCATGATGACGATGCGGATGATTTCCCCCATTCCCAGGGTGGCGATGGCGAGGTAGTCCCCCCGGAGGCGGAGCGTCGGCAGGCCGATGAGGAAGCCCAGAAAGCCTGCGGCAATGGCGCCTGCCACCAGGGCCACGGGGAAGGCTACGCCGAAGTTCGTGGTGAGGACGACCCCCACGTAGGCCCCCACTGCCATGAAGCCCGCATGGCCCAGGGAGAACTGGCCCGTGTAGCCATTGATGAGGTTCAGGCTGGCCGCCAGCATGATGTTGATGCCGATGATGACGAGATTCAGCTGCCAGAAGGAGGAGAGGATACGCTCGGAGATGAGCACCTGGAGCACTCCAAAGAGCACCAGGGAGAATACGAGCATCTTCAGGTCGTTTTTGCGTAGGAGATTCATACTGCCACCTCCTCAAACCTTTTCCTTCGTGTTCTTCCCGAAGAGGCCGGAGGGCCGGACGAGAAGCACGAGGATGAGAATGGCAAAGGCTGCCGCATCCCGGAAGGTGGAGGAGAAGAAGCCCGAGACGAGGGCCTCCACCACCCCGAGGATGAGCCCGCCCACCACGGCGCCCGGGAGGATCCCGATGCCCCCAAGGACGGCTGCCACGAAGGCCTTCAGGCCCGGCATGATGCCCATGAGGGGGTCGATGGAGTTGTAGTAGATGCCCACCAGGACGCCGGCGACGGCAGCGAGGGCCGATCCGATGCCGAAGGTGATGGAGATGATGCGGTCGGAGTTGATGCCCATGAGCTCCGCCGTCTCCGTGTCAAAGGAGGCAGCCCGCATGGCCTTGCCCGTCTTCGTCTTCTGGACGATGTAGGTGAGGAGCACCATGAGGACGGCGGTGATGCCAAGGATGAGCATCTGCTGGCCGTTTATGACGATGCCCGCAAAGCTCACAGCCACGTCGCCGAACATCTGGGGAAAGGTCCTGGGCGTTGGGGAGACGAAGTACATGCTGGTATACTCGATGAAAAAAGAGACGCCGATGGCGGTGATGAGGACGGAGATACGGGGTGCTCGCCGCAGGGGCTTGTAGGCGATGCGCTCGATGAGCATGCCGAGAAGCCCGGTGGTGACGAGGGAGATGAGGAGGGCCCCCACCACAGAGAAGCCTCCCTGGGTGATGGCAAAGAAGCCGATGTAGGCACCCACCATGTAGATATCGCCGTGGGCGAAGTTGATGAGCTTTATGATGCCGTAAATCATCGTGTAGCCGAGGGCTATGAGAGCGTAGATGCTCCCCAGCGATATGCCATTGATGAGCTGCTGCACCACCTGTTGCAGAAGTTCCATATTGTTCCTTTCCTTTTGGAATAGGCGGTTTGCTCGACCTACCTTCCAAGAAAATCGAAAATGAGGCCGCGTATGCGACCTCATCCTCTTTGACCGATAGCGAATTTATTCCGGCATGATCTTCGCGACCATGACGCGGTCGCCATTCTTGTTTTCCAGGATGACGGCCTGCTTGATCGGGTTGTGATCCTTGTCCATGGTGATGGTGCCCGTGCCCACCTTCAGATCCTTCGTCTCCTCAAGAGCCTTCTGAATCTTCTCCGGGTCTGCACTGCCGGCGCGCTTGATGGCATCTACCAGGATCTTGCCGGCATCGTAGCCGAGGGCGGCGAAGACATTCGGCATGTGGCCGTACTTTGCCTTGAAGGCCTCCACGAAGGGCTTCACGCTCTCGTCCTTGTCGGAGTAGTGGGTGGAGAAGTAGGTATTGTTGAGGGCGTCGGCACCGGCGATGTCGGCGACCTTCGGGTCATCCCAGCCGTCCGTACCGAGGATAGGCGCCGTGATGCCAAGCTCCCTGGCCTGCTTCACGATCTTGCCGACCTCCTCGTAGTAGGCCGGGACGAAGATGACATCGGCATTTGCTGCCTTGAGGTTCGTCAGCGTCGCCTTGAAGTCCTGATCCTTTGCGAGGAAGGCCTCCTCAGCGAGGACCTTGCCACCGGCCGCCTCGAACTTCTCCTTGAAGACCTTGCCGAGGCTCTTGGAGTAGTCGGTGCTGTTGTCCACGTAGATGACGGCCGTCTTTGCCTTCAGGTTCTCGGCGGCGAACTTCGCCATGACCGTGCCCTGCTGGGGGTCGATGAAGCAGGAGCGGAAGACGAAGGGCTTCACCTGGCCATTTTCCACCGTCACATCGGGGCTCGTGGCGTCCGGCGCGATGATGGGGATTTTGTTATCCGTTGCCACCTGGGACTCGGCGATGACGTTCGCCGTGACCGCCGGGCCCACGATGACGGAGACCTTGTCATCGGAGATGAGCTTCGTGGCCGCATTGACCGCCTCCGAGGCCTCGGACTTGTTGTCCGCCGTGACAATCTCAATCTTCTTGCCGTCGATGCCACCGGCATCGTTGACCTCGTCGATGGCGAGCTTCAGGCCGTCGAGGGTGGCGGAGCCATAGTTGGCCACGTTGCCTGTCATCTCGAAATTCGCACCGACCTTTATGGTGTTGGAGTCTGCCTGACCGCCGCATCCCGCAAGGACGGAGCTTATGAGAGCTGTCCCCAGGAGCGCAAGGCCCAGGCGCAATTTCTTGCTGTTGAACACGTAGGATTCCTCCCTTTCGAATCTATATTGCAAGTTGTCAAAACCCGCAAAACGATGTTCCTATTATAAAATACACCTGTCCATTCGTCAAGAATTTTCGCAAAATCCCCCACGCGCAAAAAAAGACTGCTCCACACTGAGCGATGCAGAACAGTCCAAATATCAACGTCAATCCTCTATCAAAGCCCATTCTTGCCCCTTGCCCGCATCCAATTCTGCGATGGATTCTGCAAGAACGGCCTGATTCTCCTTTCTCAAGAAAGAATCTGCTTCAATCGCGTAAGAAGACACCGCCTCATTGACCATATGATCCTGCCATTTCACCGTGACCGGATAACCGGACTTCACGCGACCATCCTGCCATGCATCTGCCTCAAGGGGCATACTGTAATATTTCTCGAAGGTTTTATAGAGTGTCCTGTAGCGCACCTTGTTCTCTACGATTTTCTGAAGGGTCTTCGTATCCATGGAGAGAATTTTCATGCCCGTTATCGTCTTGCCATCCTTTGTGTAGGGAATGATTTTCCGATAGCGGAAGTCTGACACAACATTCTTGTCCAGATAGGTGCTTATGAACAGGCTGTAGTCAAATGGGTTATCGGAACGAATGCGATAGTCTCCCAGATGTCTTGATACCGGCTCCATCTCCATGCGTCGCTGGTTGCTCCCATCTGCCAACGTCGCCTCTATCAAAAGCGCATGCTTCGGATAATCAGCGCAAGAATCATATTTATAGACGATATCCGCATCACCGCCTGCCGCATGAGTCTTTGGCAAAAGGTTTGCCTCCAAAGACAGGTTCATGAACTCCAAAATATTTCCCTGGCGCTCGCTTACTTTGTACCAAACGATTCCAAGAATATACTCGAATATAGTCGGTATCGTGGCCTCGTCTGTGACTAGCTCCTCAATGCGTGCATCTTCTCGCTTTTCAAAGCAGGCAAGCAGCTCGGAAAGCGTTGCATCCGAAAACTTCTTGTCAATGAGCTCATTGAAGCGCCTGATCCTCTCCGCCTCCACATAGCTTTGGGCCTGCTCTGCATTCTCGATGTCGATGCCAATATCCCGGCTAAGCTTTGCGTAGATATCCTCCGGACGCACCGCAAGCACAGGAGAGATTTCCGAAAGAGACGTATCTGCCATGAGCTTGTCCGAGGCGGTAAATGTGTCGCCCGTCAGTCCCTTCATGACCTCCTGAAAGAAATATTTCGGGGCAAGGTCCAGTGTGAGCGTCCCATCCTCGAATACAATCGCATCCGAAAGGCTGAGATAGCGGCGGTTCAAATCAAAGTAGTCCTTTAGCGTCAGCTTTGCCTTGAAAACATGCAGATAACGGAAGAACACCTCCTGTAGGCTGGCTTCATTCTCACAGGATAGAAAGGGAGAATCTGCCCGAAGCACTTCCCGTCCGCCCTTGCGGACGCTTTGTTTGCTCGTCGTCTGGAAAAGCAAATCGCGCCATAGGATGCCTGCCTGCTTGAGTCCCTTTGTCACTTCGAGAAGCTCTTCACAGCTATCTGCCTGCTCCAGAAAGACTCGCTTGATGCATCGATAGAGTGGGAAATAGGCTTTGTCATACTTCCCACTCTTCCGATTCATGCCGATTTGGCCGATGAGCTCCTCTGTGACCTTCGGTGCCTCCGAAAAGAGCTTTGACGCCTGCTGGTAGTTTTCCATGCGCATGAGATGATTATAGATAACCTCATCAACCGTCTTCTCGCCCTTGCGATAGGACCGAATGGATTCGATGAGCTCCTCTGCGCTCTTCTCATCACACATCATCTGCACGAAATAGCAAAACTCATCATAGGTGAGCTTCTCCAGTTCCAGGAGGCATCGCACCGTAACGAGGAAAGGGCGCACCCGGGCCGCATCCACTGCACAGCTCGTCTTCAGCAGCTGCCGCAAATAAAGGTAGCTGTCCTTTTTAATCTGAAAAATGTTGGAATCCTGATAGGTTCCTTCTCCCACAATCTCCAGAAGAGCGCGACCTGCTTCCGTTATCCGCCGGTCCTTCGTCAACAGTCCGATTTCCACCAGGCCAGAGGTCTTTTCCCTTGCGTCCTTATCCTTCCGTGCCGCAGTCCCTGTAAGGAAGCCTGCTCGCTTCATAAGGTCATAGTAACGCTCCTGCAAGGAAGAATCCCATACCCACTCCGAAGTTTCCGTGATCTCCTCATAAAGCGACTGCAGCAGACGCAGCTGCTGCTCTATCATCATATTTAGTTTTTTTACGCGGAAGCTTGTCGTGCCGATGACGAAGCAGAAGCTTTTATAAGAGATTCTTTGTGGAGCCGTTGCCATGCCGTTTCTCCTTATGGCGTATAATTCGTAAGCAATACCTCGACCGTGATGCTATCGCGTTTTTTTCGCTGATAGTTGCTATTGGCATAGGTCTTCTCGAGGACTGTACAGATATGGCCGCGTGCTTGCACCCAATCGGAGAGAAGGCTATTCGTCTTGCCCTTGCTCTCCAGTACGTTTGAAAGTGCAAAATAGTGTCCCTGTTCATTCACCCGATCAAGGAATTTCAAAAGGGCCTTCTCCTCCGTCTCTGACCAGCCACCATTTTCATTGTAGGTCGCTTCTGTAATCAGATACGGTGGATCCGCATAAAAGAAGGTCGGAGCTGGAAACTCCTCCAGCGAAATTGCGCGAAAGTCCTTGTTCTCCAGCTGGATATCCTTTCGTTTCAAAGCCTCTGAGAAACTCCAAAGCTTCGCCTTCATCCTATCATTGAAATCCCGTTTACCCACTGGAAGATTGTATGCACCATTCCGATTGAAGCGAATCTGATTATTGAAAGAAAATACAATCAGAACATACAATAGCAACGGGTCAGGATGCCCCTCCTTGACTGTCTGGTTGTACTGATCCCGAAGGTGCAGAAAGCCCTCGCGATTCCATTTTGCAAGGCCCCCTGCACTGTTGCAGCCATAGCGCGTATATCCGTCCCGCGATGTATTCGAGAGCCCATGAATCTCTATGGTGTGTTCCACAGCCTTTACGAGCTCTTCCGTCGGTGTTTTCTGGATATATTTCATCAAGCGTATCAGCTGGGTGTTTTTATCATTGAGATAGATTCTCTTTGCATCGCTGTTCACACCGACATTGCCACCACCAGCAAACATATCATAAAAGACTTCAGTTTTCCGAAAAAGTGGCTGGATCTGCGGAAGAAGCTTGTATTTCCCGCCCGTGTAATTAAAGGGGCTCGCAATGTTTTTTCCCGATTCAAAATCGCTGACCTCACATAGAAAGAGCCGCTCCTTATTTCCCCGGATATCCGATTTTCCCGTGGAAAAACTCTTGTAGGACTCCTCAAAAACCGTGACTTTTCCCTTCGCCTGCAGAATGCGCATGATATCCTCATCGGATATCTTTGCATTGGAGCGGTCGTTCCCTTTTTCCTGCATATTGTTGTAGGAAAGAAGGACATAACGAGCCCTTGCTGACTGAATGAGCTGCTCAAAGGCCTGGGCCGCATCCTTGCGGCAATAGGCGCTCTTAAGCTTGCCCCTGTCCATTTTCCGAGCAACTCCATGAACCGGAGGTTTTTCCCATCGAGCCACATTTTCCAGGACATGGTATGCGTCGCTGTACTGCCGGGAATTATAGGGTGGGTCAAGGTAGAGCAAGTCACATTCGATGCGACTGATTAGCGCATTAGCATCCTCATTAAAACATAGATTTCCCGGATTGCATGTTTTCTCTGGCAGGATAACGGGAACAACAAGGTGCTTCTCATAGGCTGCATTGCGCCGATAGGCATCGTAGTGTCCAACCGTGTTGGCTATCCTGTCCATCCCATAGAGCAAAGCAGTGACGAGGATAGCATACTCCTTGAAATTGAGTCCCCCTTTGCGATATTGCTTTTCAATATCCTCGCGAATCCAGCCAATTTTGCTGCAATCTGTTGCAGAAAAAAACGTATTTGCGAAATTCTTCCGCATATAGTTCTCTTCATCTGTCTGCACTTGATTGTAGTCATAGATGGTGCATAGAATTTTTGTGCAGGAATACTCCTCAGGTAAAAACCATGCGATGTGCGCAAGATAGTTGCTGTAGAGCAGGTCATTTGTAATAAGCTGCTTGTCTCGGAAAACATTCGCGACAGCTCCCGTCCCACTGAAGACATCTGCTACAACAGATACCCCCCGGCAATGGACTTCTACTGTCCGACGAATGAAGTCCGAAAGAGCATACTTATTGCCAAGATAGCGTCGATTGTTGATATGTACCTCGCGCAGCCCAAGCTGGTCTGCCAGTTTTCTGACCTCTTCTACGCGCATTGCAACGGCCTGATGCATAAACGGCAATGTCTTTCTTGTATGTTTTGTCGGGAGCAGCCCTGTTTTCGGCTTCCATTCCAGTTGATTCAAAAGAATTGACTGCCCCTCCGCTGTTTCTCCCACAGCAAGAGCATGTCTGTCATTCATGGTCTGTTTCTCCGTTCTTGTAGAAGTTCTTTTCAAGCATTATAACACAAGTTCTGTACAGCCGCATGAAAATCAAACACCTCAAAAAGAGAAATTCGTATCGGATACGTTCTCATTCACATACCAGAAAAGCGGCTCCATGCCACAGAGTCGCTGTCCTTGATATATTCCCTATTATAGCATAAAGGAAGCGATGATTAAAGCGAGATGCCGCAGATTTGCGTGGATGCGTGTGTAGGTTTAGCACATACCAACGAAGAAATCATGTGGGTATTGAACCTTGTCCGTCGAAACCCTGACATAACCCCCTGCGAACTCTATGGAAAGCTCAGGCGTAAACACGGATATACGCGCCACCCCCTCTCTTTATACCGGCTCTTCGTGCGCTTGGATTGCGCAAGAAGCCCGTATCTACGAAGAAGAAGCGCCCTCCTCAGCCTTATGATACGCCGACGTTATATCATTGACAAACCTACATTTCGCAAAATCTCCCCCACCGCTCTCGTGACCTTCTTCATCAAAAATCGCCCGCGGCCCTGCAGCAACGCAGAGACTCGCGGGCGAGAATATTTTGGGGATGCCTCAGAAGGAGAATTTCTCTCCCGTCAGCTTTTCATAGGCTTCGATATACTTGGCAATCGTCTTGTCGATGACCTCCTGGGGGAGGTTGTAGTCGCTATTGGGGTTGGCCTTCAGCCAGTCGCGGACAAACTGCTTGTCGTAGGAGGGCTGTCCTTTTCCGGCCTCGTAGCCCTTGAGAGGCCAGAAGCGGGAGCTATCCGGCGTCAGCACCTCGTCGGCCAGCACGATATTGCCCGCCTCATCGAGGCCGAACTCGAACTTCGTGTCGGCGATGATGATGCCGCGCTTCAGGGCATAGTCGGCGCACTTCTTGTAGATGGCGAGCGTCAGCTCCCCCACCTTCTTGGCGTACTCCAGGCCGTGGCCCGGGAAGGTTTTTTCGAGGACCTTGGCGCCCTCCTCCAGGGAGACGTTCTCGTCATGGTCGCCGATCTCCGCCTTCGTGGAGGGGGTGAAGATGGGCTCCGGGAGCTTTTCCGACTCCTTGAGGCCGGCGGGGAGCTTGATGCCGCAAACGGTGCCGTCCTTTTGATAACTCTCCCAGCCGCTGCCGGTGATGTAGCCCCGGACGATGCACTCCATGGGAATCATGGTGAGTTTCTTGCACTTCATGCTCTTGCCGCGAAACTCCTCCTGCTGGAAGAACGCAGGCATCTCGCTGTTGTCCACCGTGAGCATGTGGTTCGGCACGATATCCTTTGTGAGATCGAACCAGAACTTCGACATCTGGGTGAGGACTGCGCCCTTCTTCGTGATCTTGTTCTTCAGGATGTGATCAAAGGCGGAAACCCTGTCCGTGGCCACCATGATGAGGCCGTCCTCCACCTCATAGATTTCGCGGACCTTGCCGGACTTGACTGGGCTGTACGTTTTCATGCTTCCACTCCTCATGGGCTCGTGTTGCTGCTACGCCCCCATCATAGCCGTATTTTCATGCATTGTCAATGGCGCGGGTCTCTTCTTTCTCGTCAAAGCGCTCCCGGAAGAGCGCGAGATGGCGGGTCATGAAGTAATAGGCCTGCATGCCATTGCGCGTCTCCACGGCCTCCACGATTTTCCTGTGGAAATGCATGGTATTGACCTCCGTGAAGCCGCCGGCGTAGGCGATGTTCTCCTCGATGGACTGCTCGATGGCGACGGCAAGGCGGGCGATAACCCGGTTCCCGCTGGCCGCCGCCAGCGTCCGGTGGAAGGCCATATCCGCCTCCCCGTACCGCACCCCCGCCTCGATGCATTTTTCCGTCCGCTCCGCCGCCTCACGGATGGCGAGGATTTCCGCAGCCGTCGCCCGTTCCGCCGCCAGCTTTGCCACCGTGGGCTCGATGAGCAGCCGGACATTTAAGAGATCCAGCCGGATGTCGTCGTAGATGAAGTAAAGCCCCAGGGGATCGTCGGGAATGCCCTGCCGGGGGGACACGAACATGCCGGAGCCCTGCCGGGTCTCCAGGATATTCCGGGCGACGAGCATCTTCACCGCCTCCCGCAGGGTACTGCGGGAGACACCGAAGAGCTCCATGCAGGCCGTCTCCGTAGGAAGCCGCATCCCCGGCCCCATGCGGCTTTGGCGGATGTATTTCATGATGCGCCTTGTGACGGCTTCTGTGCGCGTCGTTTCTCTTTCTTCTGCCATAGGCGTATCCTTTCTTCTTCTCCCACAGGGTCTCAAAAAAGCGAGGAGCCTTTCGGTCTCCTCGCTTTTCCTCACCTCGCAGACAGGTGCCTCTTTGCATCTGAGGGATGTCAAGGCTTGCCGCACCTTATGCCTGGCAGACCTTATGGGGATTCAAGATATTCTTCGGGTCGAAGGCGGCCTTGATGCGGCGCATGAGGGCCAAGGCCTCCGGATCCAGGGACTCCTTCAGGTAGGGGCGCTTTGCTAGGCCGATGCCGTGCTCGCCGGATACCTGGCCCTCCAGCTCATGGGCCTTCTTGTACATGAGCTCCATGGCCTTTTCCAGCATTTCCTTCCACTTGGCATCATCCATATCATCCCGGAGGATGTAGACATGGAGGTTGCCATCGCCCGCATGGCCGAAGCTCTTGATGCGGATCTTCAGCTCCTTCTGGAGGCCGTGGACGTACTCCACGAATTCATTGACATGGCTGCGAGGAACCACCACGTCCACCTCGTCCATCTCCGTGGTGGAGCCCTTGATGGCCTCTAGGAAGGCGCCGCGGGACTTCCAGATGGGGGTGCTGCGCTCATCCGTGTCGGCGATGAAGAGATCGATGGCCCCGTGCTCCAGGCAGATTTTCGCTACGCCGTCGTAGGCGTTCTCGATTTCCTGGACGGAAGCGCCGTCGAACTTCAAGAGGAGATACGCATCGGCACTCTTATCCGGGAAGGGACGGCCGAGATACTCCTCCGAGTCTACGATGACCTCCCGCTCCATGAATTCGATGGCCGTGGGGATGGCCTTCGACTGGATGATTTTCGGCACGGTGCCGATGGCCTGGGCGAGCGTCGGGAAGGGGATGAGGAGGCTCACGTTCTTCTGGGGGAGCGGCAGCAGCCGGAGCACGGCCTTCGTGACGAAGGCCAGCGTGCCTTCGGAGCCCACGATGAGATCCCGGAGATTGTAGCCGGAGCTGTTCTTCACGACCTTGCCGCCCACCTCAAGGACCTTGCCATCGGGCAGGACCAGGGTCAGGCCTCTCACAAAGTCCCGGGTGACACCGTACTTCACGGCCCGCATGCCGCCGGCGTTCGTGGAGATATTGCCGCCAATCGTCGCCGACTTCTCGCCCGGATCCGGCGGATAGAAGTAGCCCCGCTCCTCCACATAGGCGGCAATTTCCATCAGGAGCACGCCCGGCTCCACCGTGAGGGTCAGGTTGTCCTCATCCAGCTCCAGAATATTGTTCATGAGGGTCATATCGATCATGAGGCCGTGCTCCACAGCGACGGCGGCCCCCACGAGGCCCGTGCCGGCACCCCGGGGCGTCACGACGATGTTGTTGTCGTAGGCGTACTTCATGAGCTTTGAGACTTCCTCGGTGCTCTTGACCCGCACCACCACATCCGGCCAGGCTTTCTCGGAGCTCAGCTCGTCGTGGCTGTATTCCTCATTGATAGTATCGCCCACGAGGACGCGCTCTTCGTCGGTAATCTCCCGGAAGACCTTGATGTCCTCGGCCGTTATCTTCTTGTAATCAGGCATGGATGGATCCTCCTTTTTTGATGCGCTCTATGAGGGCCGGCACGATTTCGTAGAGATCACCGACGACGGCGTAGTTTGCTACCTTGAAGATAGATGCTTTCGGGTCGGAGTTGATGGCGAAGATGAGATCCGAGTGATCCATGCCCGCCACGAACTGGATGGCTCCGGAGACGCCGCAGGTGATGAGGAGCTTCGGGCGAACCGTGCGGCCGGAGAGACCGATCTGGTGCTTGGCATCCATCCAGCCCCCCTCCACCAGGGGACGGGTGCAGGCGATTTCACCGCCCAGGGCATCCGCCAGATCCCGGAGCAGGTTGAGGTCTTCCTTCTTTTTGACGCCGCGGCCTGCCACCACGAGGACATCGGCATTCTCGATGGACTTCTCCTTTGCCTTCGGCGTGACGGAGAGCACCTCGATGCTCGTCTTCAGATCCTCTGCCGGAACCTCCAGCATCTCGATTTCGCCGGAGGCAGAGTCGCTGCGCTCCGGGGCATCCATAATCTTATAGCGCACCGTGGCCATCTGGGGACGGGTGCGGGTGGTGAGAATCTCCGCCATGATGTTGCCGCCGAAGGCCGGGCGAATCTGGACAAGATCCGTATTCTCCCGCATGTCGAGGATGGTGCAGTCGGCGGTGAGGCCCGTCTTGAAGCGGGCGGCGACGCGGGGCGCCAGCTGGCGGCCCACCGGGGTCGCCCCCACCAGGATAGCCGTGGGCTTTACCTTCCGCACGAAGCGGGCGAAGACATTCGTATAGGCCTCGATGTTGAAGGACTCGAGGGCCTTATTTTCCGCCACGAAGACCTTGTCCACCCCATAGTGGCGAAGCTCCTCCGCCTTGTCCTTGATGCCGTCGCCGATGAAGAGGGCATAGACGGGATGGTTGATTTTCGCCGCCAGCTCCTTCGCCTTGCCGATTAGCTCCAGGGTCACCGGATGGATGCGGCCCCCCACGTGGTCCACATAGACGGTGATGCCGCGCCACTCGTCCTTGTTGACCTTCGGGCCCTCATCCTCCTCCACGAACTCCATGGCTCCGCCACCCTTCCGGACGCAGAGCTTGCAGAGCTTGCAGGCGGCATTGATTTCCAGCTTGCCGTCCTTTTCCTCCATGGCGCCGAAGGGGCAGATTTTCATAAATTCTTGGATATCCTTGATCTTGTCCTGATGGACAACGAGCTTTCCCATAATCTCGACTCTCCCTTTCCGTCAGCCGATGAACTTCTTCTCATGCAGGAGGGCCTGCATCTTTGTGGCGAGCTCCTCGCCGCTTCCCGTCCAGGTCTCGTGCTTCTTGTCCATCGGCGGCGGGAAGATCTTTTCCACCTGGGTCGGGGAGCCGGAGAGGCCGTAGTGCTTCGGGTTCTTGTCCTCCATGTCGATGAGGATGTAGGAGGCGATGGGCTGATCCTTCGTCTTTTGCTTCCTTAAATAGCTCGGGAGGCGGGGCTCATTGATGTCCTTCTCCACCGTCAGGAGGCAGGGGAAGGCGACCTTGACCCGCTCGATGTCCTCGGGCATGTCCATGTCAACGATGATAGCACCGTCCTTGACCTCCTCGATCTTCTTCACGTTGCAGACGCAGGGGATGCCGAGATCCTCGGAGATCTCCGGCCCCACCTGGGCCGTGTCGCCGTCCGTCGTCTGGAGGCCGCAGAGGATGAGGTCCGGCATGCCGAACTTCCGGATGCCCTGGGAAAGGGTGTAGCTGGTGGCAAGCACGTCCGCGCCGCCGAACTGGCGATCCGTGATGAGAGCTCCCTCATCGGCGCCCATGGCAAAGGCCTCGTAGAGGACGGCCTTCGCCTGGGGCGGCCCCATGGTGATGACATTGACCTTGCCGCCATACTGCTCCCGAAGGCGGAAGGCTGCCTCAAGGGCAAATAGGTCATACGGATTCATCTTGGAATCCGCGCCATCGCGCTTCAGGACGCCCGTGACCGGATCCACCTGAACCTTGTTGGATCCAGGCACCTGCTTGATACAAACGAGAATATCCATTGTGCTCCCCCTTGTTTCAATTCATCATACTTATCATGGCTTATATTCTAGCGCATTTTTTCGCGTTTGTATACATTGTGAAGAAAATAACTTATCGTATCATTGTGATAATTTATTTTCCCTCTCATCTTGTTTGACATTTCTGCGCATTTCCACGACCAGCCTTGGGAAAACTTACTGTTTTATACGGATTTAATGCGTACTTTGCAGGTATTATCCCCCAAACACCCGCTTTATCCCCCATTTCCATCATTCTCTGTCCTTTTCGAATTGTCACGCAACAAAAGAAAAAACGACATTTTTCACGATAATCTATTGACTGGATTGCAATAAATATATATAATGGTCTTGTATTTATTTATCGGATGAATCTGTGTATCCGAGCAAAAATGCCAACAATGTGAAGAGATACAGCTTCATTTAGGAGGGCTTTCAATGAAAAAGGTTTATGAGAACTGGCCGGAACTCTTCTCAAAGGAGACCATCGATCCGAAATGGTGGGACAAGTTCGAGGCGAATGCCAAGGCCGCCTCGGCGGAAATCCACCGGGTCAAGGACTACGATGCGGCGAAGAAGGAAATCGACACCATCCTGAAGGAGTTCGACCCGAAGAGCATCATCGCCGTGGGCGGCGAGGAAAACCCGAAGCTGGCGGAAATCTACGCAGGCCTCAACACCGCCGCTCACCCGGTCTACACGGATAAATATGAAATCGCCGAGCATGCGCCGACGGCGGACGTGGGCTTTTCCTGCGCAGAGTTCGGCGTGGGCGAGACGGGAAGCGTCTGCGTCGACACCTACTCCTACGAGGCCCGAGTGGTGGGCATGCTGCCCCCCGTCCACATCGTCTTCCTAAATTCCAACTATATTACGGAAAATGTTTCCACCGCTTTCAAGATTATCGCGAAGGGCTTCAAGAAGGGCCACATGGGCTTCATCACGGGCCCAAGCCGCACGGCGGACATCGAGCGGGTGCTGACCCTCGGCGTCCACGGCCCGAGCCGCTTCTTTATCATCGCAATCGACGAAGCCTAAGCAGGAGGAAACCATCATGGCTGCAAGAAACCTACATAAAGAAATAGATGAAAAGCTCCACGACAACGTCCTGCGCACGGCGCTGGGAAAGTTCGCCGAGCAGTACCCGGGAGCCCGCCTCAAGTCCTATGAGGGGGAGGACATCGAGGCCCTCCGCACAGATCTCGCCCAGATGAAGCATTATTCCGTCCAGCACCTGACGGAGTTGGCGGATCAGTTCGAGAGCGAGGCAAAGAAGCGGGGTTGCGAGGTCTTCCGGGCAAAGGATGGGGACGCCGTCAAGGAGTACCTTCTGAAGATTTGCCGGGAAAACAACGTCAAGCGCATCGCCAAGTCCAAGTCCATGGCCAGCGAGGAAATCCGCCTCAATGAGTACTTCACGGACAAGGGCATCCACATCCGGGAGACGGATCTGGGCGAATGGATGCTTTCCGTCGCCGGGCAGCACCCCTCCCACATGGTCATGCCCGCAATCCACCTGAATAAGGAGCAGTGCGCCGGATTTTTCTCCAAGGAACTCAACAAGGATATCCCCAGCGATATCCCCTTCATGGTGCAGACGGCTCGCCAGGTTCTCCGGGAGGAATTCCTGAATGCGGACATCGGCATGACGGGCGCCAACTTCGGCATCGCGGAGAACGGTGCCATCGGCCTGGTGACGAACGAGGGTAACGCCCGCATCGTCACCACGCTCCCCCGCATCCAGGTCATCCTCATCGGCTACGAGAAGCTCATCCCGAAGATCGAGGATGCGGCAAAGATCCTCCGGCTCCTGCCTAGGAACGGCACCTGCCAGAAGATGACCAGCTACATGACCATGGTGGACGGAGCGAATCCGGTCATGGTGAAGGAAGACGGCAAGTGGGTGGAGAAGGACCGGAAGGTCTACGTCATCCTCCTGGACAACGGCCGCCTGGAGGCCGCAAAGGATCCGAAATTCCAGGAGGCCTTCCACTGCGTCCGCTGCGCCTCCTGCCTGAACGTCTGCCCCATCTGGACGCTGGTGGGCGGCAACGTCTACGGCCACATCTACTCCGGCGGCATCGGCGCCATCCTGACGGGCCTTCTCGGCAACGGCCTGAAGGACTTCTCCCAGTTCAGCGATCTTTGCATCGGCTGCCGCAAGTGCGTGGAAATCTGCCCGGGCAAGATTCCCATTCCGGACCTCATCGACGAGCTCCGGAACCGCAACGTCAAGGCCAACGGCATGCCGCTCCCGGAGAAGGTGGCCTTCCAGAGCATCCTCTCAAACCGGAAGCTCTTCCACACGCTCCTGCGCATCGGCTCCAAGGCCCAGGCGCCCGTCAAGAGCGGCAAGTTCATCCGCCATCTGCCCCTCTTCTTCGCGGGGCTCACGAAGGACAGGAGCCTGCCGGCCATCGCCGCCGTGCCCTTCCGTGACCGGGCCAAGAAGCTTCTTGAGAAGAATCCGGCGAACCCGAAGCTGAAGGTCGCCTTCTTCTCCGGCTGCAACATGGACTTCGTCTTCCCGGATACGGCGGAGAACGTGGTGAAGGTCCTGCAGGATGCCGGCGTCGCCGTCGCCTTCCCGGAGGCCCAGAGCTGCTGCGGCAAGCCCGCCATGGGCATGGGCGACCGGGATACAGGCCGAAAGCTCGCCAAGCAGAACATCGAGGCCATCCTGGCGGAAAACCCGGATGCCATCGTCTCCGCCTGCCCCACCTGCACCGAGACCCTCGAAAAGACGTATGTACAGCTCTTCGAGGATGACCCCTCCATGCTGGAGAAGGTGAAGAAGTTCAGCTCGAAGGTGCGGGAGTTCACGGATCTCGTGGCGGAACTCTACGAGAAGGAAGGGCGCCTCAAGAAGGCCCCGGGCGGCCAGAAGGTCACCTACCACGACTCCTGCCATATCAGCCGCGGCCTCGGCATCCGCAAGCAGCCCAGAGACCTTCTCGAGTCCACGCAGGGCGTAGACTTCGTGGAGATGAAGAACTCCGACAAGTGCTGCGGCATGGCCGGCGCCTTCGGCGTCAAGTACGCGGAAATCTCCATGCCCCTCCTAAAGGAGAAGGTAGCAAATATCAAGGACACGGGGGCAGAAATCTGCGCCGTGGCGTGCCCCGCCTGCATGATGCAGATTGCCGGCGGCCTCGACAAGCAGCTGCCGAACGTCCACGTAAAGCATATTGCGGATATCCTTGCGGAAGCCATTGAAAAGTAATTGAGGACCTAGGGATTGAAAGGCGTCCCGTCTGCGGGATGCCTTTCAAAAAAGCCTTCGGAAAAGAACGAGATTTCTGACAAGAATAGGAGTGGTACCGTATGCATGCTTTGATTGCTGCTATCCCCATCATCCTGACCATCATCCTGACGGTCGCTTTCAACCAGTCCGCCAAGCGGGTCCTGCCGATTGCATGGTTTGTGATTGTCCTCATCGGCATCCTCGTCTGGCAGATGAACCTACTCGATATTGCCGCCTACTCCATCGCAGGCTTCCTGGGCTCTATCGATACCCTGCTCATCATCTTCGGCGCTATCCTCCTCATGAACACCCTGGATCGCTCCGGCGCCATGGAACGCATCCAGGGCATGTTCAATGGCATCACCGAGGATGCCCGCATCCAGCTCATCATCGTGGGCTTTGCCTTCTCCGCCTTCATCGAGGGCGCCGCAGGCTTCGGCACCCCGGCCGCCATTGCGGCGCCTCTGCTCATCGGTCTGGGCTTCCCCCCGATGGCAGCTGCCGTCTCCTGCCTTATCCTGAACTCGACCCCGGTCCCCTTCGGTGCCGCCGGCACTCCGACGAACGCCGCCACGGATATCGTTCGGGAGATGCTCACCGCCAGCGGTGTCGCGGATGTCGAGGCCTGGAAACTCGGCCTCTCCTTCTTCTCCGCCCTCGGCATGGCGGTGGGCGCTCTCTTCATCATCTTCCTGGTGGTGGGCATCGTCACTCGCATGTTCGGCAAGGAGAAGAAGTTCTCCGACGCCTTGCCGGTGCTCCCCTTCTGCATCTTCACGGCCGTTGTCTTTGATATCTTCTACCTGCTTCTCGCAAGGTTCATCGGCTCGGAGATCACATCGCTGACTGCTGCCGCTATCACGGTCTTCGTCCTCATCGGCGCAGCAAAGGCGGGCTTCCTCATGCCGAAGGACATCTGGCGGTTCAACCACGTGGCGGTTCCCCAGGAGAAGGTCTTCGAGGAGAAGCCGAAGAAGTCGGACATGTCCCTCTTCCGGGCCTGGATCCCCTACCTCTTCGTCTCCGTCTGGCTCATCGCCACCCGCATTCCTCAGCTGGGCCTCAAGGACTCCGTCAAGAGCGTCGTCCTCTCCATCACGGACATCCTGGGGGTTCAGGGCGCCAGCTGGAACTTTGCCGTCCTGAACAACCCGGGCGTGGCTCCCTTCATCCTCATCGTCCTTCTGTCCATCCCCCTCTACGGCCTCACCGGCACCCAGGTGAAGGAAATCTTCACGAAATCCGCCAAGCAGGTCTACGGTGCCACCATCGCCCTGATCTTCGGCTTCGGCCTCGTCTACATGTACCGCTACTCCAGCATCAACGGCGCAGGCCTTGACTCCATGCTGCTGACCATGGCAAAGGGCGTGGCCGACTTCGCCGGTGCCAACTACTTCTACGTGGCCACCTTCATCGGCAGCGTCGGTGCCTTCATGTTCGGTTCCAACACGGTGTCGAACATCATGTTCTCCCCGTTGCAGTTCCAGACGGCCCAGCTCCTCAATATGTCCCCGACGGTCATCATCGCTCTCCAGAACCAGGGCGGCGCCATCGGCAACATGATCTGCATCAACAACATCGTCGCCGTCGCCGCAACGACGGGCATCATCTCCATCAAGGGCATCGAGGGCAAGCTTATCAGGACAAACATCGTCCCCTGGGCCCTCTACTACATCACCTGCATCATCGTCGCCCTCGTGGCAATAAACGCAGGCATCGCCCCCTCAAATTGATTGAGGCAAATAACTTGCAGAAGCTGTGAAGAAATTACATTTCTTCACAGCTTTTTCTATCCTTCTTCCGTACCTTTCCGGAGGCTATGGGGAAAATGTATAGATTTTCCCGGCCATTCGCGGTATAATGGAAGAATATAATTGCCTGCGCCACCCCCGCCATCATCCACGGCGGCGTCGTCATCGACAACGGCCGCTGGTACGACGACGAAAGCTGTGCGCCCCCCCTCCCCCCTCTGCGGTTTTCCGGAGGGCACTTCCCGGAGCTTCGGATTTCCAATGCGCTTTCCCGGCTCCCTTCCAACCCTAGACCATAAAGGATGTGTATTTTTCTTGGACAGTATGGACGCAGTCCTATTGCTCTTTCTTCTTGTTTTATTCATCGCCGGCGCCTTCTTCTCCCTCATGGAGACGGCCCTCTCCGAGAGCCACCGGGGGCGCCTGGAGCGCCTCGCCGAGGAGGATGAGGAGCGGGCCAGTCTCGCCCTAGACTTCCTCGAGCACCCAGAGGCGCCCCTGTCGCTGGCCCAGGCGGGCATCACGCTGACCAGCATCCTCATCGGAACGCTGGCCGCTGTCTCCTTCGCCCCCTACCTCTCGGAGCAGCTCCCCTTCCTCCCCCATGCGGAGGGCATCGCCTTCTTCCTCTGCATCGCGGCTGTGACGCTGGTGGCCCTCCTCGTCTGCGAGTTCCTGCCGAAGCGCATCGCCCTCCAGGAGCCGGAGCGCATCCTCCTCCGCTATGGGAAGCTCTTCGCCATCGCCACAAGCCTCGCCAGCCCCTTCCTCTCCCTTTTCTCCAAGGCGGCGGGCCTCATCCTCCTCCTCATCGGCATCAATCCCGATATGCGGGACACGGTGACGGAGGACGAGGTGAAGGAGCTCATCGAGCAGGGCACGGAGGACGGCACCTTCGAGAAGGCAGAGCAGGCCATGGTGGATCGCATCTTCCACCTAAGCGACCAGACCGCCTACGCCCTCATGACCCCTCGGACGCAAATGCTCTGGCTCGACCTGGCCGACACCTGGACGGAGAACCTCCGCACCCTTCGGGAGAACCCCCAGGAGGTCTTTCCGGTAGGACGGGAGAGCCTCGACGACTTCTGCGGCGTGGTCTACAGCAAGGATCTCTTGCTGGCCGCCCTCACGGAAAAGGAAATCGACCTGGAAGCCCATATCAAGAAGCCCCTCTTCATCCCCCGCTCCATGGAGAGCTTCCGGGTGCTGGAAAAGTTCCGGGACTCGGGCCTCCACGAGGCCATCGTCCTGGACGAATACGGCGGCGTCATCGGCTTCATCACCATGGACGACCTCATGCGGGAGATTATCGGCGAGTCCGAGTCCCACGAGACACAGGAGCAGGACACCCCCCAGTTCACCCAGAATGGCAAGAACTCCTGGAGCATCGACGGCCTCTGCTCCATCGACGAGTTCAAGGAACGCTTCGACATCGACGAGCTGCCGGACGAGGCCCACGACCACTACCAGACCATGGGCGGCTTTCTCATGAGCTACTTCGGCTACATCCCGAAAAAGGGCGAGAAATGCGAATGGAACGGCTTCACCTTCGAAGTAGCCCGCATGGAACGCGCCCGCATCGACCGCATCCTCGTGACAAAATCAGACGCCGCCCCCGCCGTGGAGCTGACATGATAAACTACACGCACAAACGTCCACTTGC